>NZ_JALHLF010000032.1 GCF_022832435.1 Novosphingobium organovorum | reverse complement strand
TGGAGCGCGCCGCCTGGCGCGCCCGCCTGATCGCCGCGATCGCGGCCGGGGACCCCACGCGCCCCTAATCAAGAACACACAGCAAACAGGGAACCATCACTCCATGTCGAGAAGGAAATCGCCTCTCCTGCCCTCTGCACTGGCGCTCGGCGCCGCACTCGTCTCGGCGCCGGCCTGGGGGCAGGCCGCAGCCGAACCGAGCGCACCGCAGCCGGGTGAAATCGTCGTCACCGCAACCAAGCGATCCGAGAACATCCAGTCGGTCCCGATCTCGATTTCCGCGATCGGTGGCGACGCGCTCGCCAAGGGGCGCATGGACAGCGTGGATTCGCTGGTGACCAAGGTCGCCAACCTCCAGCTCAGTTCGATCGTGGGCGACAACACCCCGATCTTCGCGCTGCGCGGGGTGTCGATGTCCGACTACTCGCTCAACCAGGCAAGCCCGGTCGCGACCTATTACGACGAAGTCTACAAGGGCAACTTCGCCTTCCTGGGCGTAGCGATGTACGATCTGGAACGGGTCGAGGTGCTGCGCGGGCCGCAGGGCACGCTCTACGGCAAGAATACCACGGGCGGCGCGGTCAACATCATCAGCCGCACCGCAAAGCTGGGCGAGACAAGCGGTTACGCCAACCTCGGTTTCGGCAATTATGACCGGGTCGATCTCAACGGCGCGATCAACCTGCCGCTGGGCGACAAGGCGGCGCTGCGCGTGGCGGGCACCTATTCCAAGGCCAACGGCTGGTTCCACAACGTGGTCGAGGGCGTGCCCGATCCTGGCGGCGTGCGCGAATATGGTGTGCGCGCCACGCTGCGCTACGAACCCAGTTCGAGCGTGCGCTTCGTGGCGCAAGGTTCGACAAGCTACCAGGACCCGACCAACTATGGCATCTACGCCCAGCCGACGGCCGACAACCGCGCCGGGCTTGGCAAATGGGAAATCGCCTCGGACGTCACCGAGCGGCGCCGCGCGCGCACCTATTCGCTCGCGCTGCACACCGACATCGACCTGTCCGACACGCTCACCCTCACCAGCATCACCGCCTGGGACAAGGGCTATCTCCACTTTCGCGAGGACAGCGACGGGCAGGCAAGCCAGCTGATCGAGATCGACTACGACGACAAGGCCAGCCAGTTCGCCGAGGACCTGCGCCTCACCAGCGATACCGGCGGGCCGTTCGACTTTATCGCCGGGCTCTATTTCAACCGCGAAAAAGTGTTCAATTCGAGCACGATGCACCTTGCCACCGATACCGACGTGAACGCCGACGGGACGATCGACTACACCGACTGCGTCGATAGCGAACTCAGCCTGGCCTGCCAGTTCCGCAACCGCTTCGACCAGATCAAGAAGAGCCTCGCGGCCTATACCGACCTGTCCTACAAGCTGGGCGGACACGTCACGCTGCACGGCGGGCTGCGCTACACCCACGACACCGGACGCCAGTACGACTTCACGTCCGACGCGCTGGGCGTGGACGAAGTGGAGGTGCTCAACCTCATCCCCTCCTCCTCGCTGCGCTTCTCGACCGACAACCTCTCGGGCAAGCTGGGCGCGGACTACAGGTTCGACGGCGGCACCCTGCTCTACGCCAGCGTGAGCCTGAGCTACCGCGCGCCCAGCTTCAACGCGCAGGCCTTCTTCGATGCGTCCGAACTTTCGATCGCCAAGGCCGAAAAGGTCACCTCCTACGAAGTGGGCGCCAAGACCCAGCTGCTGGGCCGGGCGGTGACGCTCAACACCGCGGCGTTCTACTACGACTACCGCAACCAGCAGTTCGTCAACGTCGATCCCTCAACCGCGGTGCAGACGCTGCTCAACGTCCCCAAGTCGCGCATCTACGGCGCCGAGGCGGACCTGACGGCGATCGCCGCAAGCTGGCTCAATATCCACGGCGGGATCGGCCTGCTCGCCACCAAAATCCTCAGCGGTACGGTGAGCGGCACCAACGTGGCGGGCAACCAGCTCGCCAACGCGCCGCATTTCACCGGCAACCTGGGGATCGACATAACCGCCTTCGACGGCCCCTCGGGCACGCTTTCGTTCCATCCCGAGGTCGCCTATCAGGCGGGCCAGTATTTCGAGATGGTCAACGTCGCGCGGCTGCGCCAGGGCGGTTACGCGCTGCTTTCAGGGCATATCGACTATGAAAGCGCCGATGGTCTGTGGAACCTGTCCGCCTGGATCAAGAACGCGACCAAGAAGCAGTACTTCACCTCGCGCATCGACCTGATGGACGGCTTCGGGCTCGACTACAACCACGTCGGCACACCGCGCACCTACGGCATCACGGCGGGCCTGAAGTTCTGATCGGGCGCGCGCCTCAAGGCAAAAGGGCCACCCGGCGGGTGGCCCTTTTCGTGTTTGCCGGGGTCGTCCCGATCAGCGCGGCAATGCAGCGTCGAGCATGGCCCTGGGCCACCAGGTGAGCGTATGCTCGTCGTGTGCGGTGGTCCACACGCCATCGGGGGTGAAGCGCAGCGCGCCGCTTCCCGCCGCCTTGCCCACGCGCGCGTCGATCGTCATCGTCGCGGCATCGATCACCGCGAAGACCTGATCGTCGGTGGTGCGCAGCCAGACCTTGCCCGCGCCGGTGTCGATGTCCCCCCACTTGAGGTTCGCACCGACCTTGACCCGGCCGGTGACGGTGACGGTTGCGGGATCGATCCTGGCCAGCGTGCCATCGCCCTGCTCCTGCACCCAGACTGCACCCTCACCCGCGACGAGGAAGCCCGGCACCTTGCCGAGCGCGACCGTGCCGGTAACGGTATTGGTCTGCGGATCGATGCGCTGGAGGCTCTGCTTGTCGGCGCTCACCGCCCACAGCTGGCCCAGACCAAAGGAAAGATACCAGGTGCCCGGATCGACCGTGACGTGCGCGGTGACGGTGTTGGTGGCCGGATCGATCCGCGCGATCTGGCCATTGGGATTGTTCGCCACCCAGACCGAACCCGCGCCCACAGCGACGTTGAGTTCGCCCTTGGGGTTGGCGATGCCGGTGTAGATCGATGCGACCAGCTTGCCGGTCGCAATGTCGATCCGGTTGACCGTGCCCGCGCCGCAATCCGCCACCCACAGCGATCCCGCCGCCACGCTCATCGCGCCGCAGGGATGGCCGAGCGGCACTTCGGCGAGCTTCCTGGTGTGCGACCACCGCTCGACGCGGCCCCGGTTGGTGGTCCACACCGTATCGCCGTCAACGGCGAGGAAATCGGCAAATCCGGGGACCTTGATGACCTGCTCCCCTTGCGCGAAGGCGGGGGAGGCAAGGCTTGCGAAAGCGGCCGCCGTTGTGGCGATCATGAGCTTCAACGTGTTCATCAAGGTCCCCTCTTGTGTCCTTCGGCAAACGGATTTGTGCGACCCGAAGGAAGTTCGTCGTGGCCGGTCAGGCCCAATCAGGCGAGACTGGCGATGTAGTTGCGCCAGCCGCCCAGCGCCGTGATGTCGCTCGCGCCGATCGTCGCGCGCGGTTCGGACACGAAGCCCTTGACGCTCGTCCCGTCGGCCAGCGTCACCGTGCCGATCGCCAGAGGCGCGGGCACTTCGGCCACGAAGCTGCCGAATTCGGCCGCGCCCAGCTCGTACACTTCGACCGGCAGGCTCGTGCCGCCTTCCTCGAACACCAGCGCGGGCTTGGGCGGGGTCGAATTGGCGAGCGCGTAGAGGCGGTAGCTCGGCGCGGTCTCGAACGCGCCGATGAAGGTCGCGTTGCGCGAAGTCAGCTGCCAGTGCAGCGGCATGTCCTTCAGGTGAGCACCAACAACGGCAAGCTTTACAGTTTCCATACGTCCCTCAAGATCAAGCGGTGGCAAAGGCACAGGCGCGCGCGCGGAGGCGAAGGCATCCGCTGCATCGAGCAGCGCGCGGTCGGTATCGGCGGGTCCGATCAGCGTGATGCCAAAACCGGTCCCGTTCTCGCGAACGCCCACCGGCACGGCGAGCGCCGCCATGTCGAGCAGGTTCACGAAATTGGTATAGGCGCCAAGGTTGCTGTTGAGCGCGACGGGCGCGGCAGCCAGTTCCCTGACACGGTAGGTCGTGCCCGTCGTCGGGAAGACCAGCATGTCGACCTCGTTCCACAACAGGTCGGCGTGGCGCTTGAGCGCGGCCATGCGGTAGATGCCGTTGAACAGTTCGACCGCGCCGATCTCCAGCCCCGGTTCGACCACTTCGCGCACGACAGGGTCGATCGCCTCGGGATCGTTTCGGAGCAGGCTCTCGATCGCGGCGGTGCGTTCGGCCACCCAGGGCCCGCCGTAGAGCAGCAGCGCAGCTTCCTGCAGCGGCGCGTAGTCGATCTCGACGATCGTGGCGCTTTGCGCCAGCGTCGCGAGCGCCTGATCGTAGAAGTATTCCGACTGCGCATCGCCGAAGAACTGGCGCTGGTCGCGGCGCGGTACGCCGATGACCCTGGGCGCCAGCGGCCTGTCGGCGAGCGGCTTGGAATAGGGATCGGCAACGTCGAAGCCCGCGATCACCGTGTCGACCAGCCGCGCATCGGCGGTGTCGTCGGTGAACACGGTGATGCAGTCGATCGTGCGGCAGGCCGGGACCAGCCCCTTGGTGCTCCAGCGCCCCTTGGTCGGCTTGAAGCCGACAAGATGGTTGAACGCGGCCGGAACGCGTCCAGAGCCCGCCGTATCGGTTCCCAGTGCAAAGGGCACGAGCCCCGCCGCCACCGCGATCGACGAGCCCGAGCTCGACCCACCACTGACATAGGCCTGGTTATAAGCGTTGCGCGGAATGCCATAAGGGCTGCGCGTGCCGACGAGCCCGGTGGCGAACTGATCCAGGTTGGTCTTGCCCACAAGGATCGCGCCAGCCGCGCGCAGCCTTGCGACCACGGTGGCATCGGCCTCGGGCGCATAGGCGAAGGCCGGGCACGCGGCCGTCGTCTCCAGCCCGGCGGCATCAATGTTGTCCTTCACCGCGAATGGCACCCCGGCGAGCGGCAGGTTCTCCCCCGCCGCGACGCGCGCATCGACGGTGCGCGCGGCGGCGAGGAAGGCCTCGGGGGATGCCCGGCTGATCCAGATCTGCGGCTGAACGGCGTCGTAGGCCTCGAGCCGCTTCAACGTTTCTTCGGCCACCGCGAGCGCGCTCAGCGTACCCGCGTTGACCGCGGCGGCAATCTCTCCGGCCTTGCGACGGTTGAGGTCCATCATGCGCTCCTCGTGAGGGCCAGCATCGGCGAGCCGGGTTGCAGGGACTTGCCCTCTTCCATGTAGATCGCCGCGATCGTGCCCGCTCCGGGGCTTTCGACCGGCGCTTCCATCTTCATCGCCTCGACCACCGCGATCCGATCGCCCGCGGCCACGGTGTCGCCCGGCGACACCAGCAGTTGCGAGACGACGCCGCCATAGGGGGCCTCGATGAGGTCGGCGCNTCGCCTCGACCACCGCGATCCGATCGCCCGCGGCCACGGTGTCGCCCGGCGACACCAGCAGTTGCGAGACGACGCCGCCATAGGGGGCCTCGATGAGGTCGGCGCCTTCGGGCACCTCGACTTCGGCCGGAGCCTCTTCCTCGACCGCTTCGGCCGCCGCCACGCGGTCGAACTCGCCCAGACGCTGCCATTCGGCGCGTTCCTCGTCGAACGCAGCTTCGCGCGTAGCCTGAAATTGCGCGATCGATTCAGCGTTTTCCGAAAGGAACGCCCGGTAGTCGGCCAGACGGAACTCGGACGGCTCGATGCGGATCTCCCGGCGCCCATTGGGGAACTCGCGGCGCCAGTCGACCAGTTCCTCCGGGCTCACCCGGTAGAAGCGGATCTGGTCGAAGAAGCGCAGCAGCCAGGGCTTGCCCTCGGTGAAGGCCTGGGTCTGGCGGTAGGTGTTCCACACCTGGATGGTGCGCCCGAACAGCTGGTAGCCGCCCGGCCCTTCCATGCCGTAGATGCACATGTACGCGCCGCCAATGCCCACCACGTTGGGCGGAGTCCAGGTGCGGGCCGGGTTGTACTTGGTGGTGACGAGGCGATGGCGCGGGTCCATCGGGGTCGCCACCGGGGCGCCAAGATAGACGTCGCCCAGGCCCAGCACGATGTAGTTGGCATCGAACACCAGGTTCTCGACCGCGTCGGCATCGGGAAGGCCGTTAATGCGGCGGATGAACTCGATGTTGTCCGGGCACCAGGGCGCATCGTCGCGCACCAGGCTCATGTACTTCTGGATGGTCTCGATCGTCGCCGGATCGCGCCAGCTGATCGGCAGGTGGACGATGCGCGAGGGGACGGTGAAGTCCTCCAGGTCGCCCAGCCGCTCCTCGGCCGCGATCAGCGCGGCCAGCGCCTCCTGCTGGCCCAGCACCTGCCCGTCGAAGTGGAACTGAAGCGAACGGATGCCGGGCACGATGTCGATCACGCCGGGCAGCGCCATGCGCTCAAGCTCGGCCATCAGCGCGTGGACGCGGATGCGCAGCTCGATATCGAGCACGATCGCGCCGTACTCGATAAGGATGTTGCGATCGCCCTGCTGGCGATAGACCGTGCGCGGACGGCCCGGCCCTTCGGGCAGTTCGGCCAGGATCGGGCTGAGCGCCGCGATTTCGCTGACCGGGGTTTCGGCCAGCGCCTTGCCCGCGCCGATGAAGGCGCGCTGCGCCGCATCGGCAGCGGCGGCGACGTCCATCGTCACCGGCGCAAAGCGCACCTTGTCGCCTGCGGTGAGCTGGCCGACCTTCCACAGGTCCGCCGCGATCACCACGAAGGGGCACACGAACCCGCCGAGCGAGGGACCGTCCGGCCCCAGGATGATCGGCATGTCGCCGGTGAAGTCGACCGCACCGATGGCGTAGGGGTTATCGTGGATGTTCGAGGGGTGAAGCCCCGCCTCGCCGCCATCGGTGCGCGCCCATTCGGGCTTGGGCCCGACCAGACGCACGCCGGTGCGGTTCGAGTTGTAGTGGACCTGCCATTCCGCGCCGACCACGGTGGCGATGTCCGCATCGGTAAAGAAGTCGGGCGCGCCGTGCGGGCCGTAAAGCACGCGCAGCGTCCACTCGTTCGAGACCGCCGGGACGCCGACCGGGGCCAGCGCCGCACCGGTATCGCGGTGCGCGAAGTGCAGCGTGTCGCCCGCAAGCAGGCGCCGCGCGGCGGGACCGCCGAACTGGCCCAGCTCGAAGGTCGAACGGCTGCCGAGATAAGGCGCGACGTCGAGCCCGCCGGCGAACAGGATGTAGCCGCGCATGCCGCCGCCGGTCGCCCGGCCCATCGCCAGCGTCTGGCCCGCCGCGACCTCGACCACGATCCCACGTTCGAGCGGCGTATCGTCAAGCCGCGCGCCAAAATCAGCGCCCATCAGGCAGATCCGGGCCGGCGCAGTGAAGGCCAGCGTCGGACCGGTGACCGTCACTTCGAGCCCTTCGGTCCCTTCCGGGTTGCCGAGCAGGCGGTTGCCCAGACGGAACGACTGGTCGTCCATCGGCCCCGAAGGCGGAACGCCCACCGCCCAGTACTTCTGGCGGCCCGGCCAGTCCTGCACGGTGGTTGCCGTACCGCCGCTGACGACACGGAAACCGTCGGGCTGGAAGGCAATGGTGTCGAGCACGCGGGTCGACACCGCGCCGCTGGTGAATTCGTCGCAGCGGGTGACCTTGCGCAGCCAGCGCAAGTTGGTCTCTATCCCGTCGATGCGCGCTGTGTCCGCCACCATCTGCACCGCCGCCACCGCTTCGGCGCGGGTGGGCGCGTGGACGATGAGCTTGGCCAGCATGGGATCGTACCAGGCCGAAATCTCGCTGCCGCCCGCAACCCAGGTCTCGACCCGGATGTCCTCGGGAAATTCGACGTTGGTCAGCGTGCCGGTGGTCGGGCGATAGTCGAGCGAAGGGTCCTCGGCGTAGACGCGCAGCTGCACCGCATGGCCCTTGCGCGCGCCGATCGGGGTATCGAGGAAAGCGTAGTCGCCCCCGGCCCCGCGCACCATCCATTCGACCAGATCGACCCCGAATACCTCTTCGGTGACGCCGTGCTCGACCTGGAGACGGGTGTTCATCTCGAGGAAGAAGAACTGCTCCTTGTCGGCGTCGTAGAGGAACTCCACGGTGCCCGCCGAACGGTAGTTGGCCGCCTCGCCCAGCCGGATGGCCGAGGCGATCAGTGCGCGGCGCACCGCCTCAGGCAGGCAGGGCGCGGGCGATTCCTCGACCACCTTCTGGTTGCGGCGCTGGAGCGAGCAGTCGCGTTCGCCAAGCGCCACGACTTTGCCCTCGCCATCGCCGAACAGCTGCACCTCGATGTGGCGCGCGCGGCGGATGAAGCTTTCGAGGAACACGCCCGCATCGCCGAAGCTGGCCTGGCCCTGGCGCTTGACCGCGGCGAAGCCATCGCGCACGTCGGCCTCGTTTTCGCACACGCGCATGCCGATACCGCCGCCGCCCGCGGTCGCCTTGAGCATGACCGGATAACCGATCGACGCGGCGGCGCTGACGGCTTCCTCCTCGTCGGTCAAAAGGTCGGTGCCCGGTGCGAGCGGAACGTCGTGGGCCGCGGCCAGCGCGCGGGCCGAGTGCTTGAGGCCGAAGGTCGCGATATTGTCGGGCGTGGGCCCGACGAACACGATCCCCGCATCGGCGCAGGCCTGCGCGAAGTCGAGGTTTTCGGACAGGAAGCCGTAGCCGGGATGGATCGCCCCGGCGCCGGTCTTCTTCGCAGCCTCGATGATCGCCGCGATGTTGAGGTAGCTCTCGGCCGGCCGCGCCTCGCCGATGCACACCGCTTCATCCGCCAGCGACACATGGAGCGAGCCTTCGTCGGCCTTCGAATAGACCGCGACCGAACGCAGCCCCATGGTCCGCAAGGTGCGGATGATCCGAGTTGCGATCGCGCCCCTGTTCGCGATCAGAACGGTGTCGAAGGTCATTGCGTCACAATCATCCGCACGGGCGTGGGGTTGAAGCCGTTGCACGGGTTGTTGATCTGCGGGCAGTTGGAGACGACGAGGATCACGTCCATCTCGGCGCGCAGATCGACCGTGAGGCCGGGCGCGGAAATGCCATCGACAATTCCCAGCGCGCCGTCATCCTCGACCGGAACGTTCATGAAGAAATTGATGTTCGAGACGATGTCGCGCTTGGAACGCCCTTCGAGCAGGTTGGCGTGCAGGAAGTTCTCGACGCAGGCGTGCTGGGCCTTGGTGTGGTGGCCATAGCGCAGCGTGTTGGACTCGCACGAGCACGCCCCGCCGATGGTGTCGTGGTAGGCGACCGAGGTTCCCGTGATGGTCATCATCGCGCGCCCCTCGTTCGAGAGCAGGCGCGTGCCTTCGCGCAGGAACAGGTTGCCCTGCGCCGAAACGGTGTCCTGCGCGCTGTAGCGCTCGGTGTCGTCGGCCTCGGCATAGATCAGGAAATCGACGGCCTGGTTGCCTTCAAGATCGACGATGCGCAGGCTCTGCCCGGCCTTGACGTGGTGCAGCCAGGGCGCGCGGGCGGGAACGGTCTCGTCGTGGACCACGGAGCCGGTAAGATCGGCCAGGTAAGGATCTGCGGTCATTGCAAAGGCTCCTTTCAACGACGGTAGTAGTCTTCGGTGTTGAGGAAGGCGCGGCGCCCTTCGGGGCTCGCGTTGCGCAAGGCGTCGTCCTCGCTCGTGACGGGTCCGCGCCAGGCGCTCGCGCGCAGCGGAGTGACGCTCCATTCCTCGCGCGGGTCCATCACGTGGGGGCAGTTGGCGATGACCACGATCACGTCCATCTCGGCGCGCAGGATCACCTCGCGTCCGGCCTCGAACGGGCCGACATCAGGCGTGATGGTGCCGTCCTTCTCAATTCTGGCGCCCTTGAACAGGTTGATGCACGGGTGCACGTCGCGCCGGCCAAGGCCGTGCTTGGCAACCCCGTTCACGAAGCGGTCGCGCCCGTTGAGGACATAGCCGTCCATCGCGCCGTACTTGGCCTTGGCGCCGTCCGCGTTGCTGGTGCCGCAAAAACAGTCGTGCGTGCCCGCGCTGTCTTCCTCGAAGGACATCATCACGCGGCCCATGTCGGAAAGCAGCAGCTGGCCTTTGCCCAGATAGGCGTTCCACTGGACCTTGACGGTGTCAGCAACGTTGAGCCGCTCGGCCGGCTGCTCGGCGTTGAACACCAGCAGCGAGGCGCAGGCATCGCCCTTGAGATCGATCAGGCGCAGGCGCGAACCGCGCGCCAGGCGGCGGCTCGAGCCGCCACCTGCGGCAATGGTTTCCTCCCACACCAGATCGGCGGGATCGACCCCTGCGGGCAGATCGTCGGCAACCGGCGGCAGGATCGGCATGCTCTCCACCACGGTGCCGTCCATGCTGCGCGCGTGGTCACGCGCCGCGAGGGGGTTTTCCAGGGTCTGTGTCATGCGTTCGCTCCTGTCGAAGAAGATGTCCGGCCGCCCGACTGGTTGTGCAGTTGCGGCAGGAGGGAGGTCGTGGTGACGAGTTCGACCTGCTGGAGCCCGCGCAGCCGGCGAATGGCATCGCACAGCTCCTTGAGGCGGGCGTAAGGCCCCTGCACCAGCAGGACTTCCAGCGACTTGTCGTTCTCGAGAAAGATATGCTGCGAGGAAATGACTTCCTTGAGGAAGCCCGATTGCGTGCGGAAGAGCTGGTGGCGCATGCGCCCGCGCTCGCCGCGGTAAACCATGGTGATCGTACCGGCGAGCATCTCGTCGGGGTGGAACAGCGATTCGTGCTCGGCCAGCGCCTGGCGGATGAGTTCCGCGATCAGCTGCGAGCGCGAGGGAAGCCCCCGCTCGGCCACCATCACGTCGAGCTGCCGGAACAGTTCGGCCGGAAGGCTCATGCTCAGCCGAGCGAGCGAGGAGGATTCGGAACTCATGCGAATCCTCTCTCAGTTATTACTAACTTCGTCAATAGTAATACGTTCGCTGTGATAGACGACCTTGCTGCGCTCCTTGTCGAGCGGGATGTCGTAAACCACCGTGGCGCCGTAACGGTGCGGCGCGTGCGGGTCGTGGCGGCGCTTGTCGAGCGCAAGAACGCGCGTGCCCAGCGTGAACGCCTCGCGGATGTCGTGCGTCACCATGATGATGGTCAGCGAATAGTCGCGCCACAGCCGGGTGATGAGCTCGTGCATGTCCGCGCGGATACCCGGATCGAGTGCGCCGAAAGGTTCATCGAGCAGCAGGATGCGCGGGCGCTTGATGAGCGCTTGCGCGATCGCCAGGCGCTGCTGCATGCCGCCCGACATCTGCGCGGGGTAACTGTCCATGCTCGCGCCGAGGCCGACCGCGTGGAGCATCTCGGCCGCGTCGTCGCGCGCCTTGCGCCGCGCCGCGCCGAACAGGCGGGCCGAGAACGGGGCCTCCTCGCACTCCGCGCCGAACATCACGTTGCGTAGCGCCGAGAGGTGCGGGAAGACCGAATAGCGCTGGAACACCACGCCGCGATCGGGTCCGCATTCGGGCACCAGCGGCGTGTCGTCGAGCCGGATCTCGCCGCGCGCGGGCGCCTCCTGCCCCAGGATCAGGCGCAGGAAACTGCTCTTGCCTGCCCCAGAAGGGCCGACCACCGAGACGAAGGCGCCTTCCTCGATATCGAGGCTGAGGTTCTCGATGATGATCTTGTCACCATACTCGACCCACAGGTTGCGCAGACTGAGGAGCGCGCTCAATGGCCTTCTCCGTGAGCCCAGGGGAACGCGCGGCGGCTGAGGAAGACGAGCGCGAAATCCATCGCGATCGCCAGCAGCGCGATCCACGCCACATAGGGCAGGATGACGTCCATCGAGAGATAGCGACGGACAAGGAAGATGCGGTAGCCCAGGCCCTGGTCCGAAGCGATCGCCTCGGCCGAGATCAGGAACACCCAGGCCGGGCCGAGCGCCAGGCGGATCGCCTGGATCAGCCGCGGCATCGCCTGGGGCAGCGCGACGCGCAGGATCACCTGCCAGCTGCTCGCCCCCAGCGTCTGGGCCTTGATGATGAGTTCGCGCGGGAGCGCGTTAACATGGCCAGCCACGTCGCGGATCATGACCGGCGCGATGCCGATGACGATCAGCGCGACCTTGGCGGTTTCGCCCAGCCCCAGCGCGATGAACAGGATCGGCAGCAACGCGATCGGCGGGATCACCGCGATACCGGTAACCAGCGGCCCGAGCGTGGCGCGCACCGGCGGCAGGATGCCGATGACGAGCCCGACCGCGAGCGCCATCAGCGTCGCGATGCCCAGCCCCAGCCCCAGCCGCTGGAGGCTGGCGAGGGTGTCGGCCCAGAACACCAGCTGCCCGCTCAGCTTGTCCGGCTCGAGGATGAGCGCGGCCATCGAATGGACCATGGCCGAGGGCAGCGGCAGGATCTTGTCCGCCGGATTGGCCTCGTGGCGCTGGACCGCCAAGATCAGATAGACGAAGACCAGCAGCAGGATCGGAGCCGATCCCAGGAACAGGCGGCCACTGCGGCCGACCTGGCGATTCACCCAACGCATAGACGGGCCACACCCTTGCTTGGCGCGATCGGGCGGATGGCCCGGTCAGCGGTATTCGGTCGGACCGGCGACCCCGGCGGGGCCGCCGTGCACCCGTTCAGAGCTTGCCGTCGGCAGCCATCTTCATGAAGCTGTCGTCAAAGCGCAGCGTCACGTTCTGGGCATCGCCCAGCGTCTTGCCGCCGGGGAAGGACATGCCCACCGCATCGGCCGAGGTCGCGCCGTTGAACAGCCCCTTGGAGAAGCTGAAGTCGCGCACCCGGGTCATCGTCTTGATAAGCGCGGGATCGTCGGTCGCGGCAACCGCTTCCTTGGGATCGGCGTAGAGGTAGGTGGTCTTGAGCTGGTCGTCGAACTGCTGGGTCGAAGCACCCGCAAGCTTGGCCATCGCGGCGCGCGCGGCCTCCCCTTCTGCGTTCTGCTCCTTCATCAGCTTGACAGTGTCGTACCAGATGCCTGCCAGCGCCTTGCCCAGCTTGGGGTTGGCCTTGAGCGTCTTGGTATCGACCACCAGGAGGTCGAGGATCTCGCCGGGAATGTCGGCCGAGCTGAACACTTCGTGCGCGCCCGCCTGCTTCTTCATCATCAGCAGCTGCGGGTTCCAGGCGACTGCGGCCTGCACGTCGGGGCTGGCGAAAGCGCCCACGATGTCGGCATCGGCGGTGTTCACGGTCTTCACGTCGCGCAGCGACATGCCCACCGAATCGAGCGCGCGGGCGAGCAGGTAGTGCGAGACCGAAAGCTCGACCAGGTTGACGCTCTTGCCCTTGATGTCGCGCAGATTGTCACTGCCCTTCATCAGCACGCCGTCGTTGCCGTTCGAATAGTCGCCCACGATGATCGCGCTGGTGTCCTTGCCGCCCGCGGCCGGGATGGTCAGCGCGTCCATGTTGGCGACGGTCACCCCATCGAGCTTGCCGGCGGTGTACTGGTTGACCGATTCGACGTAGTCGTTGACCTGCACGATGTTGATCGTGATGCCGTACTTGTCGGCCCACTTCTTCACGATGCCGGCCTGCTGCGCATAGGGCCAGGGCATCCAGCCGGCGTAGATCGACCAGCCGATGTTGAAGACCTTCTGCTCGCCTTGCGGCTTGTCCGACGGGCCTGAGCAGGAGGCCGTCAGAAGCGCTCCGGCGATCATGGCGGCCTTCGCGACGTTCCGAATGGATTGGATCATGACTCAGTCCCCTTTCGCATCGCAGCATTGCGGGAAATGACGGCCTTGTCCATCCAAAATTTATTACGTGACGAAGATTGTGTAATACCCGCAAGCCAAACCCGCGCGCGCAGGACAGACACTCCCCCACACGCCGGGGGCCTGCCCTGAAGTGGGCGCGGGCGCCGGCCGGCGGGGGCGAACGGCCGCCTCCGCCGGCCGGCGCAGCGCGGCCGTCAGGTGCGTGTCAGGGAAGAACCGCTTCGGCGTCCGGAGCGCCGTGCGCGGCGACGACACCGGCCGTCTCGTCGAGACCGTCCTGCTCATGCAGCGGCGGGAGCAGCGCAGTCGTCGTCACCAGTTCGAGCTGGCTCACGCCCCGGATGCCGCGCAGCGCGTCGCACATCTCGTCGAGCCGCACCGCCGGCCCCTGCACCAACAGGACTTCGAGCGACTGGTCATCCTCGAGGAAGACGTGCTGCGAAGAGATCACTTCCTTGAGGAACTCGTGCTGGCGTTCGGCCAGCTGCTGGCGCACGCGGCCGCGATCGCCACGGTAGACGATGGTCAGCGTTCCGGCGAGCATCTCGTCGGGACGGGTGCGCGCCTCGTGCTTGGCGAGCGCATGACGAATCAGCTCGGCGATGAGCTGCGACCGTGAGGGAAGGCCCCTCTCCTCGACCATGACGTCCAGCTGGCGAAACAGATCAGCGGGAAGACTCATGCTGAGTCGGGCAAGTTCGGTGGTCATCGTGCGCTTCGCCAATCCTCGTGCTTTCGCGTTCGGGGCGGTCGTGGACGAACGCCTAAACCGCTGCCGTTGTACGTCTTCATTCGCTGAAAAGGTGGGGCTTGTCCATGACAAATATTACGCTTGTTAAGTGTGAGTAATATCACCGTCGGGCGAATTTGGACCGCGTTACACCGCCCCTCCCTCGGCTCGTCCCGCGTGTTCAAGCCGCGCCGGGCACTGTGGCGATTCCATCACAACCGCGCAGCCCCACGCCCCGAAGCGCCCTCCACCGTGCCCGAACACGGCGAGGGCGTCCTTTCCCTGCGCCTCAAAGAAGTTTGAAAAACGGCGCTTTCTTGACCCCTCCACCCCCTCCCTGCCGCATTTTGCGACGCACAAATTAATACTCTTGACGCAATCTGTAATATCAATACCGTGTTGGGCATCGCCGGACAGAGCGGTTCAGGAGTGGGGGAGAAGATCTGGGACGTTGAGCTGCGGCGCAGCTCGATAGGGGAGATTTTCTATGGATCGATTGCCGGCCTACCAGTCAGGTTCACCTGATGCCCCGACCGCCGTCACGCGTGACGATCCGCGCGCCACTCACGGCGCGCCCGGCACGCCGTCGCTGGCCACCCGCCTCGTCAATCTTCTTCCGCCCGCAACGCTCATCGCCATCGTCGCCTTCTGGATGTTCGGCCCCAAGAGCCTGGTCGACAATTCGTGGGCGCTGATCGTCGCCGGAGGGCTTACCACCGCTTTCGTCCAGCTGCTCGAATGGGGTCTGGAACGCCATCGCGGCTGGCGGCTCGACCGGCGCGAGTTCCTGACCGACGTGTTCTACGTCCTGCTCGGCTACACCGTGATCTCCTGGCTGAGCGAGCACCTGGCCGAAACCCCGCTCCACGCGATCAAGCAGTCGCTCGGCATCGCCACCCCCTGGGTCGGCCAGCTGCCGTTCCTGGTCCAGGTCGCCATGGTCATCGTGCTGTTCGAATTCGGCCAGTACTGGATGCACCGCCTGATGCACAACTGGCATCCCTTCTGGCTGACCCACGCGCCGCACCACCACATCACCCAGCTCAACGCGATGAAGGGCTATGTCGGCAATCCGATCGAGCTGTTCCTGATCAGCCTGAGCGTGCTGGCCTTCTTCGATTTCGCGACGACGCCGGTGCTCTGCGCGTTCAACCTGCTCGGCGCGATCTCGACGTATGCGCACGCCAACGTGCGCTCGGACCCGCCGCGCTTTTACGCGTTCTTCTTCACCACCATCCGCCACCACAGCCTGCACCATTCGACCGACTACGAAAGCACGCGCTGCAACTACGCCAATTCGCTGATCCTGCTCGACCGGCTGATGGGCACCTATCGCGAAGGCGAGGCCAGCGTGGTCGGTCAGGACGAGCGCAAGCGCCTCTCGATCGCCGAGCAGTTCCTGTTCCCCTTTCAACCGATCCTCGCGCGCTTGAAGGAAAAGCGCGCGACGCCGTCGTCCGGCGCGCATTGAGCGCGATTCCCGGGAAGCAAGGTCCCGGCCACCGGACATACCGCCCCCAAGCCCTCCCAGGCCAGCTCCGGCAAGACGCCGGGAAAGCCAGGGCTTCGCACCACGATCCGTGGCCCCGGCCACGCAAGACCGACGCTCCATGCACCCACGCTCACCGCCATCCGGGCATTTTCAGGCCTGGCTTTTTTCGGATTGAGGGCAATCCGGCGAGGCGAGCGCCACAGACAGAACAAGACCCAGCACAAGACGAGGTAACCAATGTCGTACAGGACACGAATCAGGGCAGGACTTCTTTCCGCAACCGTCATCAGCTGCGCGCTGGCCGCCGCCCCCGCGCTGGCCGACGAAGCCCCCGCGGCTGACGCCGGTGCCAGCGATGGCAACACCATCATCGTGTCGGCCACCCGCCGTGACACCACGATCATGGAAACGCCGATCAACATCAGCGCGGTGAGCGGCAGCGACCTGCAGGACCAGCACATCGACGACATGCGCAACCTGGGCGCCTTCACGCCGGGCGTGACCATCGTCGACACCGGCCCGCGCGGCGCGGGCACCATCGTCATGCGCGGTCTTTCGGCGAGCGACACCGACGCCAGCGGCGGCGACAACTCGAACTCGGCGGTCGGCATGTACCTCGGCGAAGTGCCGATGTACTACGACTTCAAGCTGATCGACATCAACCGCGTCGAAACGCTGCTCGGCCCGCAAGGCACGCTCTACGGCCTGGGTACGCTCGCGGGCGCGATGCGCAACATCCCCAACCGGCCCGACGCGACCGAATACTCGGCCGAACTGCACGGCCAGGTGTTCGACATGGCCCATTCCAAGAACACCGGGTACAACGGCTACGGGATGGTCAACATCCCGATCGTCAAGGACCACATCGCGTTCCGCTCGGTCACCGGCTATTACTACACGCCGGGCTATATCGATTACCCCTACGTGCTCAAGGAGCCGGGCGTCTCGAACCCGCAGCCCGGCGATACCAGCAACCCGATGGGCACCGATGCGGACAAGGCCGAGAACTTCAATTCCTACAGCGACGTGAACTTCGAACGCACGTTCACCACGCGCAACCAGCTCGGCTTCTTCACCGACGACTTCAAGGCCTACGTCACCTACGCCCACCAGCGCACCCACACCGAGGGCCAGTCGGCCACCAGCGCGGGTGTCGTGGGTGAAGGCAAGTATCAGGGCGCCTGGCGCTACCTCGAGCCCGCGACCCGCATCGGCGACATGCTCTCGCTCGAAGTCGAGGGCAACGTGCAGGACGCTCTCAACGTGGTGTTCGTCTCGGCCTATACGCAGCGCAAGACCCGCTACAAGAACGACAACACCGACCTCCTGCTCGACCTCGACTACGGCTACGAAGCCTTCCCCGAGTTCTCCAGCTACAACGTCTCGCAGCAGAAGGAACACGAGTTCACCAACGAGCTGCGCTTCGTCTCGACTTTCGACAGCCCGCTCAGCTTCGTGGCGGGGGCGTTCTGGAACCGCCAGCACTACAAGTCGAACTACGATGAATATGTCCCCGGCTTCCCCGAATGGGCCAACGAGGCGGACAACTGGGACACCAGCTTCATCACCGACCACTCGAACTCCGAGTACGCGCACGAGTATTCCTCGTACGTCAACAGCAGCAACGACGAAAAGGGTCTCTACGGCGAGGCGACCTGGCACTTCACGCCGGATCTCCAGATCACCGGCGGCCTGCGCTACTACAAGTACACCGCCAACGTCGACGGCGGCTCGTACCTCCCGCTTTGGGACGATACCTACAGCTCGCGCTCGGGTTCGACTTCGGACAACGGGCTCGTCTACAAGATCAACGCCTCGTGGAACATCACGCCCAGCGTGATGGTTTACGGCACCTGGTCGACCGGCTACCGCATCGGCGGCGTCAACCGCGTTGCACCGTGCAGCCAGGACGTGATCGACAACGGCCCGAGCGGCCAGACGCTGTGCGCGCTGCCCAGCGAGCTGTCCTACGGCCCCGACCGCACCAAGAACGCCGAAATCGGCGCGCGCGCGCAGCTGTTCGACAACAAGCTGATGGTCTCGCTCTCGGCCTTCCACATCGACTGGGACGGCATCCAGCTTGACGGTCAGACCACCTACGGCGCGATCGGCATCACCGTGAACGGCGGCAAGGCGGTCTCGCAGGGCGTCGACGTCTCGTTCCAGGCCAACCCGATCCAGGGCCTGACCATCCGCGGCAACTACTCCTACCTCGACGCGCACCTGACCGAGGACGTGCCCGACCTGCTGTCGGTCGAAGGCGGGGATCTGGTCTCGGCCTATTCGGGCGACCGCCTGCCTGGCTCGGCCAAGAACAAGGGCGCGATCAACGCCACCTACGAAATGCCCGTGGGTGACAACTCGATCGCGTTCGGCTGGACGGCGACCTACACCGGCAACATCTACACCCGCGTGGGCCTGCGTGGCGGCGGCGAGGCGCTCCCGTCGTACTGGATGCATCAGGCCAACATCACCTACAAGACCGAGCGTTTCGACATCGGCGTCTATGCGACCAACATCTTCGACACTTACGCCATCACCGGCGTCAGCAACGACCTGACCCGCAAGGGCATCGTCAACGATGGTGTGATCTCGCGCTATTACGCCCGTTCGGTCGCGCAGCCGCGCGTCGTCGGCCTGCAGGGCACCGTGCGCTTCTAAGCCGCGGCCAGAACACACGAAAAGGGGCCGGGAAACGCGCTGTTTCCCGGCCCCTTTTTTTTGCCTCTCGCCAAGGCTATCCGTCGAGCGCGATCCCCGCGCTTTGGAAAAACGCCGCGACCTCGCGCAGGTCTTCGGCGTGGGTCTTCCAGCGCCCGATCCCCTCGGCGTTGAGCGGACGGCGCACTTGCGCCGCGCTGGGCGTGGCGACGGCGGCTGCGTTCTGATGGAAGGCGAGGCACGCCGGGTCCCAGTCCAACCCGCAATGCGCCAGCAGCCTTCGCGTCTCGCCTTCCTGGTCGTGCACCAGCGCCTCGTAGCCCAGTTGCAGCACGCGGCCCGCAAACCGCGCCTCCCAGAACGCCATGAGCCGATCGAAGCGCGCAAAATAGCGCGCGGTGTCGAGCGGATCGTACGAATAGCCGTAATAGGCCGACTGCGTGGCGAAGAGGTTGCGCAGATTGCTCCACACCGTGTCCATCGCACCGCGACGCAGGCACACCACGCGCGCCTCGGGCAGCGCGCAAAGGATATGGCCGATATAGAGGAAGTTGGCGGGCAGCTTGTCGGTAAACCGTGCGCGCCCCGTGCGCCGGTGGTGCTGCGCGCGGGCAAGGTAAGCCTCACCGATGGCGCGCGGGTCCGAAGCGGCGCTCGCCGCGATCGTTTCCGCATCGATCACCAGCCGCGAACGCGTGCCCGCCAGCTGCTTGACCGCGACCGGCATGGCCTGAAGCTCGCCTGTCGCCTCGACATCGCGGTGCGAGGAGAGGATGCGATCGACCAGCGTGGTGCCCGTGCGCGGCATTCCGACCACGAAGATCGGCGCGGCGCCGCCCCGCCCGGCGCCTGTGGAGAGCGGCGTATCACCGTTCGAAAACAGCGCCTCGATCGCATCGAAGATCGCCGCATCGCGGGCAAAGTCGTAACCGGTCGCCGCCTTGTGCGCGGCGTTGGCCTGCGCCAGATGGGCAAAGGCGCGCGCGGGCTCGCCGATGTCCTCAAGCTCCTTGGCCAGCGCATAGCGCAGGCGCAGCGCGTCCTCGCGGCCCGGCGTCTTGGCCAGCGCGGCTTCGAGCCGGGTGACGTGGTTGTCCTCGCGGCTCTGGCGCGACAGGATCGCCAGCGCGTAATGCACCCGCGCATGGCCCGGATCGCGCTCAAGGATCGCCTCGTAGTGCGCGCGCGCCGCCGCCACCTCTCCGGTGAAGCCAAGCGCGGCGGCAAGGTTGAAGCGATAGACCGGGTTGTCCGGCTCGTCCTCCACCGCACGGCCAAAGGGCGCCAGCGCGCTCTGGTGATCGCCCAGCCGGACCAGCACGCAGCCGATGGTATCGAGCGTGAGCGCCGAGGCCTGCTGGGCAAGGGTGAGCGCGGCCTGCGCGGCCTCGGCCGCCTCGCCGTCGCGTCGCAGCAGGATCAGGATGCGCGCGAGCTGGGCAAGGTGCTCGGCCTGCTCGGCAGGCGCCGCCTCGCCCTCTGTGGCCTGGCGCAGCAACGGCAAGGCCTCCCCGAACCGCCCCGCTTCCGCGGCGACGAGCCCGAGCAGAAACGGCCCCGCCGCGCGTTCGGGATGACGCCGGGCCAGTGTGCCCGCCGCGCGCTGCGCGCTGGACAGATCGCCGCGCGCCAGAGCAGCGCGCGCCTGCGCCTCGAGCGTCTCCGCGCCCTCGCCTTGCAGGCTCACGCCCGCGACTCGCAAAGCGCCGGACAAGCGGCGAAGCGGCGCACCGCGCGGTTCGGTTTCATGACGATGGTGCATCCCGTTTCTGTAGCGATCACCGCGGCCCCCGATGGTGATGGAGGGACCGTGGCCTGGCGCCTTCGCGCTCCTGAAGATCCGCCACGCTTAACGCGCAGCCCCCGCCGCTGCAATCGGCTTGCCCCGGCTCGGCACCGCGCGGGCTCGGCACCGCGTCGGCTCGCACCCGCGCGCCGCATCGCCGAGGAAAGGCTGCGCGAAGACCCGCCGCCTGGCTGAGCCGCATCTTCGGTCGCGCTTGATTTCTCGCAATTTCCGATTCGCAAAAGCGCCCTAGGATGGAACAAACCAAGCCGCGATCCGGACCCTACCGGGGGCATCAACCTCGCCACTGCCAAATTTTTCTTCGCAGGACGAATAAAATGCACACCCAGGCCCTCCGTCGCGGTTTACGAACGGCAAAGCTGTGATAGATTGAAGCCATTCGCAAACCCGCAGTTTTCCTAGGGTTTCACGCGGTATCGCGGGACAAGGCCAGGCCCTTCCCGGACACGCGCCGGAACCGGGCGGGACAATCTGGGACGAAGGTCCAGATGGCTGTAGACAGCGAAGCGGGCGAGTATTACGATGCTTGTATTCAGTATTACTACCACGGGCCACTGCGTATTACGAGGGTGAGTGTATGAACGGAGTTCGCGTCGGGAAGCGAGTGATTGGTGCGGATTCGCCGGTCACTGTCGGCTGGGACAATCTGCCCAAAGTCGAAGGCGGTCCGTTCAAGCGGATGTTCTTCACCTACTTCCAGCCCGCGGTCCTGCTCGCGCTCGTGCTGTTCTGGATGTACGCGCCCGATTCCATCGCCAAGGCATCGACCGCGATCGGCATCGGCATCGGCTTCAAGGTGCTGCTCTATATCCTGGAGTGGGTCAATCCGCGCTACAAGAGCTGGAGCCTGACCTGGAAGGAGCTCGTCGTCGACCTGTTCTACGTCGCGATCGCCTACACGCTGATCCGCTACCTCGGCAAGAATTTCGGCAGTGATGTCTGGGCCGAACACATCCTCAAGTCCTTCGACACCGAGAAGTTCACCTGGTTCACCAGCATGCCGCTGCTCGTCCAGGCGTTCCTCATCACGCTGTTCGCCGACATCTGCTACTACTGGATGCACCGCGGGATGCACAACTGGTACCCGCTGTGGCTGTCGCACTCGGTGCACCACTACATCACCCAGCTCAACATCAACAAGGGCCAGATCGGCAACCCGACCGAGATCTTCCTGATCGGGCTTGGCATCGGTGGTTTCTTCGACTTCCTGCCGCGCGCCGCGCTCCTCGCCGGTTCGCTGGGCATGTCGATCAGCATCTACCAGCACGCCAACATCCGCTTCAACACCCCGCGCTGGTGGCTGTTCCTGTTCAACACCACCGAACACCACAGCGTGCACCACTCGCTCGACTACGAAGCCAGCCGCAGCAACTACTGCAACACCTACATCTTCCTGGACCGCATCTTCGGCACCTGCGTCGATGGCGAAGCGGAACTGCTGGGCATGGAAGGCGGCCGCCGCATGTCGATCCCCGAGCAGATGACCTATACCTTCACCGAAGGGTACAAGTCGTCCAAGGCCTTCCTCCAGCGCCGCCTGCACCCCGCCGCAGTCCCGGCCGAGTAAGCGGCCCCGCCGAGCCGATACCACACCACCGCGCGTGCGCGCCCTTCGCGCGCATCTGGAGACCTTTGCGTGAACCTGCCTTTCATCGATACGATCTGGACCGTGCGCGGCTCGCTCGCGCTGATCCCGCCGCGCACTTCGGCCGAGACTTTCGCCGCGCTCGACGACCAGTTCCAGGCCGATGGGACGCGCACGGCGATCGACGGCGACACGCTGACCTTCCGCAAGAAGGACCCGCGCGCGCAGGACAAGATGGCCATCTACCGCAGTGGTACGCTGACGGTCGAACAGGGACAGACGACCTCGCGGCTCGTCTACGCGATGAACAGCGGCACGCTGCTGTTCTGCTTCGCACTGCCCTTCTTCTTCGTCGCCGTCGCGCTGCTGCTCAAGGACGCCAAGACATCGGGGCTGGTCTTTGCCGGGATCTTCGCCGCGCTCTACATCGCGGGCCGCATCCTCGAGCCCTGGCTGATCCGCAAGGCCTTCACCAAGCGTCTCAACGGCGAGGCCGAAGCACCGGACACAGCCCCTGTCGCGGCGCGCGATCCCGGCGCCCCGCTGCAGCAGAGCGCGCACCACGCCTGACCCGATAAGCAGGAGGACCGGCCGCGTGGCGAACGCCGCGCGGCCGTCTTTGCGTTTGCGCCGCGCGCGCGTGGGGACGAACCGGGCAAGCCCGCTCCGGCGCGCGCCGCACACGGGCACGCCCTTTCGACACGCGCCCTAAAAATGTTCGCAACACGGATAATATTTTAATTTTTTCGCAGGTGCGAATATTTTGTCTTTCCTTTACAGGGCGCCGTAAGCAATAAAATTGTTGTATAGACATTAATGCCGGAATTTTCGAATCGCGAGCAAAAAGGCCAGCCTACCCTCGCGTTTCGGGGCCAATAACCACATCGAAAACAGGGAAGACCATGACCTATCGTTCCACGATCGATACCGCGCGCGCGCGTCTGGCGTTGTGTCCGGCGGCCATTGCGCTGGCCGGCGTGCTCGCCTCTCCTGCCCAGGCGCAGAGCGAAAAGCCCGCCTCGGGCGATGACAGCGCCAACGCGATCGTCGTGACCGCGCTGCGCCGCGACACGACCGTGCAGGACACCCCCATGGCGATCACCGCGCTGACCGGCGAGACGCTGACCAACGCAGGGGTCACCAACATCACCGACTACGCCAAGTTCGTGCCCGGCCTCAACATCACCGACAGCGGGCCGGGGCAGCGCCGCGTTTCGCTGCGCGGCGTGCGCGCCTCGGGCGAGGCGACGGTGGGCGTCTATTACGACGATGTGCCGATCACCGGCTCGGTGGGCGTGTCGAGCGACGCGGCCGGGCGCACCGCAGACCTCACCCTGTTCGATGTCGACCGGATCGAGGTTCTGCGCGGCCCCCAGGGCACGCTCTACGGTGCCAGTTCGATGGGCGGCGCGATCCGCGTGCTCTACAACAAGCCCACGCAGGAGTACGAAGGCAAGATCGAAGGCCAGGTCCAGACCACCAAGGGCGGCGGCTTCGGCTACTTCGTCAACGGAATGGTCAACGTGCCGATCGTCAAGGACGTGCTCGCCGCGCGCGCGATCCTCTACCGCCGCGACTTCGACGGCTATATCGACAACACCTACCTCAACAAGAAGAACGTCAACGACTACAAGGCGACCGGCGGGCGCCTGATGCTGCGCTTCACGCCGACCAGCAACTTCACGCTCGACCTCACCGGCCAGTTCGAGAACACCGACGCCGTCTCCTCGACCTGGAACCCTGAAGTCGGCACCTACAAGTCGGCCGCGCAGGTGATCCTGCCCTATACCGACAAGTCGCAGCTCTACAGCGCGAACGCGGTGTGGGAACTGGGTCCGGTGGCGATCACCTCGATCACCGGCTACCAGCACCGCAAGTCGGCCTATGCGGCGGACGACAGCTACTACATCGCCAGCTACCGCAACACCGACGACTGCGCCAGCTACGTCAATTCGGACGGTTCGGCCTGCTCGAGCGGGCAGCTTTCGGACTATTACGACTATATCGACAGCCTCGGGCCGGCCGCCATCTACTACCCCGGCTCGACCCGCGACTTCACGCAGGAGCTGCGCGTCAGCTCGACCGGGGAAAGCGCGATCGACTGGACCATCGGCGGCTTCTACCAGAACCGCGACAACACGGTGACCTCCGAGGACGCGCTGGCCGATGCGGTCTCGGGCCAGATCATCTTCCCCAACGAGCTGATCTACCGCCGCCACATCTACGACAAGCTGCGCCAGTTCGCGGTGTTCGGCGAAGCGACCTGGCACCCGGTCTCGACCGTGAGCCTGACCGCGGGCCTGCGCTATTTCGACTACAAGAAGACCGTCTCGGGCTACACCGACATCGCCTGGGAACTGATCGGCGCCTCGGCCAGCAGCCTGACTTCGGTCGACAGTTCGGAAGACGGCTCGCTGCTCAAGTTCAACGCCGCGTGGGAGCCCAACGCGAACGTGATGGTTTACGCCACCGCCTCGCAAGGGTTCCGTCCGGGCGGCGCGAACCAGGTCATCGGGCTTTCCTCCGAACTGGTCGCCTACAAGTCGGACAGCTTGTGGAACTACGAAGTGGGCACCAAGCTCAACCTGCTCGACAACCTGCTGACGCTGAACCTGGCCGCCTACCAGATCGACTGGGACAACATCCAGGTGCGCGGGCGCACCACCAACGGGGCCTACAGCTTCATGTCGAACGCGGGCGCCGCGCGCATCCGCGGGCTCGAGGCCGAAGCCTTCGTGAAGCCCCTGCAAGGGCTCACGCTCAATCTCTCGGGCACCTATCTCGACGCCAAGCTGACCAGGGATCAGGTCAGCGACGTGGTCGTCGCGGCGGGCAAGGCGGGCGACCGCCTGCCCTACATCCCCCACTTCTCGGGTTCCGCGAGCGCGGAATACCGCCAGCCGGTGAGCGACAGCCTCGATTTTTTCGCGCGGCTTGACGTCAACTACGTCGGCTCGTCCTATTCCGAGCTGCGCCCGACCAACGCCTACCGCGTCAAGATCGACGACTACGCCATGGCCAACGCGCGCATCGGTGTCGAACTGTCCGCTTCGGACACCGGCATCTATCTGTTCGTGAACAACATCTTCGACGCCACCGCGATCAACTACGCCGCCCGCAGCTCGACCGCGAACAGCTACTCGGCGACGTCCGCCGCGCCGCGCACGATCGGCATCAACCTGCGCCACGCCTTCTAAGGCGAAGCGGTCCCGACTGGAGAATTCCATCATGAAAACCGTTACTTCAACCGCAATCGGCGCGCTTCTGGCGGCCACCGCGCTAGGGCTCAGCGTGCCCGCGCCCGCGCAAGTGCCCGATGCCGCCTCGCCGGTTACCGGCACGATCGACGCCGCGATCCCGACGCCGCGCTCGGTCCTCGGCCACGATGTGGGTGAGGACTACTACCTTGCCAATTACGAGGATTCGGTGCGCTACTTCCAGGCCCTCGCCAAGGCCTCGGACCGCATCAAGCTGGTCACCCTGCCGGGCAAGACCACGCAGGGGCGCACCTTCGTCTATGCGGTGATCTCGAGCCCGGAAAACCTCGCCAACTTCGACGCCATCCGCAAGGCAGGCCACGACCTGGGCCATGTCGCCGGGCTCGACGATGCGGCGGCCAAGGCGCTTGCCGCCAAGATCCCGGCGATCGTCCACATCGACGGCGGCATGCACGCGAGCGAGGTCTCCGACCACCAGCTCCCGCTCGCGCTTGCCTACCACCTGCTCTCGGCCAAGAACGATCCCGAGGTCGACGCGATCCTCAGGAACGTAGTGCTGGTGCTGTGGCCCACGCTCAACCCCGACGGGCAGGACATGGTCGTCGACTGGTACCGCAAGCAGCGCGGCACGCCGTGGGAAACCAGCAAGACCCCCTGGCTCTATCAGGAGTACGTCGGGCACGACAACAACCGCGACGGCTACATGCTCAACATGCAGGAAAGCCAGGTCGTCAACGCCGCCGAGCAGACCTATTCGCCGGTGATCTGGTATTCGCAGCACCAGTCCGCGCCCTTCCCCGCGCGCATCTGGGTGCCGCCTTTCGCCGACCCGATCTCCTCGAACATCAGCCCCTACATGCGCATCTGGACGAACGCGGTGGGCACCAACATCATGGCCCGCATGGAGACCGAGGGGAAGCCCGGCGCGATCGCCGAGGCGCGCTTCGACAACTGGTACGCAGGCTTCCTCGATTACATCCACGTGTTCCGCAACACGATCTCGTTCTTCACCGAGACCGCGCACGACAGCGCCACCCCCAAGACCTACAAGGTTTCGGACTTCCCCAAGCCGTACCAGGACCTGAAAGCCCTGGTGCAGTACCCGCACCCCTGGCGCGGCGGCGAATGGCATCTCAAGGATTCGGTCGACTACATGCTGACCGCCTCGATGTCGGTGCTCGAAACCGCGAGCAAGTACCGCACCACGCTCAACTACAACCGCTACCAGGCCGGGCGTGACATGATCGCGCAGGCCGCGAGCGAGGGTCCGGGCGCCTATGTCATCCCCGCCGGACAGCCCGACATGCCCGAGGCCGCCTCGCTGGCCGACCTGATGATCCGCCAGGGCCTGACCGTGCTCCAGACAAAGGCCGAGACCACGCTGGGCGGCAAGAGCTACCCGGCGGGCAGCTGGGTCGTGCCGATGGACCAGCCGTTTGCCGGTTTCGCGCGCGAGATGTTCGAGAAGCAGACCTATCCCGACGCCATTCTCGATGGCACCGGAAAGCCGGTCGACCTGCCCTACGACGTCACCGGCTGGACGCTGCCGATGCAGATGAACGTCGCGGTCGAACGCGTCGCCAAGCCGCTCGACGCGGCGACGCGCGGCGAACTCGCCCCGATCACCAAGGCGAGCGCGCCCGCCGGAACGCTGAGCGGCACGGGCGCCACCTTCACCTTCAGCCGCAAGGTCAACAACGCCTACCGCGCGCTCAACGACGCGCTTGCCAAGGGCGCGAAGGCACACTGGGACGCGGACACGGTATCGCTTTCGGGGCTCCCCGAAACCGCGATGAAGGCGCTGGCCACGAAGTATGCGCTTGTCGTCACCGCCGCGGCCAAGGGCGATGGCGGCGCGCCCGTTACCGCGCCCAGGATCGCGCTCTACCGTCCCTGGGGCTCGAACATCGACGAGGGCTGGACCCGCTGGCTGCTCGAACAGTACGACTTTGGCGCGGGCAGCGTGCACAACGCGGACGTGCAGAAGGGCCTGTCGCAGTACCAGACCGTAATCCTGCCCGACATCGGCAACCCGCCGGGCGATTCCAAGGGCCAGACCACCCCGCTGCGCAACTTCACCTCGAAGTACAAGGGCCCGCTGGCAACGCTCATGGACGGCTTCAGCCCCAGCCAGATGCCCGCCCCCTACGCGGGCGGCATCGGCGAAAAGGGCGCGCAGAGCCTCAAGGACTTCGTGAAGAACGGCGGCACGCTGGTTGCGCTCAACGGTTCGGCCGATGCGGTGATCGACCTGTTCGACCTGCCGGTCACCAATGTCCTCAAGGACGTGGGCAGCGATACCTTCTTCTGCTCGGGCGCGCTGCTCAAGGTCAACGTGGCGCCGGGCACCGCGATCAGCGGCGGCATGCCTACCTCTCCTGCGGTGATGTTCGAGAAGGGGCCGGCCTTTGCCACCAAGCCGGGCTTCGAAGGCACCATCCTTGCCACCTGGCCCAAGGACGAGAACCCGCTGCTGAGCGGCGTGATCCTCCACCCCGAGGCGATCGAAGGCAAGATCGCCGCGCTCGAGGTCAACTACGGCAAGGGCAAGGTCGTGCTCTACGGCTTCCGCCCGCAGTGGCGCGGCCAGTCGCACGGCGCCTACAAGCTGTTCTTCAACGCGCTCTACCCGCACTGAGAACCGCACCGCAATGGCCTTGCAAAAAGGGGGGCGTCGGCATCGGCCGGCGTCCCCCTTCTTGTTTTCGCAATCGCGCCTTGAACCGCTAGGTGACGTGGACAAATTTCATGCCGCCCTGATCGCCGATTGGGATGGTTAGCTGCCGCGTCGGGCTCTCTTGCGATGGTCAGCTACCGTCCATGCGATCAGTCCAAATGGCGTGATGGCAAGCACAATGGCCAACGTCAGCGACGCGACATTTAGGCCTCCAAACCCCAAGCTGAGAAACGCAAGGAGCGCACAAATGGCCGCTGTGGGAATGAGAACTAGCAGCCGGATCGCGGTATTCATAAGATCCTCCCGACACTTTTCCCTCGCTCAGAGGTGGCAAGGTACGCCTGTCGGTGAACGTCCGCAACGGGAGCGAAACCGGCCGCTCCAATTTGTCCGCGCGCCCTAGGCCGCCTCGCCCGGTCCGGCCGAGCCGAAGCGGGCGACCAGATCGTAAGCCTCGCCCAGAAACACCTGGCGCACGTAAGTAATCCGCTCCGATCCGCGCCAGGTGCTGCGCTCGACGCACAGGCACGGCGTGCCCGGCTCGACCAGTAGATGCGCCGCCTCGCCCGCGCTTGCCCCCACCGCGCTGATGCGGTTTTCCGCTTCGGTCCAGGGCACGTGCTGCAGAAGCCAGGTACCCGGCGGGTCCTGCGCAAAATCGGCCCTGGCGAAATCGGGCACCGCGCGCGCGCTGACCAGGCGGTACTCGAAGGCGAAGGGCACCGCGTCGGCGCAGTGCAGACCATCGACCTGGACCAGCTCACCGCAGGCCGCGAGCATCGCCTCCTCGGCGCGTTCGGGCTCGGGCGCGCGCAGCGCGCGGTGCAGCTGGCGATAGGCATAGGCCTGCCCGCGCCCGCGCACTTCCTCGGCCAGATCGGGCACGTCGAGCACCATCGAATGGACCTTGGGACGCGCCACGAAAGTGCCGGCACGCTTGCGCCGGTCGATCAGCCCGGCCTGCGCCAAGGCGGAGAACGCCTTGTTCACGGTCATGCGCGAACAGTCGTAGGCGACCATGAGTTCCTGTTCGATCGGCAGGCGCTGGCCGGGCTCCAGCTCGCCGGACAGGATACGCGTTTCGAAGTCCGAACGAATGCGTTCGTGCAGCGGTGGCTTCACGCGAGAAGTCTTTGCAAAGTCGAGATGAAGCGCTCCCTGATCGCCGGGCGGTCCCGGTGGATTCCCTTGACTACCACCTTTTCCCCGTGGCGCCAGACGCAATCGAGTACCCCGCTTCCGCCCGCAAAGACAAACCCATCGATCAGCGCGTCACCCGCCCGCGCCGCCAGCGCGGGGTGGTCCGCGTCGAGCGTGAGGATGTCCGCGCTGTTGCCCAAGGCGATCCCGGCCGCCACGCCGCCCCGCGCAACGCCCAGCGCCTGCGCCCCGCCAGCCAGCGCCCCGCGCCACAAGGCCCCACCGCTCGATTCGCCCGCACCGCGCGCCCAGACATTGCGCGCCTGAGCGCCCAGCCGCTGGCCGTATTCGAGCAGGCGCAGCTCCTCGCTCGCATCGATGCGCACGTTGGAATCGCTGCCGATGCCAAAGCGTCCCCCCGCATCGAGGAAAGCGGGCGCGGGGAACAGGCCATCGCCCAGGTTCGCCTCGGTGATCGGGCACAGCCCTGCCACCGCCCCGCTCGCCGCCAGCGCGCGGGTCTCGGCGCCGGTCATGTGCGTGGCGTGGACGAGGCACCAGCGCGCGTCGACATTGGCGTTGGCGAGCAGCCACTCGACCGGCCGTGCTCCACTCCACGCAAGGCAATCGTCCACCTCGCGCCGCTGTTCGGCGCTATGGATGTGGATCGGCCCGGAACCGGCGAGGCCCTCCAGCGCGTGCAATTCTTCGGGCGTGACCGCGCGCAGCGAATGCGGCGCCAGGCCGAGCACCGCGTCGGGCAGGTCCGCCAGCGCGGCGCGGCTTTCTTCCAGCGTGCGCGCAAAGCCCTCGATGTCGTGCAGAAAGCGCCGCTGGCCCTCGCCCGGCGCCTGCCCTCCAAAACCCGAATGCGCGTAGAACACCGGCAGCAGCGTCAGCCCGATCCCGCTCGCGCGCGCGGCCTCGGCAAGCGCACCGGCCATCTGCGCCCGGTTGGCGTAAGGCGTGCCGTCGGGCGCGTGGTGCAGGTAATGAAATTCGCCGAGCCGCGTGAACCCGGTCTCGAGCATCTCGACCATAGCCATCGCGGCGATCGCGCGCACGTCCTCAGGGGTCATCGTACGCACGAAACGGTACATGATCTCGCGCCAGGTCCAGAAGCTGTCGGCCGTGTCCCCGCGCCATTCGGCCAGCCCTGCCATCCCGCGCTGGAAGGCGTGGCTGTGCAGGTTGGGCATGCCCGGCAGCGCGATCGCGTGGCGCTCGTCGCGGTCCTGCGCGCGGGCCTCCACCGCGACCGAGGCAATCTTTCCATCCACGATGCCCACGCGCACATCGCGCGCCCAGCCGCCGGGAAGCAGCGCGGAATCGAAGAACAGGCCGGTTTCGGCGCGGGCGGGAACGTCGGGCATCGGATAGCTCCTCTCGGCTGCATTTTATGTCTATACATTAAAAGCGATCGGTGCAATCTTTTGTCTGCACCCGACGAACCCCCGCCGCCACAGGATTCGACCATGCACTGCGATACGCTCTGGACCAACGCACGGCTGGCCACGATGGCCGGACAGGAAGGTGGCCTTGGCCTCGTCGAGGACGGCCTGATCGCCGCCCGCGAAGGCTTGATCGTCTACGCAGGGCCTGCCGCCGACGCCCCGGCCTTCACCGCGACCACGCAGACCGATTGCGACGGGCGCTGGATCACGCCGGGCCTGATCGATTGCCACACGCACCTCGTCTTCGGCGGCAACCGCTCGGGTGAGTTCGAGATGCGGCTGGCGGGTGCCAGCTACGAGGACATCGCGCGTGCCGATGGCGGCATCGTCTCGACCATGAAGGCGACCCGCGCGGCGAGCGAGGACGAACTCGTCGCCGCAGCGCGGCCCCGGCTCGACGCGTTGATCGCCGAAGGGGTGACCACGATCGAGATCAAGTCGGGCTACGGGCTCGACCTTGAGAGCGAAGTGGCGCTGCTGCGCGCCGCCCGCCGCCTTGGTGCGGCGCGCGGCGTGCGCGTCACCACCACGTTCCTGGGCGCGCACGCGCTCCCGCCCGAATACACAGGGGACGCCGATGGCTATATCGATCTGGTGTGCGACCAGATGCTCCCGCGTGTTGCCGAGGAAGGGCTGGCCGACGCGGTCGATGCGTTCTGCGAAGGGATCGGATTCTCACTCGAACAGACCGCGCGCGTGTTCGAAGCCGCCGCACGCCACAGCCTGCCGGTCAAGCTCCATGCCGAGCAGCTTTCCAACCTCCACGGCGCCGCGCTCGCCGCGCGCCACGGCGCGCTCTCGGCCGATCACCTCGAACATCTCGACAAAGCGGGCATTGCCGCCATGGCGCAAAGCGGCACCGTCGCCACGCTGCTACCGGGCGCGTTCTACTTCTGCCGCGAAACCAAGCTTCCGCCGGTCGAGGCCTTGCGCGTCGCAGGCGTTCCCATTGCGCTGGCGACCGACTGCAACCCCGGCACCTCGCCGCTGACCTCGCTGCTGCTCACTCTGAACATGGGCGCGACGCTGTTTCGCCTGACCGTGCCCGAATGCCTCGCCGCCGTCACCCGCAACGCCGCGCGCGCGCTGGGCCTGGCGCACCGCGTCGGCACGCTGGCGCCGGGCAAGGCCTGCGATCTTGCCATCTGGGACATCGAGCGCCCGGCCGATCTTGTCTACCGCATGGGCTTCAACCCGCTCCATGCGCGCATCTGGAGTGGAAAATGAACCAAGTCCTGCTCACCCCCGGAGCGGTCTGCCTCGCCGACTGGCGCGCGATCTATCGCGGCGCCGCGCTCAGCCTTGATCCCGCCTGCAGCGCCAAGGTCGCGGCCAGCGCCGCCGCCATCGCGCGCATCCTGGCCAAGGGCGAACCCGTCTACGGGATCAACACCGGCTTTGGGAAACTGGCCAGCGTGCGGATCGAGGATGAGGACCTCGCCACGCTCCAGCGCAACATCGTGCTCAGCCACGCGGCGGGCACGGGCGAGCCCTCCCCCGTGCCCGTCATCCGCCTGATGATGGCGCTCAAGCTCGCCAGCCTCGCGCAGGGCGCGTCGGGCGTGCGACCCGAAACGCTCGGCTTGCTCGAAGCGATGCTGGCAAAGGGGCTGACCCCGGTGGTGCCCTGCCAGGGTTCGGTCGGCGCGAGCGGCGACCTGGCCCCCCTTTCGCACATGGCCGCAACGATGATCGGAGTGGGCGAGATTTTCGTCGGCGAAGCGCGCCTGCCCGCCGCCGAGGCGCTGGCACAAGCGGGCCTTGCCCCGCTCGAGCTTGGCCCCAAGGAAGGCCTCGCGTTGCTCAACGGCACCCAGTTTTCGACCGCGAACGCTCTCGCCGGGCTGTTCGAGGCCGAGCTGCTGTTCCGCTCCGCGCTCGTCACCGGCGCGCTTTCGACCGAGGCCGCCAAGGGTTCGGACACCCCCTTCGATCCGCGCATCCACGCGCTTCGCCGCCATCGCGGCCAGATCGAGGTGGCCGATGCCCTGCGCGCGCTCATGGCCGGTTCGGCGATCCGCGCCAGCCATGTCGAGAACGATGCGCGCGTGCAGGACCCCTATTGCCTGCGCTGCCAGCCCCAGGTCATGGGCGCCGCGCTCGACGTGCTGCGTCAGGCCGCGACCACGCTCGAGATCGAGGCCAACGGCGTCTCGGACAACCCGCTGATCTTCCCGGAAGCCGACGAGGCGCTTTCGGGCGGCAACTTCCACGCCGAGCCGGTCGCCTTCGCCGCCGACATGATCGCCATGGCGGTCTGCGAAATCGGCTCGATCGCCGAGCGGCGCCTCGCCATGCTGATCGACCCCGCGCTCTCGGGCCTGCCCGCGTTCCTCACCCCGCGCCCCGGCCTCAACTCAGGCTTCATGATCCCGCAGGTGACGGCGGCCGCGCTGGTTTCGGAGAACAAGCAGCGCGCCTATCCGGCCAGCGTGGACTCGATCCCCACCTCGGCCAATCAGGAAGACCATGTCTCGATGGCCGCCCACGGCGCGCGTCGCCTGATCGCAATGGCTGAGAACGCCACCGCCGTGCTGGGTATCGAACTGCTCGCCAGCGTGCAGGGCATGGAATTCCACAAGCCGCTCGCCTCCTCGGCCCCGCTCGAAGCGGCGCGCGATCTGCTGCGTGGGCAGGTCCCCGCGCTCGAGGACGATCGCCACTTCCACCCGGACATGGAAGCCGCCAACGCGCTGATCCGCAGCGGCGCGCTCGCCGCCATGGCCGACGGCCTGCTCCCCGGCGTGTCGTGACCGATTGGCTGGACATCCATCGCGGGGAGGCGCCGCTCGTCGTCGCCTTTCCGCACACCGGCACCGACCTTGCCGACGTGGAAGGCGCGTTCGTCTCGCCCTGGCTGGCCCGGCGCGATGCCGACTGGTGGGTGGACGACCTCTACGGCTTCGCCCGCGAACTTGGCGCCACGACGGTGCGCACGCGCGTCTCGCGCAGCGTGATCGACGTCAACCGCGATCCCTCGGGCGCCTCGCTCTATCCGGGGCAGGCCACCACCGAGCTGTGCCCGACCATGACTTTCGATGGCGCGCCGCTCTATAGTGGCGCGGTTCCCGACGCGGCCGAGATCGAACGGCGCCGCAGCCGCTGGTTCGATCCCTACCACGCCGCGCTGGACGCCGAACTCACCCGCCTGCGCGACGCCCATGGCACGGTCGTGCTCTACGACGCGCATTCGATCCGCAGCCATATCCCCCGCCTGTTCGAAGGGGAACTGCCCGTGTTCAACCTCGGCACCAACGCGGGCACGACCTGCGCCCCCGCGCTTGAAGCCGAAATCGCCGCGCTCTGCGCCGCCTCAGGCCTGCCGCATGTCGTCAACGGCCGTTTCAAGGGGGGCTGGACCACGCGCCACTACGGACGGCCCGCCGAGGGCTTCCACGCGGTGCAGATGGAAATCGCCATCCGCGCCTACCTGGACGAGCCCGAGGTGCCCGACGAGGCTAACTGGCCCACCCCCTTCACGCGCGAACGCGCCGCCGATCTGACCGTCCACCTGACCGCCATCCTGAAGGCCTGCCTCGCCTTCGCCCGACCTTGAGGAAAGCACCATGACCCGTCTCGACAACGCCCGCGTCATCACGCCCGCCACCGGCAGCGAGCTCACCGCCAAATCCTGGCTGACCGAAGCGCCCATGCGCATGCTGATGAACAACCTGCACCCCGACGTCGCGGAAAACCCGCAGGAACTCGTCGTCTACGGCGGGATCGGGCGCGCCGCGCGCGACTGGGAGAGCTACGACACGATCGTCGAGACCCTGAAGCGCCTGAACGAGGACGAGACGCTGCTCGTCCAGTCGGGCAAGCCGGTGGGCGTGTTCCGCACCCACGCCGATGCGCCGCGCGTGCTGATCGCCAATTCGAACCTCGTTCCCAACTGGGCCAACTGGGAGCATTTCAACGAGCTCGATAAGAAGGGCCTGGCGATGTACGGCCAGATGACCGCAGGCTCGTGGATTTACATCGGCGCGCAGGGGATCGTTCAGGGCACTTACGAAACGTTCGTCGAAATGGGCCGCCAGCACCATGGCGGCGATCTTTCGGGCAAGTGGCTGCTGACCGCCGGGCTTGGCGGCATGGGCGGCGCGCAGCCGCTCGCCGCGGTCATGGCCGGCGCCTCGTGCCTCGCCATCGAATGCCAGCCCTCGCGCATCGAGTTTCGCCTGCGCACCGGCTACCTCGACCGTTCGGCAACCACCATCGAAGAAGCCATGGCGATCCTTGAAGAAGCCAAGGCGAGCGGCAAGCCGGTCTCGGTCGGCCTGCTCGGCAACGCCGCCGAAGTGCTTCCCGAACTCTACAAGCGCGGCATCCGCCCTGACCTCCTGACCGACCAGACCTCGGCGCACGATCCCTTCAACGGCTATCTCCCCGCCGGGTGGAGCGTGGCGGAATGGATGGAAAAGCGCCAGAGCGATCCCGCCGCCGTCGCCAGGGCCGCGCGCGCCTCGATGGCGACCCACGTCAAGGCCATGCTCGCCTTCCAGGCCGACGGCGTGCCGACCACCGACTATGGCAACAACATTCGCCAGATGGCCTTCGAGGAAGGGGTCGAAAACGCCTTTGCCTTCCCCGGCTTCGTCCCGGCCTACATCCGCCCGCTGTTCTGCCGCGGCGTCGGCCCGTTCCGCTGGGCCGCGCTTTCGGGCGATCCCGAAGACATCTACAAGACCGACGCCAAGGTGAAGGAGCTGCTGCCCAACGACACGCACCTGCACAACTGGCTCGACATGGCGCGCGAGAAGATCCAGTTCCAGGGCCTGCCCGCGCGTATCTGCTGGGTTGGTCTGGGCGACCGCCACCGCCTTGGCATGGCCTTCAACGAAATGGTTGCGAGCGGCGAGCTGAAGGCGCCGGTCGTCATCGGGCGCGACCACCTCGATTCGGGCTCGGTCGCCTCGCCCAACCGCGAGACCGAGGCGATGCAGGACGGCTCGGACGCAGTTTCCGACTGGCCGCTGCTCAACGCGCTCCTCAACACCGCGAGCGGGGCCACCTGGGTTTCGCTCCACCACGGCGGGGGCGTGGGCATGGGCTTCTCGCAGCACGCCGGGATGGTGATCGTCGCCGACGGCACCGAGGCCGCCGCCCGGCGCCTCGAACGCGTGCTGTGGAACGATCCGGCGACCGGAGTCATGCGCCACGCCGATGCGGGCTATGCCATCGCGCTCGACTGCGCGCGCGAAAAGGGGCTCGACCTGCCCGGCATCACCGGGTGAATGCGCTGCGTATCATCCGGGCATCCCGATGCCCGGATCTGCCCTGGAAGAACGGCGGAGGGACCACGCGCGAAATCGCGGTGTTCCCGCCCGGCGCTGGCATGGAAGACTTCCTCTGGCGCCTGAGCATGGCCAACGTCGAGCGGCCCGGCCCCTTCTCGCACTTTGACGGCGTCGACCGGGTGCTGGCCGTGCTTGAAGGCACGCTGCACCTGACCGGCCCTGCGCTCGACGCCGCGCTCGATCCGGGCAGCGATCCGCTGGCCTTCGCGGCCGACCAACCTGTCGATGGCGCGCCGATCGGCGGCCCGGTTCGTGATCTCAACGCCATGGTTCGCCGCTCGGCCTTCACCGTCCGCATGGTGCGGCTGCAAGCCGGGGAGCGGGCCGAGTGTCCTGACGCAGTGAACTACTTCCTAGCCCTCGAAGCCCAGCAGCTGGCAGGAGAAGCCCTTGCCGCGTTCGACTGCGCCCAAGTGTCCGGTGCGCTGACCTGCGAAGGCGCCGCCTTGCTGGTATCCTTCGTGGCCATCCGCGCCTGACAGGCTGCCTCAGCGGCGTGCGGGCGCGATCCGCACGGTGCCATCGCCCGCGCGCTCGACATCGACGTCGAAGCCCGCCTGAAGCGCGGCGAGGAACTGGTCGGCCTCACCAAGGCCAAAGCGCCCGCCCATGCGCGTCGCGGCGAGCGCGGGGTCCTCGACGAGGATCGGGTGAGCGCGATAACGGCTGAACGCGGCGGCCGCCTCGCCCAGCGTCATGCCATCGAGGATAAGCATCCGGTTCTGCCAGGCGGTGCGCTGTTCTAGCGCGGCAGGATCGAGCCGGCGCGTGGCCAGCGCATCGCCGCGCACCGTCGCCGCGTTTCCGGCCGCCACGCGCACCTGCTGCCCGGCCCTGTCGCGCACCGAAACCACGCCCTCGCTCACCGTGACCTCGACCCGGCCCGCATCGCTCAGCGCGCGCGTATCGATGGTGAAGCGCGTACCGATGGCGCGCGTCACGCTGCCCCCTGCCGTCACCTCGAAGGGCCGCGCGGCATCGTGCGCAACGTCGAACGATGCCGCCCCCTGCTCCAGCCGCAGATCGCGCCGGTGCGGGGAAAGGGAGACGACAACCCGCGAATCGGTATCGAGATGAAGCACCGAACCATCGGCAAGGCGCACCTCGCGCACTTCGCCGCGTTCGGTGGTGAAGACCTGCCCTTCGTCCAGAACCAGCCGGGAGAGCGGCCAGAGCCCGGCCAGCGCGGCCGCCGCGACGCCCGAAAGCATCAGGCGCCGGCGCGAAAGCCGCCAGCCGGAGCGCGCCTCGTCGGTTTCGGGCTGCGCCGATACGGCATCGTGCGCCGCGTCCTCACCGCGCAGAACCTTCGGCAAGTCGGGACCAAGCGCCTTGAGACGCTCACAATCCTTCCACGCCGCCTCGGCGCGGGCGAAGGCGATGGCGTGGCGGGGGCTTTGCGCCACCCAGGCCATGATCGCGCGGGCTTCGGCGGGATCGGCGTCAGGAAGGCGGACCGCCAGGCGCGCGGCCTGCGTTTCGAGCTCCTCGCCCGAGGCCGTTGGCACAGGATGTGTCGGCTTCTGTCCGCTCAAAGACGGTTTCCTCGCGTTGCCATCGTGCCCGCATAATCAGCTGCACCGCTTTGGCCAGATGTTTCTCTACCGTAGAAACGGACAGCGCCAGCTCATCCGCTATCTCGCGCATGGATTTTTCCTGGACCCGGCGCAAGTGAAACACGCGGCGGCACTGCGCCGGAAGCTTGGGCAGGAAGTCCTGCAGCCAGCGCAATTCGTCGCGCGCGTGAAGCTGCGCTTCGGTGCAGGTTCGCGCCTGCAACAATTCCAGATCGGCGATCTGCTCGAACGAGACGATCTTGTCGCGCCGCGCCTCGTCGATGATGAGATTGCGCGCGATGTTGAACAGATAGGCGCGGCCCTGATCGATCCGCGTGAAATCCTCCGCCTGCCAGGCACGGGCAAGCACTTCGGAAACGGTGTCGTCCAAATCCTGCGAAAAGCGCAGAATTCGGCCCAGCCGCGTGCGCAACGCGGGCTGGTGCGGCAGGATCACCGCTTCGAACCAATCCAGTCTGGCGCGAATATCGTCCAACAAGGCCCCCCAACTGCGTGACAGGACCCTCCCCCATGAAATGCCCGGCGGCTTGACGCGGCTTGCCCCCGCGCGTGCCATTTTTATGACGGTATTGCATCACGCCATGGCTCGCCTGTCCAGCGAAAATAGGACACAGTGCCCGTCATGGTCGCCGGGATCGCTGCACTGCGAAATTTTTATGACGGACCATGGCGGGTTTTGCTTCGTGCCTCGTTTGAGGGGGGTAAGGGAGCATGGCTCACCAGGAGGAACAACCGCGTGCGGACGGGTCTTCATCTGTTCGCGGGGGCCCTTCTCGTGGCTGTCCCGGCCTGCCCCGCGCAGGCCGATGCGCCTGACGACGCGCCCGCCGCGCACGTGTACGATTTCCGGATCGAGGCCCAGTCGATGCAGGCAGCGCTCAACCGCTTTTCCGAGCAATCCGGCGTGCGGATCCTGTTCGCCTACGATGCCGCCAAGGGCCTGCGCTCGCGCCGGCTGCGCGGGCGCAAGACACCGCGCGCCGCGCTCGAAACGCTGATCGCGGGCACCGGCCTGCGCCTTGTCTCGCTGCGCGGCAACGTGGCGGTGCTGCGCCTCGACACGCCAGACACCAGCGGCACGAACGGGGATGGCGCCAACGACAACGCGAACGCGGCTCTGGCCGATGCGCACACTCCGCTGAGCGTCGCCATGCCGCCGCCCGAGCCCATCCTCGTCACCGGGAGGCGCCTGTCGAGCCCGGCCACAGCGATCGGCGAAGGCCATGTCAGCCAGACCAGCGCGGTCACCCGCCGCGCGCTGCTGTCCGCCCCGCCGGGGATCTCCGGGCTCAAGATGCTCGAGTATCTGCCCGGCTTCAACGTCCAGACCGACGGCGCGCTCGGGCTCTACGAATTCGGCAATTCGGTGCAGACGCGCGCCTTCAACCTCGACCAGATCGGCTTCGTGGTCGACGGCATCCCGCTCGGACGCTCGGACGCTTTTGGCGGCAGCCCTGTGTTCCGCTACGTCGACAACGAGAACCTGGCGCAAGTCGAAGCCTCCACCGGCGCGGGCGATCTTGCCAACCCCAGCTATGCCTCGCTCGGCCCGATGGTCGTCTACAGCTCGATCGTGCCCGATGCGACGCCGGGGCTGATGATGGCGCAGTCGTTCGGGTCTGACGAGCTGGCGCGCACCTTCCTGCGCGTGGAGAGCGGACGGGTCGGACCGTTTCGCGCCTATCTCAGCCGCACCCGGCTCAATTCGGACCTGTGGCGCGGGGCGGGCAGCGTCGATCGCGAACACTGGGAGGGCCAGCTGCGCACCGATCTCGGCGGGGGCAGCTGGGCGCGGTTCAAATTCGTCTCGAACCGCTTCTTCGACTACGATTCCCCCTCGCTCACCCGCGCCCAGTACGAGAGCGACGAGGCGGACCTGGGCGGCAAGACGGGCCGCGCGCGCGGCTATATCGGCTTTGTCCCGGTGCTCGCGGAAAGCGTGGCCGGGGTGCCCTATTCGAACGCAGGCTATGCCTATTACTACGGCAACGCGATCAACGCGCGCGACGACCGGCTCTACGGCGCGACGCTGCACCTCGCGCGCCGCGAGGACGCGGCGAGCTTCCTTGAAACCACGCTCTACGCCGAGGACAAGAACGGCTACGGCGTCTCCCCCGATACTTATGCCAATTCGCTGGTCTACTATGACCAGCAGGCCGCCGCCGGGCTCGCCGTCACCGCGCCGCGCGGGTTGCAGTACGGCTATTCGGGGGTCTGGGGGCGGCGGCGCGGCGCAGTGGTCAAGGCCGCGCTCGAACTTGGCGCGCACCGTCTCGACGCCGGAGCCTGGCACGAGAGCGACCGCTACGCCCGCCAGCAGTACCGCCTCAACCGCGCCGACGGCGCACCCGACGGCGCGGTGCTGGACGACGAGGTGGTCTATTACCGCCGCGACTACCACTCGCGCCGCACGGTCACCCAGTTCTGGCTGCGCGACCGCTGGACGCCCGGCGACGGGCCGCTGACGATCGAGGCCGGGTTCAAGGGCCTCCTCGCCGACTATGCCTTTTCGGGCTACCGCGACTACGCCGACTACGCGCTGGCGGACGGCACGCCCGGCTGGGGCCCGCAAAAGGCGCACGCCCACTACGCCGATGGCTTCCAGCCGAGCGCCGGCCTCGTCTGGCGCTTCGACGAGGAGCGCACCCAGCTCTTCGCCTCCTACGCGCAGACCATGGCCTTTCCCAAGGGCATGGACACCCTCGCCTCGACCGCGTTCCAGTCCTCGAGCGCGTTTGCCACGATGCCGCGCGCCGAACGCGCGCGCAACGCCGAGCTGGGCCTGCGCACCGTGCAGCCGCGCTTCTACGCGACGGGCGCGGTCTATCTCACCCGGTTCACCAACCTCATCGCGCCGATCTCGGCCGCGGCGCCCGGCGGTGACGGCACGCTCGAGACGCAGTACGCCAATGTCGGCGCGGTCAACGCGCGCGGGGTCGAGCTGACCGCCTCGGTCAAGCCCGCCGCGCTTCGCGACATCGCCTATTTCAACGCCAACCTCACCTTTTCCGACGCGCGCTTTGCCGATGACATGCCCGATGGGACAAAGATCGCGGGCAAGCGCCTGCCCGACAGCGCGCGCTGGATCGTGACCGGTTCGGCGACGCTCGAGCCCACGCCCTGGCTGCTGGGCAATATTTCGGCCAAGTACACCTCGCGCCGCTACGCCGACTATATCAACACCCAGTCGGTGCGCGGACAGCTGGTCGTCTCGGCCTATGTCGAGCTGGGCCGCGAGGAAGGGCTCGGCCCTTTGCGCACCGCACGCCTGCGTATCAACGTCGACAATCTGTTCGACACCGATGCCCTGTCCTTCATCTACCAGACCGTGAACGAGGAGGCGAGCTACCGCCCACTGTCCCCGCGCACGGTCCAGGTCACGCTGACCGGAGCGTTCTGACCATGCCCCGGCCCGCGCGCGCCACGCCCTTTCCCCTCTGGCCCCGCCCGCGCATCAGGAACGCGAGCGGCTGATTCCCAGCGCCGACCGGCGCATCGAGCCCGCACAGCCCGCGGCATCACGCGAACATCCCAGACCGCCCATTCCACCAGACCTAACCGGCAGGCCCCGCGCCTGCCCGGAACGCCGGAGGCTTGCCGGTTTCCTTCAAGCCACAACAGGGAGTACAACGATGTCCACTTCACGGCCCGTCGCGGCCCCCGCGCCCCGCCGCGCACGCCACCTCGTCCGCCGCCTGCGCGGCGCCTGCGCGAGC
>NZ_JALHLF010000031.1 GCF_022832435.1 Novosphingobium organovorum | reverse complement strand
AATGCCCTGACCGGGCTGTGTCGTTTGCTACCGCTGTACGACGGACGCATTTCCTGAACCGTCAGGTGATTTCACCTGACTAGAAAATGCTCCAGCGCCGTTTTGATCAAATCCCTGCGGGACGCCGTGACGCAGTTCAGCGCAGCTGATGGCTTCCATCTCGACCCTTGGAAGGGCGTAGAGCCCACCCTGCGGCCGCTTCGGCCGGATATGTTCGCCGTTCCGGCGCCATATATGTGTTTCGCCCTCGCTTTCTGCGAAGCGCGTGATCTACGGGGAAGCCTGTAGCTTTTCTTGCCGCAATGCCCTGCTCTGAGGACGGGCGTGTCTTTCGCTACTCACACATAAGGCACCATTTTTCGGTAGCTTAGCGCAAGCGCCTCGTGCCGGTGCGGCGTGGTTTTCGCATTTGCGTGCTGAACACGGATCACCAGAGGGTATTCTGCGGTTTGCCGGGCTCTGCAAACGTTAACGCGGCAGCCTTGCCGATTAACCTTGGCCAGTGGGACTCCGGTAGCGGTTGATGGCGCAATGAGCCAATGTCGTTCACAGGAGTGATTGCCACCGTGGCCAGCGTCTATTCGCAATTTCAGGCAAGAGTACCGGCCGAGCCGGTTCAGGTCGTCCAAACCCAGGTTCAGGACGGGGACGGGGCCCGCTTGCCGCTGGTGCGCCTGATGACCGGCCTTTCGGTTGCCGTGCCGATTTCGCTGCTCATGTGGGCGGGGATATTTGCGCTGATCTTCTGACGGCGTTGCCCGAGAGAGCTGTCGCACGAAGCGCGCTGTGTAGCTTTCGGCAGCGGGGAGGGGCTTTGCTCCTGACAGAGATCCCCAAGCCCACGTTAGCAGTCCTGGTATTAGCCGAAAGGCGGTGCGCCAGCCCAGAGCCAGCCGGCGATACCTGCGGCCAACAGCGCACAGGCCCCCGCGCGCCAGGGGGCGACCGGGGCCATGGCGCGGGTCCCTTCGGGGAAAGCGCGCTTGCCGGTCACCATCGGTGCAACCAGATTGTCCCGCTTGACGAGGCGGTAGAACAGGATCGCAGCGACGTGCAGCGCGATCACCGCGAGAATGACGTTGAACACGATCTTGGTGTGCCACTCGGTCGCATCGTAGGCGAATTCGTAGCCAACCAGATCGTAGAGCGGTCCGGCCGCGCCGTAATCGGGATCGCCGCTGACAAGGCCGAGCGCGACTTGCAGGCCCATGGCCCCAAGGAGCGCGAGCACACTCCAGCCCCCGGCCGCGTTATGCCCGACGACGGGGGCGTGCGGCTTGCCGAGCGTGGCGAGATAGCGCGCGACGGCCTGCGGGCCGCGCACAAACGCGCTGAAACGCGCCGTGGAGCTTCCCACGAAGCCCCACGCCACGCGAAACACGAGCAACGCGCAAAGCGTGATGCCCAGCCGCATGTGCCATTCCATGTAATCGCTGTGCGCCGTCCACCACAGGGCGGGGATCAGCACCACGAAACTCCAGTGGCACAGGCGTACGGGAAGGTCCCAGAGCCTGATGTCAGCCGTCGCGGGACCTTCCATCGCGATCAGTGCTTCTCTTCCTTGCGGAAGTCTTCGTGGCAGCCCTTGCACGCCATTCCGACTTCACCAAAGCCCGCCTTGGTTCCGGCCAGGTCCTTGGCTTCGGCCGCGGTGCGCATCTTGCCAGCCGCTTCGATGAGCTTGGCGGTCGCGGCCTTGAAGTCATCCGGGCGTTCCCAGATTGCGGGCAGGGCTTCGGTCTTCTCGCCCGATTCGGGGCCGGTTCCGGCCGGGAAGAGCGGGAGGATCTTCTGGCCTTTCTCCGCGATGGTGGTCGCGTTGGCGGCGATCGCGGAGAAGTCGGGGCTCGAACCATCGAGTTCGCCCTTGGTCGCCTTCATGGTCTTGGCGATGGCCTTGAAGTTGTCCTCGCGTGCCTCGATCGTGTCGCCGGCATCACTCGCCGCACTGGCGGCGGCGCCCGTTGCACCGGCACTGGCATCGGCGCTCGGGCTGGAGCCGTTGCACGCCGAAAGAGAAAAGGCGAGCGCAAGGGCGGGAAGGGCGAGGCCCGCAAGGGACTTCGATGCCATGGTGGGTTCTCCTGTTGTGTGTCCGGGCTGGTTTATAGCGAATGTCCTCAACGAATGAAGGGCACTCGTGTTGCGGCGCAAAGTAAAAAGGCTTTGCAACGAACTGGAAAAGACATGGCAATTGATACGCCTCACGCCGGTCGCCGAGATTTTGCGGCCCGCCAAGCTCAGGTCAGCGCGTTGCGCACCAGTCCCAGCACATCCTCAGCGCGCCCGTGGAGCACGGCCTTGGCCGAGTAGAGCGCGGTGCCCATGACCTGGCTCGCCGCGATCTTGGGTGGCATGACCAGCTCCATGCGATCGGTCACCACGTCGAGCAGGGCCGGGCCGGGGGCGGCAAGCCACTGCGCGACCGCCAGTTCCAGTTCGCTCGCCTTTTCGATGCGGCGCGACCAGAAGCCCATCGCTTCGCCCACTTTGGCAAAATCGGGGTTCTTGAGATTGGTGTAGGCATCGAGCAGGCCTTCGACCTTCTGTTCCAGCTCGACGAAACCGAGCGAGGAGTTGTCGAACACGCAGACCTTGATCGGCAGCTCTTCCTGGACTGCGGTGATAAGGTCGCCGAGCAGCATGGCGAGCCCGCCATCGCCCGAGAGGGAAATTACCTGCCGCTCGGGAAAGGCCGCCTTGGCCCCCAGCGCCTGGGGCATGGCGTTGGCCATCGTGCCATGGGTGAGCGAGATTACTCGCCGGTTTGCGCCGGTCGAGGGAACATGGCGCAGGCACCAGACCATCGGCGAGCCGCCATCGGCGGTGTAGATCGCGTCGGCATCGGCGTGGCGCGCGATCGTCTGCGTGAGGTACTGCGGGTGGATCGGGCGCGTGTCGTCGGCCACGGCGTGGCGGTTTTGCGCCGCTTCGGCCTTGGCGTGGTGGGCGAGGCATTCGTCGAGGAAGGCGCTGTCCTTCTTGGCCGTCACCAGGGGGAGAAGCGCTTCCAGCGTCGATTTCACGTCCCCGACGGCGGCGTGGGTGACCGGATGGCGCCGTCCGATATGGGTGCCGTCGATGTCGACCTGGAGGATCGTCGCCTTCTCGGGATAGAACTGGCGCCAGGCGAAATCGCAGCCCAGCAGCAGCAGTGTGTCGCACTCCATCAGCGCGTGAAAGCCAGCCTCGGACCCGAAGATGCCGGTCATGCCCACGCAGTGCGGGTTGGCGTGCTCGAGGAAGTCTTTCGCGCGCGAGGTGTGCGCAACGGGCGCCTTGAGCTTTTGCGCCAGCGCCACGACGGCCTCGCGCGCGTCCTCGCAGCCCGATCCGCCGTAGATCGCCACGCGCTTGCCCGCGTTGAGCGCGTCTGCAAAGCGGCTCAGTTCCTCGGGCGCGGGGAGGTGGCGCGACGTGGTGCGGTGGACCGCGAAGGCGGGCTCATCGGCAGCGGGTGCGCTCGATACGTCGGCGGGGACGATGAGCACCGCCACGCCCTTTTTCGCCAGCGCGGCCTGCGCGGCCATCGCGGTCATCCGGCGGGCTTGCGCGGGCGTACGGATCTCTTCGCAGAACACCGAGCAGGTCTGGTAGATCGGCTTGTAGTCGACCTCCTGCGGGAAATCGAAGCCCAGCTCGTCGCGCACGATCTGGCTGGCGATGAGCACCACCGGCGCGCGGTTGCGGTGGCTTTCGAACAGGCCGTTGATGAAGTGGAGGCTGCCCGGGCCGCACGATCCGGCGCAAGCGGCCAGTTCGCCGGTCAGCAGCGCGTCGGCGCCCGCGGCGAATCCGCCCGCCTCTTCGTGGCGCACGTGAATCCAGCGCAGCGAACTGCGGCGGATCGAATCGGTGACATGGTTGAGCGTGTCTCCCGGAACGCCGTAGCAGCGCCGGACCCCGGCCTGTTCGAGCGTTTCGACGATGACGTCGGCGGTCGTGCGGGCGAGGGGGGACTTGGGCATGGGAAACTCTCCGTCGGGCGGGATGGGGGAGGAGGCGTGTCCTCGACGTGTCCATGCAATGCCCGGCGCGCGCCAAGGTTTCGCGCGTCGTGCTCATCTTGACGTGCATGGCGCTCATGCGATGCGCCTCGCCGTAACGCGAAAAGGGGGAGGCCGCACGGGCGACCTCCCCCTCCTGCATTCCTCCGCCGAGGAGCTTTTTCGAGGCGATGAGCGGCCGCTCAGAGTGCGATGACGCCGCCATCGTCCTTGGTTATCGCGACCACGGCCGAGCGCGGGCGGGCGCTGGAGCCGGTGTCGCTCTGGCTGGTGGGCCAGTGGCTGGTGATGGCGCTGGCATCGCCGCCTTCGCCGGGATGCTGGATGCCCACGAACAGCGTGCGCCCGTCGGGTGTCATGTCGATGCCGGTGATTTCGCATTCGAGCGGACCGACCAGGAAGCGGCGCAGGTTCGCGGCGGTCGCCGGGGTGCCGACGTAAGTGTCCTGCGTGTAGGTGCTGGTGCCATCGGTATTGGTCACCGTGAAGGCGCCGCCATCGCCCACCGTGCCGGGCATCGCGGCGAGCAGCATGCAGTTGGTCACGTCGGTCATCGCGCCATCGTCGGTCTCGATCCAGAACACCGGGTTGACCTGGCCCGAAATCGCCGTCGCGCGCGAGAAGTAGGCGCCGTCGGGGCTCGAGAAGTCGTTGCGAAGGTCGAGGTCGGAGATGTTGATGTTGGTCTCTTCGAAGGTGGTGTCGCAATCGATCGTGTCGGCGCCAAAGAGGTAGATGTCCCAGGCAAAGGAGCTCGCGGCGGTCGTGTCGCCCTCCTCGCGCAGGCGGATGATGTGCCCGTTGGGGTTGCCCGCGTTCCAGTACGAGCGCGGGTTGGCGGCGTTGGTGCCGTCGACCGGGCGGTACGAATTGTTCGAGTTTGTGAGCGTCAGGTAGATTTCGCCGGTTGCCGGATTGCCCGCGGTCCACTCGGGGCGGTCCATCGGCGTTGCGCCCACCGCATCGGCGGCGAGGCGTGCGTTGATAAGGATGTCGGCCTGGTCGGCGAAAGTGTATTCGACGTAGCTGCCCGAGGCCGGACGGCTGGGGACCTGGCCATAGACCAACGGCAGCCAGGTGCCCGAACCATCCTCGTCGAAGCGCGCGACGTAGAGCGTGCCCGCATCGAGGTACTTGTCGCCCATCGCCAGCCGATCGCTGGCGCTGGCATCGTCGGCGTCCCAGGTCTGGTTCGAGACGAACTTGTAGAGGTACTCGCTGCGCGAATCGTCGCCCATGTAGGCCGCCACCGGCTGCCCTTCGACCACGCGAATGAACGCGCCCTCGTGGCCGCAGCGGCCCAGCGCGGTGCGCTTGCGCGGGGTGGATGCCGGGTCATAGGGATCGATCTCGACCACCCAGCCGAACTGGAAGGGCTCGTTGCGGAAATCCTCGCGCGCCTCGGTTCCCGAAATCGTCGCGTTCCAGCGGGTGATCGTGGTATCGGTGCTCGATGCGGTGGTCCAGTTGTAGTTGCCACTCGCCCCGGTGCGCACGCCGTAGCGCAGCAGCGAAGTCAGCTGCGCGGCGCTGCGCAGCGCCGCGTCGCTGGTGTCGCGGCGGAAGTAACCGGCCCAGTTCTCTTCGCAGGTGAGGTAGCTGTTCCAGCCGGTGATCCCGTTGGCGCAGTTGTTGATCGTGCCGCGCCCCGCGGTGCCCTCGGCCGAATAGGCGGTGACCATCCAGTCCGACCCGGCGGCGGGGCCGGACAGCGCCATCTCGGTGTTGGGGGTGATGCGCCGGTTGAAGCGGCTGTCCTGGACGTAGCTCCAGCTGCGCTCGCCGCCATCGACGTATTCGCTCACTGAAACGCCGTGGCACTCGATTTCCTTGACCACTTCGGCGAGCGGGCGCGCGCCGCCCACGGTGGTCGGTCCGTCGACGTGCAGGTAGGCTTGGGTGATGTTCTCGTGGTTCTGCACCATGAGCCCGCGGGTGAGGGCGCTGCTGTCGGGATCGCCTCCGCTCGACAGTCCGAAGAAGTGCAGCGCATCGCCGTGGTCGCCGATGCGGTTGGCAAAGTCGGTGTCGGTGCCGTCGTTGGCGTAGGCGGCGGTCGCTGCGGTCAGTGGATCGCCGAGCCGGGTCATCACGGTGACGGAATAGCCATCGGGTACGACGACGAGATCTTCCAGACTATGGGCGACGGCGGTAAAGCCGAGCACGGCGGGCGAGACGCGCACGGTGGTCGTCGCGCTGGCGGCCGTATCGCCGTTGGTCGGCGCGGCGGTGAAGGTGAAGGTGAGGTCCTGCGTGCTCTCGACCGCCGGGGCGATGAACGAGACGGGGTTGCCGGTGCCGATCAACTCGACCTCGGGGCCACTGGTCTGGGCCCAGGAGATCGCCGATCCCTTGCTCGAACCGGCGGTCACCGAACCGGTCAGCGTGACCATGCGCCCCGCGCTGGTTGCCGCCGTGGCGCCCGCGCTGACGACGAGCGCGGTAGTGCCGTCGGCGTCATCGTCGCACGCGGCAAGCATGGCGGTGCCCATCAACGCCAGACTGGTCGCCCGCGCCCCGCCGAACAGGGTCTGGCGGCGCGAGAAACGCTTTTCGGCCAGAGCCTCCAGCGAAGGTTGCGTCGTGTCGTTCGTGGCGACGTCGCCGTCGGTGTAAAGACCGATCGAAGAATTATCCGTCATGATTGTGCCCCGCGTCGTGATGTGGAGCGCGTTTGCTAGGTGTGTAATGTGTCATTCGCGCGCAATGGACACGACATTGGTGTGACGACTTACCAGTGTTTCCGTATTACTTCGTAATATTGCTCGATTTGGCTCTGTTGGGACGAAGGTGGCTGTTCGCGCTGTGCCAACGGAACGGGCGCGCCGCGCGTGGGCCCCTGCCATTCTCCGGCCGTGTGGCGATCCGCTGCATGAAAAGGCGCGGAATTGAGCCGTTTTTCGGGATTTTCTTGACTTTGTACGGCTACCCCACTAAGCGCCGTCCTTTCAGGAAAACCAGTTTCTTACGGAGTGCCCATGGCGCGCGTTACTGTCGAAGATTGCGTCGACAAGATTCCCAACCGCTTCGATCTCGTTCTGCTTGCCGCGCAGCGCGCGCGCGAGATCTCGGGCGGCGCCGAGCTCACCGTCGATCGCGACCGTGACAAGAACCCGGTCGTCGCGCTGCGCGAAATCGCCGAGCAGACCGTGGTGCCGACCATCCTCAAGGAATCGCTGGTCACCTCGATGCAGCGCGTCCTGCCCGACGACGACGATGAGATGGACGAGATCGGCTCGCTCAGCCAGTCGGCCGAAGCGCTGCGCATCACCGCCTCGGCGCCGACGCGCAACACCTCGATCGGTGGCGACTACGACGGCTGATCGCGCCGCTTGACGATCCGGGCATGAGGCGCGAAACATCGTCTTGTGGCTGGTAAAAAGCGAATATTGCCCCGCATCGCGGGACTTTCCGGGGGGTCGCCTGAACTATCGGGCGGTCCCTCTGGCGTGTCGGGCGCGACGATTGCGGTCTACAGCGTCAAGGGCGGGGTGGGAAAGACGACCTTCGCGGCCAACCTTGCCTGGTGCTCGGCGCGGATTTCGAGGCACAAGACGCTGCTGTGGGATCTCGACGCGGCGGGTGGCTCGGGTTTCCTCTATGGTCTCGAATCCAAGGGGGCAAAGCAGGCCGGGGAGGTCTTTGCCCACGATAGGACCTCGAACGAGCGGGCCGCGATGCGGCTGATCCAGAAGACCGCCTGCGAGCGCGTCGATCTTTTGCCCGCCGACGAATCGATCCGCGCGCTCGACGCCCGGCTTGTCGCGATCGGCAAGCGGCGTCGGCTCGCCAAGCTTGCCCAGGCGCTCGGCCAGCAGTACCCGCGCATCGTGCTCGATTGCCCGCCGGTCATCAGCGAACTCTCCGCGCAGATCGTGCGTGCGGCGGACCTCGTCATCGTGCCGCTGCCGCCATCGCCGCTGTCCTCGCGCGCGTTCGATCTCGTCGTGCGGGAAATCGCCGCGAGCACCCGGCGCCATCCCCCGCTGCTGCCGGTGCTGTCCATGGTCGACATGCGCCGCACGCTCCACCGCGACGTGCGCGAACAACATCCCGACTGGCCCTGCGTGCCCTACGCCAGCGCGCTGGAACAATGCGCGGTCCAGCATCGGCCCGTGGGCGAATTTGCGCCCCAGAGCCCGGCCGCGCGCGCGTTCGCGCAGTTGTGGGGCGCGATCGAGAAGAAGTTGGCGGAACGCAAAAGCGGATAACGAATAATCAAGGGGTTGCCACGCCTTGCCCCCCCGGACTGTNGTTCGCGCAGTTGTGGGGCGCGATCGAGAAGAAGTTGGCGGAACGCAAAAGCGGATAACGAATAATCAAGGGGTTGCCACGCCTTGCCCCCCCGGACTGTCGACCTCACCTCTCTCGGTAATGGTGCGCTGAGAGAGGTGAGGTCGACAGTCCGGGGAGCCCGAGGGCAATGGCCCTCGCAAGTCATCTTCCTTCCCTGTTCTTCGGCAAGCCGCGCAGCAAAAAGGGGCGTCAGGATTACCCCGGCGCCCCTCCTGCATTCCCCTCTCGGGAACCAATGCGGATCGGTAGGACCCGATCCAGCCCGACCCTGCGGTCAGGCGCCCTGCGGCGCGGTGCCGCCGGTAAAACGCTTGCCGGCCTTGGGGATCGACGAGCCGGTGACGGGTCGCGCGGTCGAGGGGCCGCGCGGGTCGCTCGGCCGGTCGATCGAACCCTTTTCCATCAGCTCCTTGATCTCCTCGCCCGAGAGCGTCTCGTACTCGAGCATGGCCTGGGCCAGCAGTTCGAGCTGATCGCCCTTTTCGGTGAGAATCTGGTTGGCGCGCTGGTGCGCACCATCGACCAGGGCGCGGATTTCGCTGTCGATCAGCTTGTTGGTCTCGTCCGAGGCCATCGTGCGGTGCGAGCTGCCCATGCCGAGGTAGCCTTCCTGGCTTTCCTCGTACTGGAGCGGCCCGAGCTTGTCCGACATGCCCCACTTGGTGACCATGCTGCGCGCGAGGCTGGTGGCGTACTGGATGTCCGACGAGGCGCCCGAGGACACCTTGTCGTAGCCGAAGATCAGCTCTTCCGCCACCCGGCCGCCCATCGCGACCGAGAGGTTCGCGAGCATCTTGTCGCGGTGGTAGGAATAGCTGTCCCGCTCGGGCAGGCGCATGACCATGCCCAGCGCCCGGCCGCGCGGGATGATGGTGGCCTTGTGGATCGGGTCCGAGGCCGCCTCGTTCAGCGAGACGATGGCGTGGCCAGCCTCGTGGTAGGCGGTCATCTTCTTCTCGTCCTCGGTCATGACCATCGAGCGGCGTTCGGCGCCCATCATGACCTTGTCCTTGGCGTCCTCGAACTCCTGCATGGCGACCAGACGCTTGTTGCGACGCGCGGCGAGCAGGGCGGCCTCGTTGACGAGGTTGGCAAGGTCGGCGCCGGAGAAGCCCGGCGTGCCGCGCGCGATCACGCGCGGGTTGACGTCGGGGGCCAGCGGCACCTTCTTCATGTGGACGGCGAGGATCTGCTCGCGCCCTTCGATGTCGGGCACGGGGACGACCACCTGGCGGTCGAAGCGGCCCGGACGCAGCAGCGCGGGGTCGAGCACGTCGGGGCGGTTGGTCGCCGCGATGATGATGATGCCCTCGTTCGCCTCGAAACCGTCCATCTCGACGAGCAGCTGGTTGAGCGTCTGTTCGCGTTCGTCGTTCGAGTTGCCAAGGCCGGTACCGCGATGGCGCCCGACGGCGTCGATCTCGTCGATGAAGACGATGCAAGGCGCGTTCTTCTTGGCCTGTTCGAACATGTCGCGCACGCGGCTGGCGCCAACGCCCACGAACATCTCGACGAAATCCGAGCCGGAGATGGTGAAGAAGGGCACGCCCGCTTCACCCGCAATGGCGCGGGCGAGCAGGGTCTTGCCGGTGCCGGGCGAGCCGACCAGCAGCGCGCCCTTGGGAATCTGGCCGCCGAGCTTGGAGAAGCGGGTCGGGTCCTTGAGGAACTCGACGATTTCCTCAAGTTCCTCGCGCGCTTCGTCGATGCCGGCGACATCGTCGAAGGTGACGCGGCCCGAACGTTCGGTCAGCATCTTGGCCTTGGACTTGCCGAAGCCCATCGCGCCCGAGCCACCGCCCTTCTGGACCTGGCGCAGCGCGAAGAAGGCGATACCGATGATGAGCAGGAAGGGCAGGGTGTTGGCGATGATGTAGAGCAGCATGCTGCCCTGTTCGGGGGCCTTGCCCGAGAACTTTACATCGTTGTTCTCGAGCAGCTGGGGCAGCGTGGTGTCATTCTGCACCGGTACGGTCGAGAACAGGTCGCCGTTGCGCATCTTGCCGTCGATCCGCTCCTGACCGATTTCGACGCTTTCCACGCTGCCCTGGGCAACCTTGGCGCGGAAATCGGAGTAGGGAATCGCGCTTCCCGCGCTTTCGCGGGCGCTGAACATGGATACCACCATGAGCAGGGCGAGGAAGATGCCTCCCCACACGAGCAGGCTCTTCACCCAGGGATTGCCGTTGGGCTGGTCGTCGTTCATTGCAGGGTTACCTGTCCTTTCGCTTCCCAATGTAGGTGAGCGGGGCTGAATCGCAAGTTAGCGAAGGTATCGAGATGGACCTTTCTCCCGATTGCCGTGCAAGTGCGGCTTTCAGGTCGCGCAAAGGGGCCTGAAAAAAGGCGGCGAACGGCAATCGCGCTGCCTCTGTCCGCAAGCGGGAGTGCGCGCTTTTCGCGTTTGGGCAGGGCGGTTTTTGCTGTTTGACTTGCCCCTTGCGCTGCCGCCAGCATGATCGTTCATCGACAGGCCGGGCAAGTGTGGGGGCAAGGTGGCAGCAGGTCAAAATTCTCTCTGGAACGAGGACCTGGCGCCGACGGACGGGCGCCAGCGCACCTGGCGCTGGTATCATTTCGCCGCGCTGTGGGTGGGCATGGTGGTGGCCGTGCCGACCTGGATGCTCGCGGCGGGGCTGATCGAGCAGGGCATGTCCGCGCTTCAGGCGATCGGCGTGGTGGTGCTGGGCAACGTCATCATCCTCGTGCCGATGCTGCTGATAGGCCATCCAGGCGCGCGTTACGGGGTGCCGTTCGCGGTGCTCGTGCGCGCTTCCTTCGGGACGATCGGCGGGCGGCTTGCGGCCGCGGCGCGCGCGCTCGTGGCTTGCGGGTGGTACGGCATCCAGACCTGGATCGGGGGCGAGGCGCTGCTGACCCTGCTCGGCATTTTCCTCGGCACCGACATGCGCGGCGCGCCCTTGCCGTTTTTCGGCATCGGCATTGGTCAGTTGCTGGCCTTCCTCGCGTTCTGGTCGATCCAGCTGGTCTTCGTGCGCAAGGGCCTGCTGACGATCCGGCGGCTAGAGACCTGGACCGCGCCGCTCAAGGTACTGGCGTGCATCGCGCTGGTGTGGTGGGCGCTCGATGCGGCGGGCGGGGTGGGGCCGATCTTCGCCAGCCCTTCGGCGTTCGGGCCGGGCGGGGCACGCGCGGGGCAGTTCTGGGCGGTGTTCCTGCCCTCGCTCACGGCTATGGTCGGTTTCTGGGGGACGCTGGCGCTCAACATTCCGGACTTCACGCGCTTTGCCCGCACCCAGCGCGACCAGGCCATCGGCCAGTCGCTCGGCCTGCCGCCGACGATGGGGGTGATCGCGCTCATCAGCGTGATGACCACTTCGGCAACGGTGGTGATCTACGGCAAGGCGATCTGGGACCCGGTGCAGCTCGCGGGCACGCTCTCCGGCCCCTTCGTCCTGCTGGGGCTGTTCGTCATCGCGCTCGATACCGTCTCGTGCAACATCGCGGCGAACCTGGTCTGTTCGGCCTACGACTTCGCCTCGCTTTCTCCCCGGCGCATTTCCTATCGCACCGGCGCGCTGTGCACCGCGTTCATCGGGCTGTTCATGATGCCCTGGAAGCTGCTTGCCAGCACCAACGGCTATATCTTCACCTGGCTGACCGGCTACGGCGCGCTGCTCGGCCCGATCGCGGGCATCCTGATCGCCGATTACTGGCTGGTGCGCGCGACCCGGCTCGACGTCGAGGGGCTCTATGATCCAGATGGCCCGTACCGTTATGAGAACGGCTGGAACGGGCGGGCGCTGGCCGCGCTGGCGCTGGGTATCGCGCCCAATGTGCCGGGCTTCCTGGCGGTGAGCGCGCCGGCTCTGTTCGGCGCGATCGGGGCGCCCTGGACGGTGATCTATTCCTACGCCTGGTTCGTGGGCGTGGGCGTGGCACTGGTGTCCTATACGCTGCTCATGCGCGGGCAGCGCACCCCGGCTTTGCAGCCAGGGTGAGGCGCCGCGTGCCTTTTGTGGCGCGCGATCAGTCCGAAACGAAGGCGCCGCGCGGATCGTCGGCGTCGAGGTCGGAGAACTTGGTGATGCGCGCCTCGAACTTGAGCCGTACGCGCCCGGTCGAACCGTGGCGCTGCTTGGCCACGATCAGTTCGGCAAGCCCGGTGACCTGTTCCATGCGCTGGCGCCAGGCTTCCCACTTGTCGACGACGTCTGGCGGATCCCCTTCGGCGGGGAACTTGGGTTCGGTAGCGTTGACGTAGTAGTCCTCGCGGAACACGAACCAGACCATGTCGGCGTCCTGCTCGATCGAGCCCGATTCGCGAAGGTCGGACAGCATCGGCTTCTTGTCCTCGCGGCTTTCGACCGCACGGCTGAGCTGGGAGAGCGCGATCACCGGCACTTCCAGTTCCTTGGCCAAGGTCTTCAAACCGCGCGAAATTTCCGAAATTTCGTTCACGCGATTGTCGTTGGCGCGACCTGAGCCTGAAAGCAGCTGCAGGTAGTCGATGATGATGAGGCCGATGTTGTGGCGGCGCTTGAGGCGGCGTGCGCGGGTGCGCAGCGCGGCAATCGAAAGGCCCGGCGTATCATCGATGAACAGCGGCAGTTCGGCCAGGCGCTGGCTGGCGAAGGAGAGCTGCTGGAAATCCTCGCGGCTGATCTTACCCATGCGCAGCGCTTCGGAGGAAATGCCCGACTGTTCGGCGAGAATACGCGTCGCCAGCTGGTCGGCGCTCATTTCCAGGCTGAAGAAGGCGGTCGGCGCGCCGACCGAGCGCTTGGGTTCGATTCCCAGCGCCATGTCGTCGACGTAGCGCTGCGAGGTGTTGAAGGCGATGTTGGTGACGAGCGAGGTCTTGCCCATGCCGGGACGCCCGGCGAGGATGATAAGGTCGGAATCGTGCAGACCACCGATCTTCGAGTTCACCGAATCGAGCCCGGTGGTCTTGCCCGAGATGTTGCCGCCCGAATTGAACGCCTTCTCGATGTTGAAGATCGCGGTGTGCGTGGCCTGCGCGAAGCTCTTGGCCTCGTTGGCCGAGGCGGCGCCTTCGGCCACCTTGTAGAGCGCGGCTTCGGCCTGTTCGATCTGCTCTTGCGGCTCGACCGATTCGGAGGTGTCCATCGCCCCTTCGACAAGGCTGCGGCCGACCGAGATCAGCTCGCGCAGCAGCGCCAGGTCGTAGATCTGGGCGGCCAGTTCGCGCGGCGCGAGCAGGCCCTGGCCATCGGCGGTCAGCCGCGCGAGGTAGGATACCCCGCCCAGCGCCTTCAACTGCTCGTCGGCCTCGAAATAGGGGCGCAGGGTGACCGGGGTGACCACCGCCTTGCGGTCGAGCAGGCCCAGGATGCGTTCGTAGATGCGGGCGTGGACCGGCTCGAAGAAGTGCTGCGGACCCAACTGGGTCGGCAGTTCCTCAATCACCCGGTTGTCGATCAGCACGGCGCCCAGGAATGCGGCTTCGGCCTCGACGTTCGAGGGAAGCGAGCGCGCGCCTTGGGTGTCGTCGCCGGGAGCTTCGGCGATTCTGAGAACGTCCTGCTGTGCCATAAGCTGACCTCCATGGTCCTGCGCGCGCGGGGCGGCAAGCGTTCTTTCGAGTGATTTTTTCCCCAGCTTGTGGATGGAGCATGGGGCTGGCCGAAGGTCAGGGTTGCCCGCCACTGGGACAAGCGCGTAAAGACCTGCCGTATCATGCCGGACCCGCGCATCTCTCATATCGAACTCGACGATACCACGATCCTGTGGCGCAACGCCGATATCGAGCAGGAGCGCCGGATCGCGATCTTCGATCTGATCGAGGACAACCTGTTCAAGCCGCTGCGCCCGTTCGCGAACGGGCACGAGGGGCCCTACCGCCTGTTCCTTTCGGTGCGTGACGGGCGCCTGTCGATGCAGGTGGGCGACGAGCAGGGGGTGGAGCTGGAAACACTGGTGCTGGGCCTCGCGCGCTTTCGCCGTCCGATCCGCGAGTATTTCGCGATTTGCGAAAGCTATTACCAGGCGATTCGCAAGGCCACCGCGCAGGAGATCGAGACCATCGACATGGCCCGGCGCGGCATCCACAACGACGCCGCCGAGCTGCTCATCGAACGGCTCGAGGGCAAGGTGGAAACCGACTTTCCCACAGCCCGCCGCCTGTTCACGCTGATCTGCGTGCTGCATATACGCGGCTGACCATTCTTCCTTGCCGACATTTTAAGCAGACAGGCGCACGACTTTCATGACAGGGCGAACGATCAAGGGCACGGCCACGCTGGCCTGGCTGGCGCGCCTCATGGCGCTTCTGGCGGTGCTGGGCCTCGCCGGGGGGGGCTGGGCCTGGTGGCACGTCCACCACTGGCTGCCCGACCGCACGCTCTATCCCACGCAAGGGGTCGAGATCGGGGTAGGCGATGGCGATGTCAGCTGGAATTCGTTGAAGGCGATCGGCGCCGACTTTGCCTACGTCGATGCCAGTTCGGGCGCCGAGGGGCGCGATGCGCGCTTCGTCGCCAACATGGAGGCCGCCAAGGCCGCCGGGATGCAGGTCGGCGCGGTACACCGCTACGACCCGTGCGAGCCGGCCGAAAAGCAGGCCGCGAACTTCGTCACCATTGTCCCGCGCGAGGCCGACCTGCTGCCTCCTGCGGTCGAGCTCGACACGCTGGCCGACAATTGCACGCCCAAGGTCTCCGACGCGCGGGTCGAGAGCGAGCTGATGACCTTCCTCAACCAGGTCGAGACGCACACCGGCAAGCCCACCATCCTCAAGGTGACCGAGCGGTTCCAGCGCCGTTATGCAATCGCCGGAAGGCTCGATCGCAACCTGTGGCTGGTGCGCGACCGCTTCGCGCCCGACTACGTGGGCCGTGCCTGGACGCTGTGGACCGCCAACAGCGCGCTTTCCAACGAGAATACGGCGCACGACCTGCGCTGGCTCGTGCTACACCCCTAGGATTACCATGACCCAGATCCCTCCGATCCCCGACGATGGTGCGCGCGACGCGCTGATGGCGCAGGCCCGCGCGGCTGCGGCCCGTGCCTATGCGCCTTATTCGAAGTTCCACGTCGGCGCCGCGCTGCTGATGGGCGATGGCTCGGTGGTGACGGGCGCCAATGTCGAGAACGCCAGCTATGGCCTTTCGCTCTGCGCCGAAACCGTGGCGGTGGCCAAGATCCTGTCCGGCGCGCAGGGCGCTGCCGGCGGAGCGGGCCAGCTCGTCGCGGTCGCGGTGACCGGCGGCGTTGCGGGCGCGCCGGGGCAGGGGATGACCGTGACGCCGTGCGGGCGTTGCCGCCAGATGCTCAACGAAGTCGCCCAGCTGGGCGGCACCGATCCGGTGGTGTGGAGCGATGGCGCCGATGGCATTCTCGAAGAACGGCTCTCGACGCTGATCCCGCACGCCTTTGGTCCGGCAAACCTCGCCTGAGCGGGGCGATGGCGCCCGCTCAGGCGGGTTTTGCGGGGCTTCGGCACGTCGGAGAGGGCGCTCGCCCGACCGCAATCGCCTTGTCTACTTTTTAAATTGAGAATACATCGGTCCCTGTCGGGACGTATACCGAGTCGACCGGCAAATCCCCTGAACACCGTGATCGCAACGATCGACGAGGAGATTGGCTATGACTCTCTTCCTTCCTTCCCCTGCGCGCGGCGCCGGCATCGACATCCTGCTGGTGCCCGCACGCCCGCTTTCCCCTTCGCACTGGATGGCCCGCTGGGCGCAGCGCAGCGCGCGCTGCCGCATCGTCGAACTCGGGCTGTGGGACGAGCCCCACCGCAACACCTGGGTCAACAAGCTGAACCTGGCGATTGCGCGCCAGGAGCGCCCGGTGGTGGTCGTCACCGAGGATATCGCCGCGCTCGCGCTGGCGTGGTGGGTCGAATACGAAGCGGCGACGAGCCCCGGTGCCGTGCTGGGGGCCTTCGTGGTCAATCCGCCCGACGTCGACCGGCCCGGCCGCGATCCGCGTATCGCGCGCTTTGGCGCCATTCCGCGCGGCGAGCTGCCGTTTCCTACGTTCCTCGTCCACCATTCGCTGGGCGATGTCTATCACCGGCGCGCGATGCTGCGGTTGGCGCAAGACTGGGGCGCGCGGCCGCTGTGCGATCTGGTGAGTGGCAGCTGGTCGAGCGGCTGGTCGCTGCTGCTCAGTGCGCTTGGAGAGCGAGCCGGGCGCATCGCTCCTGCACCGTATGCATGGCTCGAGGATCACGCGCCGCACCGCGAGGAGGAGCGTGCACCCTGGCCGCTCCGCGAGGCGCCCGTGCCGCCCTGGGGTGCGGACTTGCTGAGCCAGAACCGGCTTGCCCACGTGGTGTGGTGCTGACCCAGCGCAAATAGTCCCAAAGCGAGGGGCGGCCTCTTGGGGCGCCCCTCTCCTTTGCGCGGTCAGGCTGCGTCGCGCTCCTCGAGCCATTCGAGCAGCGTGGCGAGGCAATCGCGGCCCAGCTGGATCGAACGTTCGGGGCTCCAGCCCTGGCGCGGGTCGGCGGCGGGGTTGTGGTCCTTGAACGGCATTTCGAGCGTCATCGACACGGCCCCGAAGCGCTCGGCGACCTGGTTGGTCGACATCGCCAGATTGCCCTTGCCGGGCGCGGCGGTGGGGTAGCCGAGCGTGCGCTGGAAATCGGGCGTGCGCCGGTCGAGCAGTTCACCGAAGCGGTCGTACCCGGCCTTCTGTTCGGGCGTGAGCGAGGGGATGCCCTCGAACCCGGCGAGGAACACTGCAGGGATCGCCTCGTCGCCGTGGACATCCATTGCGAAATCGACCCCGGTGGTGTCCATCGCGTTACGGATGGCGAGCACTTCGGGGGACTTTTCGGGCGTCGGATCGGCCCATTCACGGTTGAGGTTGGTGCCCACCGCGTTGGTGCGCAAGTGCCCGCGGCGCGAGCCGTCGGGGTTGCAGTTGGGCACGATGTGGAAGGTCGCGCGCTTGCGCAGTTCGCGCCCGACCGAGCTGGCCGGGTCGATCAGCTGGTCGATCGCGCCTTCCATCCACCATTCGGCCATCGATTCGCCGGGATGCTGGCGCGCGTAGAGCCACACGTGCAACGGCCCGGTGCCCATCTCGAGGCAATCGAGCGGCTGGCCGTCCAGCGTGGTGCCCAGCGTGCGCAGGGTGACGCCCTCGGCCTGCGCGGCGTCCGCGACGAGGTCGTGGTGGCGCTCCATCGAATAGGGCGCGAAATAGGCGAACCACACCGCGTTGGCGCCGGGCGTGTAGCGGATGGTCAGGCTGCCGCCGTCTGCGCTTTCCGAATAGGTGCTGGGCGCGCGGGTCCACTCGTTGCGGTCCTCCGACACGCAGGCCTCGTAGCCTGGCCAGCCCATCGGGTAGGCCGAGCCCGAAAGCCCGGTGATGGTCAGCGTCAGTTCGCGTTCGGCCGCGCCCGAGACGCGGAAGTGGAACCACTGCGCGAAGTCGGACTGGTGGTCGCGCCGGATGGCGAGGCGCGCGCTGGCGCCGTCGATCGAGAGGACCTCGATATTGCCCGAATCGAAGGCGGCGTGGATCTGGATGTCGCTCATGGTTGCGCTGCTTTTTTCCGTTACTTCACGAGAATGGTCTGGCCCGACTTGCCGGGAAAATCCTTGAGCAGCGCGCGGGCCATGACCGGCGCGCTGGCCGCGGGGGCGGCAAGGTCGGACTTGGCCGTGACCGTCTGCGCGGCGCGGCCTTCCCACACGCGCTCGCCGCTCGCCCCGTCATCGATGGTGAGCGAGAGGCGGGTGGCGATCTGTGCAGGCGGGGGGGGCGAAAGGTCGATGCCGATGCCAAGGCCCACGCCCGAACCACGGTCGCTTACCCCGCCGTTGCCGCCCAGCGACACCCGCGAGCCCCGGCGGCGCGGCTCGAGATGGTCGCGTTCGAGCGTCAGGTGCGCCACGCGCGCGCTTTGCGGCGTGTCGGCGGGTACGGCGCGGTAGCCGTCCTTCTCCAGTTCCTGGGCGATCGCGGCGGCGTAGAGCCGGAATTCGGGAGTATCGGCATGGCCGGTGGCGGGCAGGATGCGGATCGTGCCGGGCGCCATGGCGGCGGGCGTATCCATGCGGTGGAAGCGGGTCACTTCGACCGGACCCGCCGCGGGCGTCGTCGCGCAGGCGCCGAGCAGGGCGAGCGCGCCCAGCACGGGAAGCGCGCGCAAGGCGGCCGGGACGCCCGAGGGAAAGGGCAGGGGAAGGGACAGCCGGGGCATGGGATAACTCCATACGGGAGGCGCAGGAGCGCCGGAGGCCGCAAAGGGCCGCGTTCATCGCCCCCGATGTGGACCGCGCATGGCCGCTATGCAAGCGCGGCGCGGGATTATCCCGAGCCGGGAGGGGGCTGTCCGGGGCCTTCAGGTGCAGCCGGTGCGGCGCGTGAGCGCATCCAGAGGGCGTGCCGCGTCAGCGCGCTCTGGCCTTGGTGCCGGGGGGCTGGTCTCAGTCGTGCGAAAGCGCGCCGTTGGTGGTGTCGTACCCGCCTGCGGCCGGAGCGTCCTGCTCCCACACATCAGGGGCATCGCCGTCGCTGTCCGGGCGGGTGATGCCGACCTCGGTCACCGGCACGGTCACCGGCTGGCCTTCGGGGAAGCGGTCGAGCAGCGCGTCGGCAAGCTTGGTCGCGATGGCATCGTCGGTCCACTTGTCGTCGCCCTCGTACGTGGCGATTTCGGCGTGGCCCTCCCACAGCACGGTGCCGTCGGCATGGTCGAGGATGCGCAGGTCCATGCGCGTGGAGACCAGCGCGGTGCGCGGCTTGGTCAGGTCGACGTTGACCGCCAGCCCATAGGACTGGCCGTAAGTGCCCACCGACATGGCCGCGCTGCCGCTGACCGGGCTGCGCTTGAGCTCGGCGGGAACCAGCACGCGCTGGCGGATCTTGACCGTGGCGATCTGGACGTCGGGCCCTGCGGTGCGCAGCGTGTCGTAGCCCGCGCCGATCAGCGCGCTTTCCGCGGCGGCTTCGAAGCGCGAACGGCGGTCGGGGCCGACCCAGTCGCTCTCGGGCTCGTCGGACCTGGCCGCGACGACCTTGATCGAACCGTGGCCCAGGGCCTGGGCGGCGGCATCGTCGCGCACGAATCGGGCGACCTGAACGTGGCCGTCACGCGGGTCCTTGGCGCTGCGCGAGGGGCGCGCGGCGGGCATCATCGGATCGTCCCAGCCCCATCCGCCGCGACCGCCCCAGCCGCCCCATCCACCGCCCCAGCCCGGCTGGGCGGACGCCGGGGCGGCAAGCGCAAGGCCGAGCGCGAGACCGAGCGTGAGACCGGCAGGGCCAGCGGCACGGGCGCGGTGACGGGGGCTCGGGGTGCTCAGGCGGTTGATTCTACGCACGGCAGGACGTTCCTTGGAAAAATGGCGATAATGCAGCACCCGACCTGTCCATAGCACCGCGATGGATTGATCGTCGATGAATGGAACGGTAAAGCGCCCTTGAGGCGATGCTATAAGGACTTGTGGCAGGGCGTCGAGCTTGACTCTGCGCGCCGCAACCATTAACGGCGCCACTTCAAATTTCCGGCGGTCGGTAACCGCCTGACCAAACCTGGACGAGACAAGACATGAAGATTCGCAACAGCCTCAAGTCGCTCAAGGGCCGTCACCGCGATAACCGCGTGATCCGCCGTCGTGGCCGCACCTACGTCATCAACAAGACGCAGCCCCGCTTCAAGGCTCGCCAGGGCTGATTCGGTCGGGCCTGATTCGGTCGGGCCTGATTTCAATCGCCTGTCCCCGCTGCAAGCGTGCGGCGGGGTGTTCACGGCGGTCGGCCTGAGCGTTGATGGCAAAAGGCCCCCGCCCACCAGCGGGGGTTTTGTCGTGTCGCAAGCTTTTTCCTCAAGGCACGCCGCAAGCGGAGCTGATTGCGGCGTGCAGGCGGTGGTCTTCGATGTCGGGCGCGTGCTCGTCGAATGGGACATGCGGCGGCTCTTCGCGCAGCTGATCGACGATCCGGTCGAGCTCGACTGGTTCTGCGCGACGGTGGTGACCGAAGCCTGGCACCACCAGCACGACGAAGGGCGCGAACTGGCCGAGCTGGTGGCCGAGCGCAAGGCGCAGTTTCCCGGCTACGACCGCGCGATCGACGCCTACGCCACCCGCTTTATCGAGACGATCCCCGGCAATGTGCCCGGAACCCACGAGATCGTGCGCGAACTTGCCGGGATGGGCGTGCCGCTGTTCGCGATCACCAACTTTGCCTCGCCCTTCTGGCGCGAATACCGCGCGGGCGAGCCCTTGTTCGATCTGTTCGGTGACATCGTCGTCTCGGGCGACGAGAAGATCGCCAAGCCCGATGCGCGCATCTTCGCGCTGGCCGCGCGCCGGTTCGGTCATCCGCCGGGCGCGATGCTGTTCATCGACGACAATCCTCCCAACATTGACGCTGCGCGCGCGCTCGGCTGGCAGGTCCACCACTTCCGTGACGCCGCGACGCTGCGCGCGGACCTGACGGCGCGCGGCCTGCTGGGCTGAGGGCCTGACCCAAAAGTCGCCCGAAGGCGCCTTTTGGAAACGGGGGGGGGGCCGCGCTGTTCCATCCCGTCCCCTTTGCCCGGCCAGGGCGCTGCAAAGGCATGGCAGGCCCCGCGCTTTGCCATGCCTAACGGCTTGCAAATTTTTTATTTCGCAAGCGCAGCGCGGGTCCTTGGCAAGTCCTGTTCGATGTTGCATCACAGGGACAAACGGGAGTCACGATGTCGACGACGAACGCAGTGAACTTTGACGAAATGCTCCACGAGGATGGAACAGTTCGGTCTGCCTACGCCGATTTTCGCAATTGGTACGATGCGCAGGACAAGGGATGGCTCAAACGACAGGACGCGGAAGCGGAACGTTTCTTTCGCCGCATCGGAATTACCTTCAACGTTTACGGAGAGGCCGACGCCGAAGAGCGTCTGATCCCCTTCGACATGATCCCCCGGATCATCACCGCCAAGGAATGGCGTAAACTCACCAAGGGCATCGAACAGCGCGTGCGCGCGCTCAACGCCTTCCTCCAGGACCTCTACCACCGCCAGGAAATCATCCGCTCGGGGCGCTTGCCGGTCAGCGCGCTGCGCAACAACGAGGCGTTCCTTTCGCAGATGATCGGCTTCACGCCGCCGGGCGGGGTCTATACCCACATCGTGGGGATTGACCTGGTGCGCACGGGCCCGGATGATTTCATGGTGCTCGAGGACAACGCGCGCACGCCCTCGGGGGTCTCCTATATGCTGGAGAACCGCGAGACGATGATGGCGATGTTCCCGGACCTGTTCACGCAGATCCCGGTGCGCCCGGTCTCGGACTATCCGCGTCGTCTCGCGCGTTCGCTCAGGGCCTGCGCGCCGGCGGCCTACAACGCCGCGAAGGGCAAGCGCCCGGTTGTCGCGGTCCTGACGCCGGGCATCTACAACTCGGCTTATTTCGAGCACGCCTTCCTTGCGGACCAGATGGGCGCCGAACTGGTCGAGGGCAGCGATCTGCGCGTCATGGACGGGCGTGTGGCGATGCGCACGACCACCGGCTACAAGGCGATCGACGTGATCTACCGCCGGGTCGACGACGATTATCTCGACCCGCTCACCTTCAACCCGGACTCGGTGCTGGGCGTGGCGGGGATCATGGACGTCTACCGCTCGGGCGGGATCACCATCGCCAACGCGCCGGGCACCGGCATCGCCGACGACAAGGCGATCTACAGCTACATGCCCGAGATCGTCGAATTCTACACGGGTGAAAAGCCGATCCTGAGCAACGTGCCGACCTGGCGCTGCTCGGAGGCGGATTCGCTCGCCTACGTGCTCGACAACCTCAAGGATCTCGTGGTCAAGGAAGTCCACGGGTCGGGCGGCTATGGCATGCTGATCGGACCGACGTCCTCGAAGAAGGAGCTCGCCGCCTTCGAACTCAAGCTGCGCGCCAAGCCCGAAAACTACATCGCGCAGCCCACGCTTTCGCTCTCGACGGTGCCGATCTTCACGCGCGAGGGGCTCGCCCCGCGCCATGTCGACTTGCGCCCCTTCGTGCTCGTCTCGCCCGACGGGATCGACATCACGCCCGGCGGCCTCACGCGCGTCGCGCTCAAGAAAGGATCGCTGGTGGTCAATTCCTCGCAAGGCGGCGGGACCAAGGACAGCTGGGTGCTGGAGGACTGATGCTCGGTCGTGCTGCCAATGGCGTTTACTGGATGTCCCGTTATCTCGAACGGGCCGAGAATACCGCGCGTCTCATCGATGTGGGCTTCCACCTCGCGCTGACCGGATCGAGCAAGGATTCGCAGCACGACGAGTGGCGCTCGGTGCTGACCACGGCTGGCCTGATTGACGATTACGAGGCGATCCATTCGGATTTTTCCGGCCCGCAGGTGTTCAACTACATCCTGCGCGACAAGGACAATCCTGGCTCGGTGCTCTCGATGATCGAATACGCGCGCACCAACGCGCGCGTGGTGCGCACCAGCATCACCAATTCGGTCTGGGAAGCCACCAACGAAGGCTGGATGACGCTCTCCGAGATGCTTTCGCGCCCGGTGCGCGAAACCAACCTTGGCGAAGTGCTCACCGCGATCCGGCGCACCGGCACGCTGGTGCGCGGCGCGCTCGAGGGGACGATGCTGCGCAACGAGGTGTTCAACTTCTCGCGCATCGGCACGTTCATCGAACGCGCCGACAACACCGCGCGCATCCTCGATGTGAAGTACTACGTGCTGCTGCCCTCGAATGCCTGGGTCGGCTCCAACCTCGACAACCAGCAGTGGGACACGCTGCTGCGCTCGGTCGCGGGGAACCGGGCGTTTTCCTGGCTCAACGCGGGCGCGATGGACCCGCGCGAAATCGCGCGCTTCCTGATCCTCGACGGCCAGTTTCCGCGCAGCCTGGTGTTCTGCTACGAAAAGCTGCGCAGCAACATGGCCGGGCTCGCCAAGGAATACGGCTGCGAGACGAGCGCGCACGAGATTCTGCGCGAAGCCGGAACGCGGCTGCACCAGCTCGATGTCGAACAGATCTTCGATCAGGGGCTGCACGAATTCCTGCAGGACTTCATCACCAAGACCAACGAAATCGGCCGCGCCATCGCCGCCGACTACCGGTTTACCGAGTAAGGGGCCCCGTGCTGCTGAGCGTTACGCATTCGACCCGCTACACTTTTGCCGACCCGGTTGCCCACGGCCTCCAGCGCCTGCGGCTCAAACCCAAGTCGACCCATGGCCAGGAGGTGCTCGACTGGACGATGGAGTTGACCGGTGCGCGGATCGAAGCCGAGTACGACGATCAGCATCACAACCACGCCACACTCATTTCGATCGACGACGGTGCGCGCGCGGTGGTGGTGACCTGCAAAGGCACCGTCCAGACCTCGGACAACAACGGTATTACCGGCCTGCATACGGGGCACATGCCCTTGTGGTGCTTCCTGCGCCCGACCGCGCTGACCCGCGCGGGCAACAAGGTACGTCAACTCGTCGCCTCGGTCGACGCGGATCGCGGGGACCGGCTGGCCTTCCTGCACGCGCTGTCCTACGCGGTGGCCGAGCATATCACCTACGAGCCGGGGCTGACCGATGTTTCGACCACCGCAGAGCAGGCGCTCGCGGCCGGGAAGGGCGTATGCCAGGACCACGCCCACGTCTTCATCAGCGCCGGGCGTTTCCTCGACATTCCGATGCGCTACGTCGGCGGCTATCTCAAGATGGACGATCGCGAGGAGCAGGAGGCCGGGCACGGCTGGGCCGAGGCCTATGTCGATGGGCTGGGCTGGGTCGGTTTCGACATCGCCAACGCGGTTTGCCCTGACGAGCGGTATATCCGCGTAGCCACCGGTTGCGACTATGGCGAGGCCGCACCGGTTACAGGTATTGCCCAGGGCGGCGGTGTGTCGCACCTCGATGTCCAGTTGTCGGTCGCCCAGAAGCTGCTAGGTAGTAGCCAGCAGCAGCAGTCGAGCGAGAGCGGGCCGCTGCAGGCGGGGCAAGCCCAGGGTTGAAGCGCAAAGGCCGCGTGAGGCGGGGCAGGCAGGCTTCGTCCTGCGCTGGTCCGGCTGTCAGGGTTGAAATAGAATAGATTGCAGGAACAAGAGCTTCCATGACGTATTGCGTGGGCATGATGCTGGAACGCGGACTCGTGTGCATGAGCGACACGCGGACCAATTCGGGGGTCGATAACATCTCGACCTTCCGCAAGATGAATCATTGGGAAGTGCCCGGTGAGCGAATCATCACGATCATGACCGCGGGTAACCTGGCCACCACGCAGGCGGTCATCAGCCAGCTTGAGGAGCGCAATAAGGCGCCGTCCGAACGCCACAACTCGCTGCTCGAGGCGGAAACCATGTTCCAGGTCGCCACGATCGTGGGCAACCTGCTCCAGGAAACCATCGCCAACCGGGTCGAGGACAACGGCCCGCGCGCCGCGGCGGGCACGTTCAGCGCGACGATCATCGTCGCCGGGCAGATCGCGGGAATGGAGCCGCGCCTGTTCATGATCTATCCCGAAGGCAACTTCATCGAGGCGAGCTTCGACACGCCCTTCTTCCAGATCGGCGAGACCAAGTACGGCCGCCCGATCCTGCTGCGCGGCTACCAGCGCGACATGAGCTTCGAGGCGGCGGTCAAGCTGCTGATGGTCTCCTTCGATTCCACGCTCAAGGCCAACCTCTCGGTCGGCCTGCCGCTCGACCTGCTGGTGATCGAGCGCGACCGCTTCGAACCGCTCCACGAACGTCGGATCGAGGCCAATGATCCTTACCTCCAGGTCGTGTCCGAGGGCTGGGGCGAGGCGCTGCGCCAGGCGCTCGACGCCTTGCCCGACTACCGGCTCGACCCGCTGCTCAAGGACGCGGCCGAATAGGTTGCGCCGTTCCGGAGCGATTGCCGTGGGGCGCTTGCTGTCGTTCGTGGGAGGAAGTAGATAGAAGGTTTTGATTCAAGGGGTTATCACCCCTTGACCCTGTTACTGTCTGCTTCGGCTGTCTCCGGCAACAGAGCCTGCGAGGGGCGAGGGTGGGAATTGCGCTTGGCTTGAGGGTCGGCGGTTGCGCCCTCATATTTCTGTTTTGATTTTGTTTTTCGACTTTGTCGAACGGCGCGGTGTCGCCTCTGTGCGGCTTGCTGGTCGCTCGAACAGCTGCCACGCCAGCACGCACCACCGCCTCCGGCACCCTATCCGCCTGACAGGATACAGGGGCAAGGGATGGTAAATCCCTTGAATCAAAACATTTTACAAGATTCCCCAAGCCCTCCGGGAAACGTGGCAAGCCCGCCGACGTGCAGACCCGATCCGGCGTCTGGGTCCGGCCGCGTAGGCTTTGGTGCAGGTGAAAGTTCGGAGAACTTTACCCCTCGGGCTTAACCGGCGCCTCTCGGATAGATGCGTATTTTTGTATTTTACGCAGTAATTTGCACCGCAATCGAAGCGAATGCAGGGGTTAACGTGCGGCCGGAGTGCTAGCTTTGAATTTCGACTCCCTCATGAGAAAGGAGCGGGTGATGAGCGTAACCTTGTTTAAGTTCGCATTGGGCGTGCGATTTGCTCTGGCGGGAGCGGCTCGAGCCAAAGGCGAGGCGCCGGACAACGGCTCCAAAGGGTTCTATCTGGCCGGAAAAGGGCAATACAACCACGAAGTCGTGTCGCTGGAGCGGCACCATTCGGCGTTGGTCTGCCGACCGACCGATGGGCCGGTGGTCGACGCCTTCGGGCGCGATTTCCTCGCCCGGCTGGCCGAAGGGCGACCCGACAGCCTCTCGCGCAAACGCATCGCGGTTCACATCGCGGGCGACTGCATCGGCTACCTGCCGCCCAGCCTGTCGACGATCTACGCCGAGTGGGCGCAGGACTGGCATTTGAACAAGACCCTGATCCTGTGCCGCGCGCGCGTGCTCGTGGCGCCTTCGGGGGCGAGCCGCCCCTGCGGGGTCAGCCGCGCGCGCGGGGAGCCCGATTTCCGGGTCCTCGTCGACATCGCTCGGCCGTTCCAGATCCGCGCCTTCGGGAGCTGACGCGCGCCGCGCACAGGCTTGCCGGACCGCGCGAACGTAAAGGGTCTCGTGCGTCTCGGCGGGTTCGCTCGTCACCCAACGCGGGCGGGCCCGTCGGGGCCTTGGCGGGCTGGACGAAACCGGGGCGGTCTGGAAATGGGCGGCTGGCTATGTCCAGACCGTCCGTCAGCGGCAGTAGTTGCCGTCGGAGGCTTCGAGGTGGAAGTGGTTGGCGTGCGCGGCGTTGTAGTCGGGGCCGAGCACCATGCCAAAGCGCTTGCAGGCGCTGTCGTGGACGACGCGCAGGAAGCGTTTTTCCGCGCTGGTGCCATCGTCCCAGTCGCCCAGCACGGTGATGCGCCGGCCATCGGCGAGGTCGAAGGCGGATACGTCGATCGCGTTGGCGGTGGCGTGGCCCGAGCGTCGGCTGGTGCCCGCGACGTTGCGGCAGTTGTAGCTGCCGAAGGTCTCGATCCGCACCACCTGGCTGCCCAGGATCTGCTCGGCCGCGCGGTTGACGCCAAAGCGCGCCCAGCCGGCAAATCCACTTGCCATCGAGCAGGTCACCGGACCCAGGTTGGTCAGCCCGAGCGAGGCGCTGTCGCTGGCCAGGCTGGAAAGCTGGACGGTGTTGCGCGTCGAGCAGCCATTGCCGTGATAGGCATCGGGCAGGGGGGTGAAACGCGCCTGCTGCGCGCTCAGCGCGCTCAGGCACTGGGCGTAGGCGGGGCTGGGCGGGGCGATGGCCGGGCCGTGGGAGCCAGGCCCGCGGGCGCTCTGGCGAGCGGGTCTGCGCGCCTGCGGACTGTCGATGCAGGCGCTGAGCGTGGCCAGCAGGGGCAGGATCAGCAAGGTGGCTCGCATGGCCACCGATATGGCCTGCGCTTGGTTAACATGGCGTTGCTGCACGCACGAGGAACATGCGCGATGCACTCGGCCTGACGCGATTCGCCACCGCATCGACGTTAGAATCGATTGACAGGCGCGCTGACGCCACTAGATGCGGCTGCGGGCCACGCGGTCCCAACGCCGCGCGTGCTCTCTGTGAGGAGAGTCTTAAATGACTGATATTACGGTACCGGCGCGCAAGCCTGCGCGTCCGCATTTCTCGTCGGGTCCCTGCGCCAAGGTGCCGACCTTCGCCCCCGAAAAGCTCTATACCGAATCGCTGGGCCGCTCGCACCGCGCCAAGATCGGCAAGACGCGCCTTCAGTACTGCATCGACCTGATGCGCGAAGTGCTGCAGCTTCCCGACACCCACCGCATCGGCATCGTCCCCGGCTCGGACACCGGCGCCTTCGAGATGGCCATGTGGACCATGCTCGGCGCGCGCGGCGTGACCACGCTGGCCTGGGAAAGCTTCGGTGAAGGCTGGGTGACCGACGTCGTCAAGCAGCTCAAGCTCGATCCCACCGTGATCCGCGCCGACTACGGCCAGCTGCCCGACCTCGACAAGATCGACTGGAGCGACGACGTGCTGTTCACCTGGAACGGCACCACTTCGGGCGTGCGTGTCCCCGACGCCGAGTGGATCCCGGCCGACCGCGAAGGCCTCGCCTTCGCCGACGCGACCTCGGGCGTCTTCGCCTACGACATCGACTGGACCAAGATCGACGTTGCCACCTTCTCCTGGCAGAAGGTTCTGGGCGGCGAGGGCGGCCACGGCGTCCTGATCCTCGGTCCTCGCGCGGTCGAGCGTCTGGAAAGCTTCACCCCCGATCGTCCGCTGCCCAAGATCTTCCGCCTGACCAAGGGTGGCAAGCTGATCGAAGGCGTGTTCAAGGGCGAAACGATCAACACCCCCTCGATGATGGCCGTCGAAGACGCGATCTTCGCGCTCGAATGGGCCAAGGACGAAGGCGGGCTCGAAGGGCTCATCAAGCGTTGCACCGCCAACGCCCACGCGCTCGACAAGATCGTCGCCGAGCGTGACTGGCTCGGCCACCTTGCGGTCGACCACGGCATCCGCTCGCGCACCTCGGTGTGCCTCACCGTCGAGGGCGCGGACACCGACTTCATCAAGAAGTTCGCCGCCGTGCTCGAAAAGGAAGGCGCCGCCTTCGACATCGCGGGCTACCGCGATGCGCCTGCCGGGCTTCGCATCTGGTGCGGTGCCACGGTCGAGACGCAGGACATCGTGGACCTCGGGCCCTGGCTCGACTGGGCCTACGCCACCGTCAAGGCCGCGGCCTGAACCGCCTTTTCGCATGATTGATCGACGCGGCGTGCGCCCTTGCGCGCCGCCGCGTCACCGCCACCCCGCAGCCGCGCCCGTCCGATCGGCGCGCCGGGGTGACTCTAGGGAAATTACACAATGACCAAGCCCAAGGTTCTCATTTCCGACAAGATGGACCCCAACGCCGCGCGCATCTTCGAAGAGCGTGGCTGCGACGTGGACGTCATCACCGGTGAAACGCCCGAGCAGCTGATCGCGCGCATCGGCGAATACGATGGCCTTGCCATCCGTTCCTCGACCAAGGTGACCAAGGAAATCCTCGACGCCGCGACCAATCTCAAGGTCATCGGCCGCGCCGGTATCGGCGTCGACAACGTCGACATTCCCTACGCTTCGGGCAAGGGCGTGGTGGTCATGAACACCCCGTTCGGCAACTCGATCACGACCGCCGAACACGCCGTCGCGATGATGTTCGCGCTCGCCCGCCAGATCCCCGAAGCCAACGCGCAGACCAAGGAAGGCAAGTGGCCGAAGAACGCCTTCATGGGCGTTGAAGTCACCGGCAAGACGCTTGGCCTGATCGGCGCGGGCAACATCGGTTCGATCGTCGCCAGCCGTGCGCTCGGCCTCAAGATGAAGGTCGTCGCCTACGATCCGTTCCTCACCCCCGAGCGCGCGGTGGAAATGGGCGTGGAGAAGGCTGACCTCGACACCCTGCTGGGCAAGGCGGACTTCATCACGCTGCACACCCCGCTGACCGAGCAGACCCGCAACATCCTCTCGGAAGACAACCTGGCCAAGACCAAGAAGGGCGTGCGCATCGTCAACTGCGCGCGCGGCGGTCTGATCGATGAGAACGCGCTCAAGAAGCTGCTCGATTCGGGCCACGTCGCGGGCGCCGCACTCGACGTGTTCCAGACCGAACCGGCCAAGGAATCGCCGCTGTTCGAATGCGCCAACTTCATCTGCACGCCGCACCTGGGCGCCTCGACCACCGAAGCGCAGGTCAACGTCGCGCTTCAGGTCGCCGAGCAGCTGGCCGACTACCTCGTCAACGGCGGTGTCACCAACGCGCTCAACATGCCGAGCCTTTCGGCCGAGGAAGCGCCCAAGCTCAAGCCCTACATGAAGCTCGCCGAACAGCTCGGCAGCCTCGTCGGCCAGCTGACCCGCGATTCGGTCCCGCGCATCTCGATCCACACCGAAGGCGCGGCGGCCGAGCTTAACATGAAGCCGATCGTCGCGGCGGTGCTCTCGGGCTTCCTGCGCGTCCAGTCGGACTCGGTGAACATGGTCAACGCCCCCTACCTCGCCAAGGAGCGCGGTCTGGAAGTGCGTGAGGTCAAGACCGAACGCGAAGGCAACTACCACACGCTGGTGCGCGTCTCGGTCAAGACCGAAGCGGGCGAGCGTTCGGTGGCGGGCACGCTGTTCAACAACACCGACCCGCGCCTGATCGAACTGTTCGGCATCAAGGTTGAGGCGGACCTCACCGGCGACATGATGTACATCGTCAACGAGGACGCACCGGGCTTCATCGGCCGCATCGGTACGCTGCTCGGCGAAAACGGCATCAACATCGGCACCTTCAACCTGGGCCGCCGCGAAGCGGGCGGCGAGGCGGTGCTGCTGCTCTCTGTCGACAGTGCGGTGAACGACACGGTGCTCAAGGCGGCCGAGGCGCTGCCGGGCGTGAAGCTGGTCAAGGCGCTCAAATTCGCCTGATCAGATAGCCTCCCTGCCATGGCAGAGGGCTTGTGAAAACGATTGACGGGGCGGGCCCTTCGCGGGGCTCGCCCCGTCGTCGTTGTCGGGCGGTGCGTCCGATCGGGGGCTTGTCCGCCTTGCAAACTGGCTGCCATCTCCTGCAATTCCGGCGCAACCGCGCGGTGAAATTGTGCAGGAATGGTATGGATGCAAGCCAAGCAGGCCGGTAAAAGCGGCCTTAACCGACTTCTGGCCTCTTCGGTCGGCGTGCGCCTGGTAAGCGATGTGCCCGAGCGGCTGGCGCTGTGGCCGGGTCCTACGCCGATCGATGCCAAGCGGCGCAAGGTGATCGATGCGATCCGCGCGCGCGGTATCCTCTTCGTCCATGTCCCCAAGAACGCGGGGACCTCGATTTGCGAGAGTCTCTACGGCCTCCAGGTCAAGCACAGCACGGTGACGTATTACCAGCAGGTCGCGCCCGACGTGCTCGACCTGCCCAGTTTCGCGATCCTGCGCGATCCGGTGCAGCGCTTCGTCTCGGCGTTTCAGTACGCCTGCGCCGGGGGGACCCGCGATCGCCGCGTGGCGCCGGCCTTCCGCAGGGATTATGGCCGCTTCGAAGGGATCGACTGCGCCATCCGCCACATGGAGCAGGGGCGCGACGTGTTTGCGATGGACCACATGTTCCGCCCGCAGTCCTGGTATGTGACGCGCCGTGAGGGCGGGCTCGGCGTCGATCACCTGATCCGTTACGACCAGCTTGATCGCCTTCGCGAGTTTGCGGGGCTCGAAAGCCTGAAGCCGGTGCCCCGGCTCAACAGCGGGCGGCACCTGCCGGTTGAACTGAGCCCGCGCCAGCGCGCGTTCCTCCACGAGTTCTATGCCGAGGATTACCGCCTGCTCGAACGGACCGGGGCCTGAAGCCACCGTGCGTTTCGGGCTGGCCGCAACGCGATTGCGTGGCGGTGGCTCTTGGCTTGCTCAATCGGTCCTGCTGGCCCTATAGGCGCATCCGATCACGGCCCGCGCCACCACCGGCGGGGGCGCACGTCCGTTGCCGCCCTTCGCCGGGCGGGGCGGGCCATGGAGTTTGGACGTAACGATGCAGGATACCGACCGCGACCTGTTGCCCGAGGGCCTTGGAGACCGCTTGCCCGATCAGGCCCGCGTGGCTCAGCATGTTCGCCGGGTCGGCCATGACGTCCTGGCCGGGCACGGCTATGCGCGGGTCGAGCCGCCGCTCCTCGAATTCGAAAAGTCGCTCGCCAGCCGCATGGCGGGGGTTCAGATGCGGCGCATGTTCCGCTTCGTCGATCCCAGTTCGCTGCGCCTGCTGGCGCTGCGCTCGGACATTACCGCGCAAGTCGCGCGCATGGCCGCGACCAGCCTTTCGGGCGCGGCACGCCCCTTGCGCCTGTCGTACTCGGGCCCGGTGACCACGATCAAGGGCGACGGGCTCGACCCCTCGCGGGAGCGTTTGCAGGTCGGCGCCGAGCTGATCGGCACTGACACCGTGGCCGCTGCGGCGGAGATCGTCGAGCTGGCGATCGAGGCGCTGAGCGCGGCGGGGGCGACGGGGATTTCGGTCGACTTCACGCTGCCCGATCTCGTCGATACGCTGAGCGACGGGCCGCTCCCGCTCGCCCCCGGCTACCGGATCGAGCAGGTGCGCGAGATGCTCGATGCGAAGAACGCGGGCGGGCTCGTCGACGTGGGCGGGGAGGGCTATCTCCCGCTGCTCTATGCGGTCGGCCCGTTCGAAAGCGCGATCGCCCAGCTCGAGGCCTTCGCGGCGCAAGGCGCGCTCGACAGCCGCATCGCGGGACTGCGCGAAATCGCCGCGCGCATCGGCGCAAAGGCGCGCATCACGCTCGACCCGTCGGAACGCCATGGCTTCGAATACCAGTCCTGGTTCGGCTTCACGATCTACGCCGAAGGGATTTCGGGCAGTCTGGGGCGCGGTGGCACGTACCGAATTCTGGGCCAGGCGGGCGAAGAGCCCGAGGCGGCAACGGGCTTTTCGCTTTACCCCGATCCCTTGATCGAAGCGCTGGCGGTGTCCTCGCCCGAACCCGACAAGCTGTTCCTGCCGCTCGGCCACGACCCGCAGCTGGCCGCGCAGCAGCGCGCAGTGGGCTGGATCACGGTCGCCGCGCTCAGCGAAAACGACGACGCCAGGGCGCTGGGGTGCTCGCACCGCCTCGAAGGCGGCGAGGCCGTTCGGCTCTAGGCGATCCGAACGGGCCAGGCGGACGGCGGTCCCTCCTTTTTCTAACGCTCTTTCGGCCGGGAAGGCGGACAGGGCGGCGGTTTCGCGCCATCTTTGGGCGGCGGGGGAGGCGCGTGCTCCTTTGCCTCGCGCGGGGGGCGCGGCGGAGCCTCGGGCTTACCGCCATGCGGCGGGGGCGCTGGTGGCGCAGGGCAACGCGGCACCGTGGGGCCATCGCCGGGGGTGGCTTGCGCCACGAGGATGGTCGGGGCGGCCTGTGCGGCCAGCCCTGCCAGCAGGATGCCGGTGAGAAGCCGTCTGTTCAGCATGAAGTGCATCTCGGATTCGATCGGGCGTCGCACCCTGCGCTATTGAGCGTGCCGGGGGCAATGGCGCAAGACCTTGCGTTATGGGCGCTCGATCCCCCTTTATATGTATTTACATAAGGCTGATTTGAAAACGCAAGAGCGCCTGCGTGCATTTCATGGCGTTTGTGTTGCACAATTGCCTGCGCCAAACCTTGCCCTGCCGGTCGCCTTGGCCTAGGGCGCGCCACGGTACTTCAAACAGTAGTGAAAGCGTCAAGCGTTGGCTAACGTAACGGTGATCGGCGCCCAGTGGGGCGATGAAGGCAAGGGCAAGATCGTGGACTGGCTCGCCAGTCGTGCGGATGCCGTGGTGCGGTTCCAGGGCGGCCACAACGCCGGGCACACGCTCGTGGTGGGCGATCAGGTCTACAAGCTCTCGCTGCTGCCTTCGGGCATTGTCACGGGCACGCTGTCGATCATCGGCAACGGCGTGGTGCTCGACCCCTGGCATCTCAAGGCCGAGGTCGAGAAGCTGCGCGGGCAGGGGGTCGAGATCAACGCGGAGAATTTCGCGATCGCCGACAATTGCCCGCTGATCCTGCCGGTCCACCGCGAACTCGACGGGCTGCGCGAAGCGGCGGCGGGTGCGGGCAAGATCGGCACCACCGGGCGCGGCATCGGCCCGGCCTATGAGGACAAGGTCGGCCGCCGCGCCATCCGCGTGTGCGACCTGGCGCATCTCGACGCGCTCGAGCCGCAGCTTGACCGCGTCTGCGCACATCACGACGCGTTGCGCGCCGGTTTCGGCCAGCCGCCGATCGACCGCGAGGCGCTGCTCAATGAACTGCGCGAAATCGCGCCCTTCGTGCTCCAGTTTGCCGGCCCGACCTGGCGCCGCCTGAACAAGGTCAAGAAGGCCGGCGCGCGCATCCTGTTCGAAGGCGCGCAGGGCGTCCTGCTCGATGTCGATCACGGCACCTATCCGTTCGTCACCAGCTCGAACACCGTGTCGGGCACGGCGGCGTCGGGTTCGGGCCTTGGCCCCTCGGCGACCGGCTTCGTGCTGGGCATCGTCAAGGCCTACACCACGCGCGTCGGTTCGGGTCCGTTCCCGACCGAGCTCGAGGACGAGACCGGGCAGCGCCTGGGCGAGCGTGGCCACGAATTCGGCACCGTCACCGGGCGCAAGCGCCGCTGCGGCTGGTTCGATGCGGTGCTCACCCGCCAGTCCTGCGCCATTTCGGGTGTGACCGGCATCGCGCTGACCAAGCTCGACGTGCTCGACGGGTTCGAGAAGGTGAAGATCTGCACCGGCTACCGTCTCCACGGCAAGGTGCTCGACTATTTCCCGAGCCATGCGGCCGATCAGGCCAACGTCGAGCCGATCTACGAGGAAATGGACGGCTGGCAGGGCACCACCGCGGGCGCACGCTCGTGGGCGGATCTGCCCGCGCAGGCGATCAAGTACATCCAGCGCGTTCAGGAACTGATCGAGACCCCTGTTGCGCTGGTTTCGACCAGCCCCGAACGCGAGGACACGATCCTCGTGCGCGATCCCTTCGCGGACTGATCGCATCCGCGCATCAGGCCGGATGCGTTGCGTCGCGACGCCGCGCCGGTTTGCTGCTAGAAAGCGGGGCATGCTTCGGCTTGCCCCGCTTTTTCTTTTGGTCGCGGCCGCGGGGCCCGCGCGGCCATCCGCGCCGCTGACGCTGCCCGAGGTCGACATGATCCGCGTCTTCAAGGGCGCGCGCACGATGGAGCTGTGGCAGGGCGCGCGGCGGGTCCATGTCATTACCGGTATCCAGCTGGGCGGGCAGCCGCTCGGTCCCAAGCGCTTCGAAGGCGACCAGCGCACGCCCGAGGGGCGCTACACGATCGACTGGGCAAACCCCAACTCGCGTTACCACCTCTCGCTCCACATCTCCTACCCTGACGCCGCCGACCGGGCCTACGCCCAAAGGCGAGGGCGTTCGGCGGGCGGCATGATCATGATCCACGGCCAGCCCAACGCCTGGCCCGTGGGGCGCGTGCCGGGAGACTGGACCGACGGCTGCATTGCGGTGTCGGACGAAGAGGTCGAGGCGCTGTGGCAGGCGGTCCCCGACGGGACGTTGATCATCCTCTTGCCTTAGAGCCTGATCCAAAAGTGCCTGAAGGCGCCTTTCGGGTCAGGCTTTTAGAGCATTTTCCAGTCAGGTGGAATTTCCTGACGGTTCAGAAAATGCGTTAAAACAAAGGTCTAGAGCGGTCGATCCGATGCGGTCGGATCGAAAGCCGCCCTAGAGCATTTTTCCGTAGGGCAGAATAATCTGAAGGTTTAGAAAATGTTTTAAAACAAAGGCCTGTGCCATTTCGATCGGATGCGGTCGGATCGTACAGCGCCTTAGAGGGCGTCCCTTCCAATGCGCGGATCATGTGAACAATAGTCTCCATATAGATTGCAAAAAGATGTACAATGAACGCCTAAATTGCAAACCGTGCACGGTTGTCGAAAATAGTTAGGTGCCTAACTAAGCAGTCATGCCGAATCGCCAAACCTTCATTGCCGCCTTGCCGGCGCACGTCATCTCGCTCGCGCGGACCTGGCGGCAGCTGGCCGATCGGGTTCTGGCCTCGCTCGAGATCTCGAATTCGACCGGCTACGCGCTGCTCCACCTCGAACGGCTGGGGCCGGGCGCGCGCCAGTCGGATCTCGCGCGCGAGATCGGCATTACCGAAGCCTCGCTGGTGCGCACGCTCCAGCACCTCGAACGCGCCGGGCTGGTGCGGCGCGAGGGCGATCCCGAGGACGGGCGCGCCAAGCTGCTGCATCTGACCGAGGATGGCGCGCGCGTCGCGCGCAAGATCGACCGGCGGTTGATGGACCTGCGCGCCGAACTCCTTGCCGACATTCCCGACGCGGATCTGGAAGCCAGCGTGCGGGTGCTTGAACGGGTCTCGGCGCGCATTGCGGAAAGGCGCAACCGGTCGTGATGGCGCGCTGGGGCATCAATGCGGCGCTGTTCAGCCTGAAGTGCTACGCGGGCGCCATGCTGGCGCTGTACATCGCCTTCTCGATCGGGCTCGAACGTCCCTACTGGGCGTTCCTCACCGCCTACATCGTGTCCGGCCCGCTGGCGGGCGCGGTGGTGAGCAAGGCGCTGTTCCGTCTTATCGGTACGTTCGTCGGCGCGGTTGCTGCGGTCGCGCTGGTGCCGCCGCTGGTGCACAGCCCGCCACTGCTGGTCCTGGCGATGGCGACCTGGCTGGGCCTGTGCGTCTTCGTTTCGCTGCTCGATCGCACCCCGCGCGCCTACATGTTCGTGCTGGCGGGCTACACCGCCGGGCTGATCGTTTGGCCCACGGTCGATGCGCCCACGCACATTTTTCTCATTGCTTCGTTGCGCGCGCAGGAAATCGCCATCGGCATCCTGTGCTCGGCGCTGGTCCATGCGGTGGTGCTGCCCAATTCGCTGTCCGCGTTCCTGCTCGCGCGGGCCGATGCGATCGTGCACGATGCCGAGGCGTGGAGCCGCGACACGCTCGACGTCGAACCGTGCCACGAGGTCGAGATCGAGCGCCGCCGCCTGGCGCAGGACATTACCGAGTTGCACCAGCTCTCGGTTCATCTCCCGTTCGAGACCAGCCGCCCGGCACCGCGCGTGCGCGTGGTGCGCGCGTTGCAGGACAATCTGTCGGAACTTCTGCCGCTGGGCGCGGCGATCGCCGATCGCATCGCCGCGCTGCGCGCGCAGGGCAGCCTTGCGGACGAAGACGCGGCGCTGCTGGCCGATATGCGCGGCTGGATGGAGAGGCTGGCAACGGCTTCGCTCGAGGAGGCCGGGGCGAGCGGCGCTGCGCTCCAGGCGCGCTGCGCCGGGCTCGAGCCCGAAGTCGGCCCGCACAGCGACTGGTTGACGCTGCTGCGCATGAGCCTGCTGGCGCGGCTGGCGCAGGCGGTCGATGCGCATATCAACGCGCGCGTGCTGGTGCGCCAGCTCGGTACGCTCGATCGTCGCCCGGTTTCGCCGCGCGTTCCCGCGCTGCTCGAAGGCGATGGTGAGCGGCCTTTGCACCGCGATTACGCAGGCGCCCTTCGCGGCGCGGCTGGGGCCTTCATTACCATCGTGCTGGGCTCTGTCGTGTGGATCGAGACCGGCTGGTCGGACGGCGGTACCTTCCTGATGCTCGCCGGGGTGTTCCTCTCATTGTTTTCGGCGATGGACAATTCGCTGCCCCCCGTGCTGGGCTTTTTCAAGGGAACGTTCATCGCGGCGGTCGCGGGTGCACTCTACGGCTTTGCAATCCTGCCGATGATGAGCGGCTTTCCCGAGCTGGCGATCAGCCTCGCGCCGTGTCTTCTGTTGCTCGGCGCGATGCTGGCGGTGCCGCGCTTTTCGGGCTTTGCGATGCCCGCGATGCTGGGGCTGGGCAGTCCGTTCATCGTTTCGGAGTCCTTTGGTGCGGATCTTGCCCCCGGCGTTCCGGCCAGCTTTGCCGGCTTCGTCAACGGCCAGGTCGCCCAGCTTGCCGCGGTGCTGTTTTCGATGGTGCTGGTGCGCCTGTTCCAGACCGCCGGTATCGAGCACGCCATCCGTCGCACCCTGCGCGCGGGCTGGCTCGACATTGCCGAGCGCGCCAACCGCATGAGCGCGCCCGACGTGCGCGGATGGATCGCGCGGATGCTCGATCGCCTCGCGTTGCTGACCCCGCGTCTGATGGCCACGGGCAAGGCGCCGGGCGAACCGCTCTACGATCTGCTGACCGATTTGCGCACCGGCGTTGCCATCGGTGAACTGCGCCAGCTGCGCCTTGACACCGCGGCCGAGCTGCACCCTCCGGTCACCGAGGTGCTGAGCGCGGTCGGCGCCTATTACCGCCGGCTCGAGCCCGACGCGCGCTCCCCGGCCGATCCCGAGCTTCTGGCGCGCATAGATGCCGCACTCCAGCGCTTCTGCGGCGTGGCCCAGCAGGCGCTGCGCCGCCGTGCGGTGCTGCCGCTGATAACCCTGCGCCGCAACCTGTTTCCCGATGCCGCGCCGTTTGCCGCGGCCTCAGCGCTCGTCCCGCCCGCACCGGGGCCATCCCTTTCCGGAGGTCAACCATGAACGGAGAAGTGTCGCTCAACGGCATTTTCGTGCCGACCTTGCTGATTCTGGGCGTCATCGCCTCGATCTGCACCGTGGTGCTCATGCGCCTTGCTGATTTCGCCGGATTCTATCGTTTCGTCGCTTACCGGGCGCTGGTCGATCTGGCGCTTTACGTCATCGTCTTTGGCGCCATCGCCTTCCTTGCCCCCCAGTTCGGTTTCGCCCCATGAAAAACACGCTTGCCATGCTCGGCCGCAGCGCGGCCACACTCGTCATCGTCCTCATCGCGCTCGCCATCGCGGTGTGGATGTGGAACCACTATGAACGCAGCCCCTGGACCCGCGACGGGCGGGTGCGGGCGGACGTGGTGCGCGTGACGCCGGATATCTCGGGCCTCGTCACCTCGGTCGAGGTGCACGACAACCAGGTGGTCAAGGCGGGCGACCTGCTCTTCGTGCTCGACAAGCCGCGCTACACGCTGGCGGTCGAACGCGCGCGGGCCAGTGTCGCGAGCGCCGAGGCGGTGCTCGGACAGGCCAGCCGCGAGGCGACGCGCGACCGCGCGCTGGGCGATCTGGTGGCGACCGAGACTCACGAACAGAACGTTGCCAAGGTGGAGACCGCGCGCGCCGCCGTGGCCGAGGCGAAGAGCGCGCTCGACGCCGCGCTGCTCAACCTCCAGCGCACGCAGGTCCACGCCTCGGTCGACGGCACGGTGACCAACCTCGACCTGCATCCGGGCGACTACCTTGCCGCGGGCAGCCAGGCGATGGCGCTGGTCGACACCGGCTCGCTCAGGGTCGAGGGTTATTTCGAGGAAACCAAGCTGCCGCTTATCCACATCGGCGCGCCGGTCACCGTCCACCTGATGGGCGAGCCGCGCGACAAGGACATCAAGGGCCGGGTCGAGAGCATTTCGGCGGGTATCAGCGACAGTTCGCGGGGCAACGCGCAGAACCTGCTGCCCGATGTCCAGGCAACCTTCTCGTGGGTGCGTCTGCCCCAGCGTATTCCGGTGCGCGTGCGGCTGGTCGACGTGCCCAAGGGCGTGCGTCTGGTCATGGGGCGTACCGCCACGGTGACGATCGAGCCGACCAGGGCCCCGGTATCGCCCACCCCTGGGCACACGCCTGCGCCAAAGCCCACGCCCCAGGACCAGCCGACGACGCCTGTGGAGGCGCATTCGTGAGCCAGCTTCGTTCCTTCGTCGCGCTCGGCGCACTGGGGCTGGCGCTCGCCGGTTGCGCCACCGCCGGGCCCGACTACGCGCCGCCCGAACACGCCGTGGCCAACGCGCCGAGCGCGCAAGGGGCCTTCGTCTCTGGCCAGGACCCGGCCTATGCGCAGGCGCCGCTGCCCGACGACTGGTGGAAGCTCTACAACGATCCCCGGCTCGACACGCTGGTCGAAGAAGCGCTCGCTGCCAACGCCGACTTGCGCGTGGCCGAAGCCAACATCCTCAAGTCACGCGGCGTGGTGCGCGAGGAAGCCGGGGCCGAGGGGCTCAACACCGGGATCGGTGCGGCGGTGACGCAGGAGCGCAATTACTCGCTGCGCTCGGCCGGGACCAATCTGCCCGGCGTGCTGACCGGCGAGCTGGGGCTGAATTTCGACTACCCGCTCGATCTGCATGGCAAGATCAAGCGCGCGATCGAGGCGAGCCTGGCCGATCACGAAGCGGTCGAGGCGGCGCGCGACGCCGTGCGCATTGCGGTCGTCGCGGCGACGACCAAGGCCTATGCCGACGTCTGCGTGACCAACTACCAGATCGCGACCGTCGAGAAGGTCATCGCGCTCCAGCAAAAGACGCTCGATGCGACCATGCGGCTGCAGAAGGGCGGACGCGGCACCGCGTTCGACGTCAGCCGCGCACGCACCGCGGTGGAGGGCAGCCGGGCCAGCCTGCCGGGCTATTACGCCCGCCGTCAGGCCTCGCTCTACCGGCTTGCCACCTTGCGCGGGAAACCGCCGGCGGATTATCCGCGCGATGTCGAAAGCTGCGCCACGCTGCCCACGCTTTCGCAGCCCATGCCGATCGGCGATGGCGCCGCGCTGATCCGCCGCCGTCCCGACATCCGCCAGGCCGAACGTCGGATTGCGGCAGACACCGCGCGCATTGGCGTCGCGACCGCCGATCTCTATCCCTCGATCTCGATCGCGGGCGGCATCATGGGATTCAATCAGGTCAAGAACCTGCCCAAAGAGGAAGCGCTCGGCTTCGGGATCGGCCCGCTGCTGAGCTGGAGCTGGCCGTTCAACCGGCAGGTCCACGCCCGGATCGACCAGGCTAACGCGCAAGTGAAGTCCGATCTTGCCACGTTCGACGCGACCGTGCTCGAGGCGCTGCGCACCACCGAGACCGCGCTCGAAACCTACGCGCGCGATCGCGAGAAGGAGCAGGCGCTGGGCAAGGCGGCGGGCAGTGCCGGGCTCTCGGCCGAGCAGGCGGGCAAGCTGTTCCGCTTTGGCCGTAGTGACTTTCTCTCGCTGCTCAGCGCGCAGAGCGCGCTCGCCAACGCGCAAGTGAGCCACGCGGCGGCGAAGGCCGCGCTGGTCGACGATCAGATCGCGGTGTTCCTCGAACTGGGCGGCGGCTGGCAGCAGCCCAAGGCGGCGCAGGAAGGCGGGCCGGTCGGCGCGGCGCAGGGCGCCGCGTCCCCGGACAAGCCGGAAGGCTGACGTCGGTTCGGTCCGCAGCGCGGGCCGGGCGTCAGAAGTCGACCGCGATGCCCTTGCTGACCCAGTCGCCGTAGCGGGTGGGGGACAGGCCATCGGGATCGTCGTGCCCGGTCTGCTTGGACAGCGGGGCCTCGGCCGGTTCGGGCGCGGGCTCGTTCGTCCAGTGGGCGGGCTTGGTGAAGCCTTCGGGACGGGTGGTTGCACGCTTGATCATCGGCTTTCTCTGCGCCGACTGGCGGAAAAAGGCAATCGCCTGTAAGGCGCGCCGATGGATATTCCGGGTCTTCCCGCGCGCCGTGCCGCGCTCAACCTCATCGATGCCGTCCTGCGCCGCGGCGAAACGCTGGATCAGGCCGCTGGCGCTGCGCTTTCGCGCGTGCGCGGCGAGCCCGACCGGGCGCTCGCGCGCGCCATTGCGGGCGAAGTGCTGCGCTGGCGGCGCGATCTTGATACGCTGATCGACAGCGCGACGCGCGAGCCGCTGGCCGACGACGCCAAGGCACGCGCGGTGCTCGAAATCATGCTGGCGCAGGTCCTGCGGCTCGAAACCCCCGCGCACGCGGTCATCGCGACCGGGCTGGAGCTGCTGAGCGGCGGTCCGCGCCGTCTGGCGCACGGGGTCTTCTCGACCCTGACCAGGCGCGGCGTGACGCTGCCCGATGTGCCCAGTCTGCCATTTGGCGTCGAGGAGCGCTGGGGTGCGCGGGCGGGCGCGATCGCGCAGGGCCTCGCTGTGCCGCCGCCGCTCGACCTCGCGCTGCG
>NZ_JALHLF010000030.1 GCF_022832435.1 Novosphingobium organovorum | reverse complement strand
AGCGCGAGAGAGGAATCCTGGCCGATCGCGCCGAGCGCGTGCGCGGCGTGGGGCAGCGCGAGCGTGGCGGCGGCGAGGGTCGAGGTGGTGGTGGCCGCGGCGATGAACGCGCGCCGCGAAATGAAGGATTGAGCCGTCACGAGGGGATGTCTCCAGTCCGGGGGAAGGGGCGGCGCGGGGGCGCGGGGCGCAAAGGCGCCCGCGCGAAAGCGGGGGGTGGGCCGGGGTCGATGGGTCCTCTCCTCTGGTGTCGTTGTCCGGGCCGCATCGTCGCGAAGCGCGCCCGGTCTTCCTGGTGCGCGCCTTTCTGCATGGGGCGTGCCAAGGGAGGCTCGCTCTTGTGAAAATTTCTCTATTCTAGGAAATTCAAGGGGTTGGTTTGGCCGATGCGGTGCACCCCGGTTTGCGCTTGCGCACAGGTGTTTGATTTCGTGCGGTGCGTGTGGATAAGGTGCCTGAAATTCGACGGTCGCTACGGGGGAGGACCATGGCCAACGATCTGGTCGCACAGCTGCACTTCGATCCGGCGCAGGCGCATATCTGGCTTGCCGGGCGCCGCATGATGCTTCTCCACGCCAAGGCCTTCGGGCTCCTGCGCCGCGAGCTGGTCGACATGATCGGGCAGGAAAAGGCGCGCGGCATCTTTACCCGCCAGGGCTATAATTCGGGCGCGATGGACGCCGAGGCCGCCGCCGGAATCCGGCCCGGCGCCCCGCTTGAAGAGATGTTCGCGGTCGGCCCCGAACTCCACGCGGTCGAGGGGCTGGTGCTGTCCGAGCCGGTGCGGGTCACGTTCGATACCGCGAGCGGCAGCTACTACGGCGAATACCTCTGGAAGGGGTCGTGCGAATGCAGCGCGCATATCGAGGCCTTCGGCATCGGTTCGAGTCCGGGCGGCTGGTCGCAGATCGGCTATGCGAGCGGCTATGCCAGCGTGTTCCTGGGCCGCCCGATCCAGTTTCGCGAAGTCGAATGCGTGGCGATGGGGCATGAACACTGCCGGATCGTGGGGCGTCCGGCGGAGGACTGGACCGATGGCGAGGCGGACTTGCGCTACATGCGCGGCGAGCAGCTCAACCAGATCGCCCGCACGCTGGGGGGGGCTGGCGGCGCGGCGCAGCCCGACGGGGCGGCTTCAGGTGGATCGGCGGGAGGATCGCGCCAGGAGGGGCTGCGCCCGATCGTCGGCGCTTCGGCGGGATTCAACGTCGCCTTCGACATGCTGCACCATGTCGCGGACACCGATGCGGTGGTCCTGTTCCTGGGCGAAAGCGGGGTCGGCAAGGAAGTCTTCGCGCGTAGCTTGCACCGACTGGGCACGCGCCGCGAGGCAGCGTTCGTCGCGGTCAACTGCGCCGCGATACCCGAAAGCCTGGTCGAGGCGGAACTGTTCGGGGTCGAGAAGGGGGCTTTCACCGACGCCACCTCGACCCGTCCGGGGCGTTTCGAGCGAGCCGAGGGGGGCACGCTGTTCCTCGACGAGGTGGGCACGCTTTCGCTCGCCGCGCAGGGCAAGCTGCTGCGCGCGATCCAGGAAGGCGAATACGAGCGGGTGGGCGGGCACCGCACGCGCAAGGCCGACGTGCGGCTGGCCGCGGCGACCAACGTCGATTTGCGCGCCGCCGTTCAGGCCGGGACGTTTCGCTCGGACCTGTTCTACCGTCTCAACGTCTTTCCGATCCGCATTCCCCCCTTGCGCGAGCGGCGTGCGGACCTGCCGCTGCTGATCGAGCACTTCCTCCACCGCTATGCCGCGCGTTACGGCAAGACCGTGCCCGGTATTGAGGAGCGCGCGGTTGCCGCGATGCTCAGCTACGACTGGCCGGGTAATATCCGCGAGCTGGAGAACATCATCGAGCGCGGTGTCATCATGGCCGCGCCGGGCGAGCCGCTCAGGCTCCACCATCTCTTCGCGGGCGGCGAGACGCTGGCCATGGCGACGCTGCGGCTGGGGGCGAGCGGCAAGGTCGAGGGGCGCGATCCGCTCGACCTTGCGGGCTTCGTCAACGACCTGTCGATCGAGCAGTTCCTGCGCGGCGGGCTTGGCCTTGAGGCGGTGGAGGGGCGCATGATCGAGACCGCGCTTGTGCTGTGCGAGGGCAACAAGACCCACGCCGCGCGGCTCCTGGGGATCAGCCGCAGCCAGCTCAACTACCGGCTCGCGAAGGGCGATGAGGGATGAGCTTAGGCTGCCTGGACGAATTTGGTGGTCGTTGGAGCGACTGAATTGGGTGGGAAGCCGCCGCNGCTGCCTGGACGAATTTGGTGGTCGTTGGAGCGACTGAATTGGGTGGGAAGCCGCCGCGCGGGAGTGTAAAAGAACAGACAAGATTTTCCGGGGGATGATCCCCCGGACCCTCGAAATGTCGATGTTTGGGCACGCCCCATCCGTCCGGCACGATTGGCGCCGCAGGCTCTAGAATGTCTCCCGACGAACCCGAGCGCAGCGTTGAGGTGAAGCGCACCGCCGCCAGTTTTCGGGGGTGCAGGGGGCAATGGCCCCCTGCTTCGACCCCTTCCTTCTTCGTCTGCCATGGGGCGAAACCGGACGTTTGCACTTGTCCACGCCGCCTGGGACCTGTGGGGGTCAAAGGCGGCTTGGTGCGCTCGCGGTGCTCACCTCCACACCGCAGGCGGCGCGCCCGTTCTCACAAGGCACCCTTCGCAGAGACACCGGATCACCATTCCCACCGACCCTGGAACGGCGGCCCAATTTCGCTTTCGTAATTCAAATTTCGCTTTATCATCCATGGCTTGTTAACAGGGTGAGTTCATGAAGCGCCGCGTATTCCTTAAGTCCGTATCCACTCTTGCCGTTCTGGCTGCCACCGCGCCGGGGGCCTGGGCCAAGGGGCTTGTCCCGCCCTTCGCGCGCACGCCGCGCATCGCGGTGGGGGGCATCGCGTCCGAATGCAGCACCTATAGCCGGATCCGCTCGACGCTCGACACGATCGAGGTCGTGCGCGGGCAGGCGCTGCTCGACGATGAGCGCTTTGCCTTCCTAAAGCGCTACGACGTGCCCTTCCTGCCCACGCTGGTCGCCCAGGCGGGATCGGGCGGCCCGATGCAGCGCGCCGCCTACGAGGCGCTCAAGGCCGAATATCTTGACCGCCTGCGCGCGTTCCTGCCGCTCGACGGGGTTTACCTCTCCATGCACGGCGCGCTCTTCGTCGAGGACATGGAGGATGCAGAGGGGGACTGGTACGCGGCCACCCGCGCGGTGGTCGGCCCCGACTGCATCCTGTCGGCCAGCTACGACCTGCACGGCAACCTGTCGCAGCGCATCGTCGACAATCTCGACGCCTTCACCGCCTATCGCACCGCGCCCCACGTCGACCGGGTCGAGAACTGGATGCGCGCGACCGACATGCTGACCCACTGCCTGCGCTATGGCCTGCGCCCCTCGATCGTGTGGGCCAGCGTTCCGGTCCTGCTGGCGGGCGAGCAGAGCAGCACCGAATGGCAGCCGGGGCGCCGCCTCTGGTCGGATCTCAGCGAATTCAACCGTCTGGATGGCATCCTCGATGTCTCGCAGCTGGTCGGCTATGTCTGGGCGGACGAGCCGCGTTCGGCCGCTTCGGTCGTCGTCACCGGGTTCAGGCCGGCCGCGCAGAAGGCGATCGCGAGCGAGCTGGCGCAGCGCTACTGGGACGCGCGGCACGAATTCCGCTTCGGCAGCCCGACCGGAACGATCGAGGAGACATTGGCGCAAGCGATGGCCGCGACCACCCATCCGGTGGTCATCTCGGATTCGGGCGACAACCCCGGCGGCGGCGGCAACGCCGACCAGACCTTCTTCCTCGAAGCTTTGCTGAAAGCCGGGGCGAGCAACGTGCTGCTGGGCGGAATGACCGATCAGCCCGCGACCGATGCCTGCTACGCGGCGGGCGTCGGGGCAACGATCCCGCTTTCGATCGGCGCCACGCTCGACCCGGTCATGTGCAACCCGGTCAAGGTCGCCGCGGCGAAAGTGGTCTATCTGGCCCCGGCGACGACCCCGGCCGAGCGCACGGCGGTGGTCACGTTTGCAGGGATCACCGCGACGCTGGCCTCCACCCGGCGCAATTTCCACGCTGCGGAGGCCTTTCGCGAGCTTCACGTCGAGCCGACCGATTTCAAGATCGTGGTGCTCAAGTGCGGCTATCTCAATCCGACGATGAAGCCGCTCGCCAACCCGCATCTCATGGCGCTGTCGCCCGGCGCGATCGATCAGGACATCCCGCATATCACCAACACCCGGCGCGGGCGCAAATTCCCGTGGGCGGACGATTTCGCCTACCGCCCCGAACCCTATCTCTCGGCGCGCGCGGGGCGGGTGGAGGCCTGATCGGGCGACAGGTGGGCCCTGGCGGGCCCACCTGTCGACACGCCCGTCAGTACGCCCGCGCAGGGATCTAAGCGTCCGTTTGAAAATTCGCGAAATGCGAATTTTGCGGCACCAGCCCACTCCCCCACCCGACCACCCATTGCCAGTATCCTGCGGGTGGTCGGGTGGGGGAGTGGGCTGGTGCCGGAATCAAAATGCCTGAAAAGGCATTTTTCAAACGGTCTCTAAGGGCAAGGGCTGGGGGGCGATGCTTGGGGATGGGTCCCGCCGATGGCTGCGCCCAGCGTCAGGATGGTGCGCGCGTGGCGCAAGGCCACCGCTTCCCGATCCGCGCCGTAGCCTCCGCCAAGCGTGCTCGCCAGGGCAATGCCCCGTCGCCGGGCCTCGCCGCCGACCATGCGGTCGCGCGCGGCCAGTCCCTCGTCGGTAAGCGCGAGGCGGCCGAGCTTGTCGTCGGCATGGGCATCGACGCCGGCTTGCAGGAGGATGAGCTGCGGCGCGAAATGGTCGAGCACCGGCGGGAGTGAACCGCCCAGGGCTTCCAGATAGTCGGCATCGCCGGTGGCGTCGGGCAGGGCGATGTCGAGCGAGGAGCGCGCCTTGCGCGAAGGGAAGTTCTTTTCCGCGTGCACGGACAGCGTGAAGATGTCGCTGCGCCCTGCGGTCAACGCGGCGGTGCCATCGCCCTGATGGACGTCGAGGTCGAGGATCAGGATGCGCGCGACGTCGCCTTCCTCGATCAGCCGGTTCGCGGCGAGGGCGAGGTCGTTGAACACGCAGTATCCCGCGCCGCTGTCCGCCAGCGCGTGGTGGCTGCCGCCCGCGCTGTTGGCGGCGTAGCCGTGTTCGAGAGCAAGCTTTGCCGCGAGCCAGGTTCCGCCGGGCGAAAGCTGCGAGCGTCGCGAAATCCGCTCGTCGATCGCAAAGCCGATGCGGCGCTGCTTGGCGGGGGGCACGGTGCAGCGAACCACCTCCTCGACATAGGCGGGATCGTGAACGGCCTCGAGCCAGGCCAGCGGCAGGACTTCGGGTTCGTGGACCGTCATCGGCACCCCGCTTGCGGCCAGCGCGCGCATGACCAGCGCGTACTTGTCGTGCGGGAAGGTGCCCGAACGCGCGGCTTCGACCACATAGCCGGGATGATGGACCAGATGCAGCATCGCCCTGCTGGTAATCGGGCGCGGCGGCCGGGTCGAGCCCCCTGTCGCTGCACCTGGGGCATCCAGCGCCTGGCCCCGATCGGCGGTGGCGCCACATTTGGCGCTCGCTGAATTTTGCCGCAGGCTTTAAGGCGTAGTCATGTTGAAAAAGCACGCCACGCGCCCGGTCAGCGCTCTGAAAGTCTACTGTCCGATCGACGCTGCGACGCAGGCCCTGCTTGCCCGTGGCGCGGTCATGTCCATCGATCCGGACTGCGCACTGGCGCGGCTGATCGCCTTTGTCCGAGATGAAAACCCGCTCGGCGATTTCGGGCCGTACCAATCGGTGATGGAACTGGCGACGGGGCTGGAGCTCTTCACCCCCGGCGCCGCTGCCCGCCCCACGCTGGGCGAAGCGGGCGCCGAGGCTGTTTCGGCCACCGCGATCGTGACCATCTACATTCCCGCCGACGCGCCGCAGGCGGCGGTGTCGGCGGCGATTGACGAAATCGTCGCCCTGCATCCCTGGGAAGTGCCGGTCATCGAGCTGGTCGAGACGCGGCTCGTGACGCGGGTCTGAGCGTCGAGGGCGGCCAGTATTTGACGGGCTGCATCGGGGCGCTGCGCGCAGGCGATGGCGCCGCCTTCAAGGCGAGCGGGGTCAACTCGGGTCGAGCGTTCCGGCCAGGCCCACGACCAGCACGATCGCGATCGCGGCGAGGGTTTCGAGCAGGAGCGAGCGCAGCAGGCGCGAGGATGCCCCTTGCGCGTTCCTCTGCACGGCGGGAACCAGCCGCCAGCGGTTGTTCGCGGCCAGCAGCAGCATGGCTCCAAACAAGACGATCTTGGTCGCGATCAGTCCCCCCCAGGCCCCCAACGGCAGGAGCGTGGTGCCCCGGATCAGGACGGCGTTCGTCGCCCCGGTGAGCATCAGCACGGTCACGACGAGGGTGCCTGTCCGGGCGAACCGCGCCAGACTGTCGAGCGGCGGCGCGCGCCGGTCCGCGCACGCGCGCCAGGACTGGCCGCAGAAGGTGACGAGTGCGCCCAGCCACACGGCGGCGGCGGCCAGGTGCAGCATGTCACTGGCGCGCAGCGTCAAGCCAGGGCCGCCGTCCAGCGCGCTGGCGTGGCCCGACCAGGCGCTGCTCAGGAGCGCGACGAGAGCCGCAAGCGCCAGCCATGCGCCTCCCGCTCGCGTCCGGCCCACCCGCATCCAGGCGAGCATGGCGAGCAGGACGAGCGCAAGGCCGCGCACAACGAGAAGGGCGCCAAGCGGCGTTGCGCCGAGCACCAGGCGGACCGTGGTCAGGTCTAGCGCACCGAGCGGCGTTGCGGTCATCGAGGCGACGCTCGCCAGCGCCCACCACAGGCTGAGGGGAAGGGCGGCCAGCGCGGTAAGGATCACGCCCTTTCGTCGGGGCGCGGACAGGGGCGCCGCGCCGTCGATAAGGGCGTGGAGCACCAGCCCCGTCGTCACCATCAGGGATGCCAGGCAGGCGCTTCGGGCAAGGACAAGGCCGGTGTCGATCACGCGATCAGCGCACCGTGAAGGTGTAGCTGCCTTCGACGCGGTGCTGGTCGGCGGTCACCGCGTGCCAGGTCAGGGTGTAGCTGCCGGAGGGAAGCGGGCGGGGCAGCGCGACGGTCATCGTCTTGCCCTTGGCGCTGGTCTGGAAGCCCTTGATCGGCATCGGCTTGTGATCGCTCATGCCGGGCATCGAGGTCATCACCAGTTCGACGTTCGAGAGCGGGGCGACAAGGTCCTCGCTGAAGTCGAGAGTGAGCTTCTGGGGCTTGGCCACGGTCGAATCCGGGGCGGGATTGGCCTTTTCCAGATGCGCGTGCGCGAACACGGCGGTGGGAAGGGTGGCGAGAAGAACGGCGGTGCAGCTGGCGAGAAGGGTCTTGCGCACGAGATGGGGGCTCCGTTGTCTGCCGGGCGAGGGCATCTCGCCCGGACTTGCAAGCGGAAATACGCAGCCAGCCGAGGCTATCCCTCATCCTTGGCGATCATTTTTTTCGCGGCGTGAGGGGCAGGGTACGCCAGGGCGGGCGCCGATCCGCAGGCCGCGCCCCCCGGTCTGCAAGGGGCCAGGATCAATAGGATCGCGAACGGTCGACCCGGTCGGGCAGCGGCAGGCCCTGCAGGTCGGCGTTGATGGCGGCGGCCACGCACAGGGCGCTCGCCTCGGGATGCGAGGAGCAGGCGATATGCGGGGTGATCTCGATCCGGGGATGCGCCCAGAGCGGGCTGTCGGCGGGCAGCGGTTCGACGTTGAAGACATCGAGGATGGCGCGCCCGATCTGGCCGCTCTCAAGGGCGGCGAGAAGATCCTCTTCGACCAGATGCGGCCCGCGCCCGACGTTGATGATCGAGGCGCCGCGCGGCAGAGCATCGAACAGCGTACGGCCAAGCACGCTGCGGGTTTCTTCGGTCAGCGGCAACAGGCAGATCAGGATGTCGAGATCGCCGAGGAAGCCGGGCAGGCCGTCCGGCCCGGAAAAGCAGGTGACGCCTTCGATCGCGTGCTGGCTGCTGGCCCAGCCCGACAGCGCAAATCCGAAGGGGGCGAGCGCCAGCAGCACGCTTTTGCCGAGGTGGCCCAGACCCATCACACCGACTCGGCGCTGCGCGGCGGGAATGTCGGCCCGCGGCTGCCATTCGCGCTGCGCAGCGCTCTCGCGGTAATCGTACAAGTCGCGATGAAGCGCGAGCACATGCGCGGCGACGAAGGCGTTCATGTCCTGCGCCATGGTGCGATCGACCGTACGCAGGAGCGGGAGGTGGGGCGGAATCCGGCTGATGTCGAGCTGATCGACCCCGGCCCCCACCGACATCACGAAGCGCGCGTTGGGCACGCGCGCGAAGATGTCCTCGGGCAAGGTCCAGGCGGCCAGGTAATCGACTTGAGCCAGGTCGCCGCCATCGGGCCACTGGCGCACCTCGATGCCGGGTACGTGCGCGGGCAGGATCTGGGCCCATCGCGCGCCGCGCGGGGGCGAACCGAAATGCAGGAGAACGGGAGGCTTTGGCGTCGTCATCGGGGGCTGGTCCATACCCGAAACCGGGCCTGCTTGACAAAGGAAAAGGCCGTGCCCGTTGCCAGGCACGGCCGCGATCGTGGCGATCAGAAGGTGTATCCGACCCGCACCGTGAACTGGCGCGGGGCGCCGGGCATGAGCCAGACGCGCGAATAGGAATTGGTAAAGTATTCCTCGTTGAACAGATTGGTCACCTCGCCCGAGATCTTGAGGTGGTCGGTCGGCGAGATCGCGCCCGAAATGCGGGTCAGCGTGTAGCTGGGCAGCCAGAAGAACGAGCCGTCGTCGAAGCGGTAGCCGGTTTCGCCCAGCCGCTTGCCGACGTAGTTCACGCCCAGGCCCAGGTTGGCCTTGGCAGCGAACACGTCGAACTCCTTGAACAGCAGGAGGCTGGCGCTGTGCTTGGCGATGTTGATCAGCGGATCGCCTTCGGCCAGCGTGTAGCCCCAGTCCGGATCGGTCGCGTCCTTGGCGTTTTCGGCGTCGATGTAGGAATAGTTCAGGTCGATCTTGAAGCCGGCGGGCAGCTTGCCCGACACGCTGAATTCCACGCCCTTGCTGCGCGCCTCGCCGAGCGCGAGCGAGAAGCCGCCGTGCGCCGGGTCGGCGGTCAGCACGTTGGTCTTCTTCATCGAGAACAGCGCGAGCGAGGCCAGCAGCCGGTCGCCGAAGGCCGAATACTTGGCCCCGACTTCGTAGGCGGTGGTCCTCTCGGGCTCGAACGAATTGCTGGCGTAGTCGGTGCCGATGTTGGGACGGAAGCCCTTGCCGAAGCTGGCGTAGAGCGTGAGCGCGCTGGTCGGCAGCACGCTCAGGCCGACTTGCGGGCTGAACGCGGTCTTGTACTGCTGCGAGATGACACCGGTCAGGTTGTTGACGACGTGCTGCTTGAAGATGTCGTAGCGTCCGCCGCCGCGCAGCTTGAGCCAGTCGGTGATGTCGATCATGTCCTGGACGTAGACGCCGCTCGATTCGTCGGTCTCATCGCTGTCGATGAGCGCGCTGAGCGTGGGCAGGTTGCCATACACCGGATCATAGACGTTGATTGCGTTGCCCGCGGCGAGGCTCGTCTGCGAGGCAACCGAGGGCGGGCGCCAGCGGTTCTGGACGGTGGGAAGCGTGAAGTAGTTCCAGTCCGCGCCGATCTGCAGGTTGTGGGTGATCCCGGCGGTATCGAGCGAACCGCTCAGTTCGCCGCGCAAGGTCAGGTCGGTGCTCGAATAGTCGCGGTAGAGGCGGCGCCGGGAGAGCGTCGTACCGTCGCTGAAGAAGGGCTGGCGGCTGGCCGCGTTTTCGGCTTCGGTGCTGTAGCCCTTGAAGCTCGAGGTGCGGTACGCCGCGCCCAGGAGGATCGACCAGTTGTTGTCGAAATCGTGCTGGAGCTGGGCCTGCTGGTTGTACGAACGGGTCCGGATCGGGCCATCGCCCGGCTCGCCCATGAAGGTCTTGCGCGAGACCGCGTAGACGTCGCCGTCGAGGGCGACGATGCCGCGGTCGAAGGGCATGCGCTGGTCGACGAATTCGAAGTTGTAGGACAGGCTGGTCGCGGCATCGATGTTCCACATGATCGAGGGCGTGACCGTGATCGTGCGGTGGTGGACGTAGTCGCGGAAGCTGTCGCCTTCGTCGTAGGCGCCGGTCACGCGCACGGCGAGGTCCTCGGTGACGGGCAGGTTGACGTCGCCCTGGCCGCGGTAGTTGTTGTAGCTGCCCAGCGCGAATTCGAAATTCGCACCCGGTTCGAAATAGGGCTGCTTGGTCACGATGTTGACCGCGCCGCCCGGATCACCGCGCCCGAACAGGGCCGAGGTCGGACCCTTGATCACCTCGATACGCTCGATGTTCGAGGCATCGCGCGCACCGCCGTACCCGCGCGAGGCGTTGAAGCCGTTGAGCAGGTAATTGCTCGACTGCGATTCGTCGCCCGAGAAGCCGCGGATGGCGTAGCTGTCGAACATCCCGCCGAAGTTGTTCTGGCGCGAGACGCCCGCCACGAAATCGAGCGCGGTCTGCAGCTTGGTGATCCCGGCATCGTGCAGCGTGGTGGCGTCCATGGTCTGGACGACCTGGGGCAGGACCTTGATCGGGGTCGCCCCCAGATAGGCCTGGCGCTGGCCCTTGACGGTGATCGCGGTGCCGTCGGCAGAGGTGACGGTATCGCCCGCTTCCACCGGGGCGCTGTCGTCGGTTTCGGCGTGGGCGGCCGTCGATCCAGCGTAAACGAGAGCGGTCGCAGCCAGTAGAGAGGCCCGTAGCGAGGTGCTGGTGAAGCGCATGTTTACCCTCATGTTCTTGTGATGAATGGCTTCGCCTGGAGAAATTGATCAGTCACGGCCTGGATCGCCGGCCGTAGCCGCAATCGTTCGCCCTGGTCCCATCAACCATTCTGGCGATGAGAAGTATGGATGGATGCGCAGGCATTAGATTTCGATATTCTGCCATCCACTCCGTGCGAACACTGAAAAGCCGATCCCGGAAAGCAGGAAATGCGGTTTGCACACGAACGCTTTCTTGGCCGTTTCTGGAGCTGTTCGCACGATGCGGCGCGCGTTCGGGGCAGGAGCCCGGCCGCGCTGCGATCCTATTGCGGGGCGAGGTGGGTTTCGACAAGCGCCACGAAGACGCCGATGCCGGTTGCCATGATGCGGTCGTTGAAGTCGTAGTGGGGGTGGTGCAGCGGTGCCTGGTGCTCTTCGGAGCGCTGGCCCAGCCACAGGTAGGCGCCGGGGCGTTCCTGCAGCATGAACGCGAAGTCTTCCGAGGTGAACGCCGGGTCGGGGGCGAGCGCGACGTCGTCGCTGACCCGCCGCGCGGCCTCGAGCGCGGCCAGCGCGGCGGCCTCATCGTTGATCGTGGCGGGATAGTAGCGGTCGTATTCGACCTCGATGCGCGTTTCGCTGGCCTGCGCTGCGCCCTGGCACATCGCGCGCAGCGAAGCCTCGATCCGGTCCTGCACCGCCGCATCGAAGGTGCGCACGGTGCCCACGATCTCGCAGCTGGCGGGCAGCACGTTGTGCGCATGGCCGCCGCTGATCCGGGTCACCGACAGCACCGCCGCCTGCGTTGCCGCCACGCGCCGCGACACGATGGTGTTGAGCTGCTGCACCAGCTGTGCGGCGGCGAGCAGCACGTCGGGGGTCTGGTGGGCCAGTGCGGCGTGGCCGCCGCGACCCTGGAGGGTGATGCGAAACTTGTCGGCCGAGGCCATGATCGGTCCGGGGCGCGTGCGCAGGCTGCCGGCGGGAAGGTCGGGCCAGTTGTGCAGGGCGAAGACGCGGTCGCATGGAAAGCGCTCGAACAGGCCATCGCGGACCATCGCGCGCGCGCCGCCCTCGCCTTCCTCGGCGGGCTGGAAGATGAAATTGACGGTGCCTTCGAAACGGGCATCGCGGGCCAGGTAGCGCGCGGCGCCCAGCAGCATCGCGGTGTGCCCGTCGTGGCCGCAGCCGTGGAAGATGCCGTCGTGGCGGCTGGCGTGGGCCGGGCCGCCTTCCTCCTGGATCGGCAGCGCGTCCATGTCCGCGCGCAGCCCGATCGAGCGGGGGGACGTCCCGCGCCGCAACACGCCCACCACGCCGGTGCCGCCGACCCCGCGTGTCACTTCCAGGCCGAGTTCCTCGAGCGCGGTGGCGACGAGCGCGGCGGTCCGGTGTTCGGCATAGGCGAGTTCGGGATGGGCGTGGATGTCGCGGCGCAGCGCGATGAGGTCGGGGAGCAGGGCGGCGATGGCGGTTTCATCAAGCATGGGGTCTATCCTGTCGAGGCGCGTCCCGACGGGTCTTCGCGTCGCCGCACGCGGGTCGGGGCTGCGAAGAAACGCGGCAGGTCGCAAAGGGCTACGGGCATGTCCGCCGAGACCGCCCGGCCGACGGCGCTCGTGGATTGATTTTGCCATTTGCATCCCCTGGCGGAGGGGATGGGTCTGCAAATGTCAAAGTCAATCCACTAGGGCGTAAACTCATAAAGGACGCCATTCCGGCGTCCCAGAGGGATTTGATCAAAATAGCCCAGTGCGGCGTCGGCAGGTCTTGAAATATCGACATATTCCTACGCCCTGCCTCCTTGCCCTGAGCCATTTTGCTTCAAACCTCGATGGCATCCTTTATGAGTTTACGCCCTAGCGCATGCGGTCTTCGAAGATCGTTTCGATCGGGTCGTGCCGCTTCACGATCGGCGACTTGATCACGATGAAGCTGAAGTACTTCTCGATCCCGAAATCGCCTTCCAGGATCGCTTCCATCACTTCCTGGTAATGCGCCACGTCGCGGGTCAGGAACTTGACCAGGTAATCGTAGCCGCCGCTCACCAGATGGCACTCGATGATCTCGGAAACGCCGCGCGCGCGCTGTTCGAAGCGTGAAAAGTCGCTCGTGCGGTGGTCCTTGAGCGTGATCTGCGTGAAAACCGTCAGCGTGGACCCCAGCTTGGCGAGCGCGATGTGCGCGCCGTAGCCGGTGATGTAGTTGGCCTTCTCCAGCCGCTTCACCCGCGCCAGGCAGGGGCTCGGCGACAGCCCCACGGCATCGGCAAGATCGACGTTGGTCATTCTGCCGTTGCGCTGGAGCTGCGCGAGAATTCGGAAGTCCAGTCTGTCGAGTTTCGGGTCCGCGATCATGGCATGGCTGTCACTTGCGATGGAGTTGGCCGGTGGGCATATCAGACCAGAGCGGACCTGACAGCTTTGTCTTCGAGAACATCGTCGAGAGTGGCGCGCAGGCGCTCGAGCAGATGGCCCATGTCCGCCTCGCTGCAGCTCAGCGCCGGGGCAAGCCCGATCGTCCCGTCGGCGAAGGCCCGGAAGATCAGCCCGCGGGCATAGGCGGCGGCTGACAGCTTGCCCGAAATGTCGATCTCTCCGGCAAAGCGGGTCTTGGCGGCCTTGTCGCAGACCAGCTCGATGCCCGCCAGCATCCCGGCTGAGCGCACGTTGCCGACCAGTGGATGATCGAGGAGGCCTGCAAGGCCGGCCTGGAGCTGTCCGCCGCGCTCCTGGCCGTTGGCCAGAATACCGCCTTCGAGATAGAGGCTGAGCACTTCAAGGCCGACCGCGGCGCTGACCGGGTGGCCCGAATAGGTGAAGCCATGGCCGATCGGCAGGTGATTGTCGGGACCATCGGCGATACCGGCGTAGATCGCCTCGCTCATCAGCACCGCGCCCATCGGCGCGTAGCCTGCGGTCAGCCCCTTGGCCATGGTCATGAGATCGGGGCTGACGCCTTCGCTCTCGCAGGCGAAGAGTGGGCCGGTGCGCCCGAACCCGGTAATCACCTCGTCGGCGACGAACAGGATATCGAGTTCGCGGCAGGTATCGCGCATCGCCTTGAGCCAGCCGCGCGGCGGCACGAGTACGCCGGCTGAGCCCTGCACCGGTTCGGCGAAGAACGCCGCGACGTTTTCGGCGCCGAGTTCCTCGACCTTGGCCCTGAGCTGGGCGACCGATTGCGCGATCAGCGCCGCATCATCGGCGCCCACCTCGCTGCGATAGGCGTAAGGGGCAGGGATGTGGTGCTGCCAGGCGCGCGGCAGGTCGAACTGGCGGTGGAAGGCGGGAAGGCCGGTCAGCCCCGCGCCGGTGCTCGACGAGCCGTGATAGCCCTTGTCGAGCGCGATCATCTGCTTCTTGGCGGGACGGCCGGTGGCGTTGAAGTAGTGGACGATGAACCGGATCGCCGAATCCACCGCGTCCGATCCGCCGAGCGTGAAATAGACGCGCGTCAGCCCTTCGGGGGAGAGGTCGGCGAGCCGTTCGGCGAGGCGGATGGTCGGTTCGCTGGCGAACGAGAAATAGCCCGTGGCGTAAGGCAGGCGGCGCATCTGCTCGGCGGCGGCGGAGACGATGCTTTCCTGCCCGTAGCCCACGTTGACGCACCACAGGCCGGCAAAGGCGTCGAGCAGTTCGTGGCCCGACTGGTCGGTGACGTACATGCCCTGCGCGCTGGCAAGCACGGTTGCCCCGCGCGCTTCGTGCGCGCGGTAGGCCGAGACCGGGTGGATGAGGTGACGACGGTCACTCTCGATGAGGGAATTCAGATACATGTGACCTCTCAGCAGCCAGTACCGGCCAGTCTAGCGCGGCGCGGGTGCACGTGGTTTCGATCTGGCACGCGAATCTGGCCGCACCTGCCAATTCGCCGCGCCGCGCGGCATAATATGCTGCGCGGCGCGGGGGCTCAGCCGATCTGGCTGGCCAGTGCCTTGCCGCAGTCCTGCGTCGAGGCCTGCCCGGCGAGGTCGCGGGTGCGCGCCGAAGGGGTCGACAAGGTGGTCTCGATCGCGCGCATCAGGCTCGCCGCGGCCTGCGTTTCACCCAGATGCTCGAGCATCATCGCACCGGCCCAGACCTGGCCGACCGGGTTGGCGATGCCTTGCCCGGCAATGTCCGGGGCCGAGCCGTGGACGGGCTCGAACAGCGAAGGAAAGGCGCCGTCGGGATTGATGTTGCCCGAAGGCGCGATGCCGATCGTGCCGGTGCAGGCCGGGCCAAGGTCCGAGAGAATGTCACCGAACAGGTTCGAGGCGACGACCACGTCGAAGCGATCGGGGTTCATCACGAACTGCGCGGTCAGGATGTCGATATGGTACTTGTCGGTGCGGATTTCGGGATAGGCTCTGGCCATCGCCTCGACGCGGCTGTCCCACCAGGGCATGGTGATGGCGATGCCGTTCGACTTGGTGGCCGAGGTGAGGTGCTTCTTGGGGCGACGCTGCGCCAGGTCGAAGGCGTACTTGAGGATGCGATCGGTGCCGTGGCGGGTCATGATCGTTTCCTGGACGACCACTTCGCGCTCGGTGCCGGGAAACGAGATGCCGCCGATCGCGCTGTATTCGCCCTCGGTGTTCTCGCGTACGATCATCATGTCGATATCGCCCGGTGCGCGCCCGGCCAGCGGGCAGGGGACACCCGGCATCAGCCGCGCGGGGCGCAGGCTGACATACTGGTCGTATTCGCGGCGGAACTGGATGATCGACCCCCACAGCGAGACGTGATCGGGCACCGTTTCGGGCCAGCCGACGGCGCCGAAGAACACCGCATCGACATCGCCGATCTGCGCCTTCCAGTCCTCGGGCATCATCGTGCCGTGCTTGAGGTAGTAGTCGCAGTTGGAAAAATCGTGCCATTGCTGGTTGATCGTGAAGCCATGGTGATGGGCGGCGGCTTCCAGCGCGCGGATACCCTCGGGCATCACTTCCTGGCCGATTCCGTCGCCCGCGATCACCGCGATCGTGTATTCCCGCTTCGCATTCATGCCGTCATCCCCTCGAGACCGGCCCAGTGGAAAGCCTTGGTCTCGAGGTATTCCTCGATTCCTTCCTGGCCCCCTTCCCGGCCGAGCCCGGAAAGCTTGATGCCGCCAAAGGGCGCCATCTCCATTGCAATGAGGCCGGTGTTGAGACCGACCATCCCGAATTCCAACGCTTCGCCCACCCGCCAGGCGCGGCGCAGGTCGTTGGTGTAGAAGTAGCTGGCCAGCCCGAACGGGGTGGCGTTGGCCTGCGCGATCGCCTCGGCTTCGTGCTCGAAGCGGAAGATCGGCGCGAGCGGTCCGAAGGTTTCCTCGCTGGCAAGACGCATCCGCTGGTCGGCGCCGGTCAGCAGCACCGGGCGGGCGAAAGTCGGGCCTTCGGGAGCGGGCGCGCTGGCGACGATGCGCGCGCCATGGGCGAGCGCATCGTCGAGATGGGCGGCAACCTTGCGCACCGCCTCGGCGTTGATCAGCGGACCCATGGTCACCCCCGGCTCATGCCCGGCACCGACCTTGAGCGCGGCGACCCTGGCCGCCAGCGCGGCGACGAAGCGATCGTGGATGCCGGCCTGCACGTAGATGCGGTTGGCGCACACGCAGGTCTGCCCGGCGTTGCGGAACTTGCTGGCCATGGCGCCTTCGACCGCAGCTTCGAGGTCGGCGTCGTCGAACACGATGAACGGCGCGTTGCCGCCCAGCTCGAAGCTCAGCCGCTTCACCGTATCGGCCGACTGGCGCATGAGCAGGCTGCCGACGCGGGTCGATCCGGTGAACGAGATCTTGCGCACGAGAGGGCTCGCGGTCAGCGTGTTGCCGATGGCTTCGGGCAGGCCGGTGACGATGTTGACGACGCCGCTCGGAATCCCGGCGCGCTCGGCCAGGACGGCGAGCGCGAGCGCGGTGAAGGGGGTCAGTTCGGACGGCTTGATGACCACCGTGCAGCCCGCCGCAAGCGCGGGAGCGATCTTGCGGGTAATCATGGCGGCGGGAAAGTTCCACGGCGTGATGATGCCGCACACGCCGACCGGCTGCTTGAGCGCGAGCACCCGGCGATCGCGGGTGGGCGCGGGGATGTCGTGGCCCGAGACCCGGCGGCCTTCGGCCGCGAACCATTTGACGAAGGAGGCGGCGTAGCGGATCTCGCCCTGCGCTTCGGCCAGCGGCTTGCCCTGTTCGGCGGTCATGATCCGGGCGAGGTCGGGCACGGCGGCGAGGATCAGCGCGTGCCAGGCTTCGAGAAGGTTGGCCCGGTCATCGGCGGTGCGCGCCTGCCACGGCGCCAGCGCGGCCTCAGCGGCGTCGATCGCCTCGGCTGTGGCCGCGCTGTCGCAGCAGGGCACCGCGCCGACCGTTTGCCCGGTGGCGGGATCGCGAACGGTCAGTGTTCCGCCCGGCAGGCCGGTGCGCCACTGGCCATCGATGAGACAGGCCTCGACGAAGAGAGCGGGGTCCTGGAGGTGCTCGGCAAGGGTCATCAGAACAGGGCCTGGCTGGTGATGGCAAAGGATTGTCCGGGCTGCGCGATGCTGGGCTCCTCGCCGCGCACCATCGTCACGAAGCGGTTGATACGGATCAGGCCGAGGTCTTCCAGCCAGTCGTGCAGACCGCATTCGCCGATCATGTCGAGGCGGGTGAATTCCCCGCTGCGCGCGCCCAGCCACTGCGCGATGAGGGCCTTGGCACGCGGAATGTCAGGCGCGACGACGGGGCCGATGACATAGCCGCGTCCGAACCGGCGGAAGAAGGCAAACCCGATCGTCTCGCCGCCGCGATCGAGCACGACGGCGTGCCCTTTTTCGAAGAGGACGGGAACGAGCGCCTGGCGATCAAGCCCGCAGGCGGCCTTGGCAAGCGCCGCCACAGGGGCGATGTCGCTCTGCCCCATCGGCCGGATCCGTTCGTCGGGGGCGAGCGGAATGAGCGGCGCGGTGAACGAAGTGCCCTGATGCTGGCGCACTTCGGACACGCCGCGAAAGCCGAACTTGCGCGCCAGCGGCAGGCCGCTTTCGGTGGTCAACATCTGGATCGTGCGCGCGCCGATCTGGTCGAGCGCGGTCTCCATGATGATGCGTCCGATGCCGCCGCCCCGGAACGGTCGGGAGACCAGGATCATTCCGAGCGTGGCCTGGGTTTCCCCCCAGAGCCACCACATCGCCGAACCGATGACCTTGCCTTCCACGAGGGCGATGATACCCGCGCCCAGTTCGAGCATCGCGGCCAGATCCTGCTTGCGATGGGGCCATTGCTCGGCCTGGGCCATGGCCTGGATCGTGGGGATGTCGTCGTTTTCCATCGCGCGCAGCGTGAGCCGATTGTCCGGCAGTGTCGCCATCGTGATTTCCTTCCGGACAGGGTCTGTCCAATTGCTCGTCTTTGCACAGGCTCTACACCGCTTCGCATGGCATTCGGTGCTGCGCTTCAATTTGCGCATGGTCGTTTGCGTTGGATATGATGCCTATTCCGAAATTTCATGCTGCCCATACCTGTTACCTTTCAGGCCTGCGATTTCGGGAGGAAGCGGCGCGTCATGACCCATGTTCTTGCACATTCGCGAATGTGCGCCGGCATAAATGCCTGCCTGCGTTGCGACCATGCCTGATCGCTGGCTGCTCGCGCTGGTGGCGCGCCGGATTGGCGGAGCCCTGCTGACGCTGTTCCTCGTCTCGCTGGCGGTGTTCTCGATCTCGCTGCTGATGGGCGGCGATGCGGCCGAGGCGATCCTGGGGCAGAGCGCCACGCCCGAGGCGCTGGCGGGCCTGCGCGCGGCGATGCACCTCGATCAGCCCGCCTATCTGCGCTATCTGGAATGGGCTCGCGATCTGCTGGGCGGGGACATGGGGACTTCGCTGATCACCGGAATGCCGGTCTCGGCGACGGTCCTGCCCCGGCTCGCCAGTTCGCTGCAACTGGCGGGGCTCACCGCGCTGGTTTCGGTTCCTCTCGCGCTGGCGCTGGGCATCCTCGCGGCGGTCCGGCGCGGCTCGCTGCTCGACCGGGCGATCAGCATGGCGACGATCGCGGTCGTCTCGGTGCCCGAATTCCTGATCGCGACGATCGCGGTGCTGATCTTTGCGGTTACGCTGCACTGGCTGCCCGCGCTGTCTTCGGGGCGCACGATCGAGACGCCGCTCGATCTGGTGCGCACCTTCGCCATGCCGGTCATGACGCTGGCCTGCGTGGTGGTCGCCCAGATGATCCGCATGACCCGCGCCGCGGTGTGCGATGCGCTCGACAGCAGCTATGTCGAGGCGGCGCGGCTGAAGGGCGTATCGCCCGCCCGGCTGGTGCTGCGCCACGCCTTGCCCAACGCGGTTGGCCCGATCGCCAACGCGATCGCGCTCAGTCTTTCCGTCCTGCTCGGCGGGGTGATCGTGATCGAGGTGATCTTCAACTATCCGGGGGTCGCCCGGCTCATGGTCGACGCGGTAAGCACCCGGGACCTGCCGATGATCCAGACCGTCGCCATGATCTTTTCCGCGGCTTATCTGCTGCTCGTCACGGCTGCCGATATCGTCGCGATCCTTTCCAATCCCAGGCTGCGCCACCGATGAATTACCCCCTTTCTCCGGCGGCTTCGCGCCGCCCGATCGCTGCGCTGCGTTTTGTGCGCGCGCACTTCAGCCTGATCCTGGGCGCCTCCATCGTCGGCTTCTGGCTGGTGATCGCGGTGATCGGTCCGATGCTCGCGCCGTATTCGCCCGGCCAGGTCGTCGATCTCGACGTGTTCAGCCCGGCCAGCCGGCAGTTCCCGCTGGGCAGCGACTACCTGGGCCGCGACGTGCTCAGCCGGGTGCTGGTGGCCGCGCGCTTTACCGTGGGAATTTCGCTGATGGCCACGCTGATCGCCGCGATGACCGGTATTTTTTGCGGGCTGGCCGCAGCGTCGGGAGGGTGGCTGGATGCGGTGTTGAGCAAGCTGTTCGATACGATCAACGCTGTGCCCTCGCTGATGTTCGGCCTCGTTGTCATCGCTTCGCTTGGCGCGTCGAGCGCGGTTCTCACCGGGACGCTGGCGCTGGTCTATACGCCCGGTGCCTTTCGGACGGCGCGCGCGCTGGCGCTCAACGTGACCGCGCTCGATTTCGTGACCGTCGCGCGGGCGCGCGGGGAGGGGATCGGCTATATCGTCCTGTGCGAGATCCTGCCCAACGTGATCCGGCCGATCGCGGCCGATTTCGGGCTGCGCTTCGTCTTCGTCACCCTGCTGTTGAGTGGCCTGAGCTTCCTCGGGCTCGGGGTGCAGCCGCCCAATGCGGACCTGGGGTCGCTGGTCCGGGAAAACATCGCCGGGCTCAGCTTCGGATCGTCGGCGGTGCTGGTTCCAGCCGTTGCGATCGCATCGCTGACGATCGGGATGAACCTACTGATCGATGCCGCATCGGGTACGCCGCGCGCGGGAGGTTCGCGATGAGCGCGCCGCTCGTTCGCCTGTCCGGGCTCGAGATCTGCGCGACCGGCGCCGATGGCGCGGCGCGCGCGATCGTCCACGATATCGGCTTCGATCTCCAGCCCGGCGAAGTGCTGGCGCTGATCGGCGAATCGGGGTCGGGCAAGACCACCATCGCCTTGTCGCTGCTGGGCTACGCCCGGCGCGGTTGCCGGATCTCGAAAGGCGTGATCGAGGTCGCCGGGCATCGGCTCGACCAGTACGCAGAACCGCAATTGCGCGGCGTGCGCGGGCGAGTCGTGACGTATGTGGCGCAAAGCGCGGCAGCAGCGTTCAATCCGATGCTCACGATCATGGAGCAGGTGATCGAGCCCGCGCTGATCCACGGGCTGATGCGCCGCGGCGAGGCGCAGGACAAGGCGCGCGCGCTGTTTCGGGCGCTGGCCCTGCCCGATCCCGATGGGGTGGGCGATCGCTACCCGCACCAGGTCTCGGGCGGACAGTTGCAGCGCCTGATGGCCGCGATGGCGCTGATTACCGATCCCGCGCTGGTGATCTTCGATGAGCCGACGACCGCGCTCGACGTGACGACCCAGATCGAAGTGCTCAAGGCGTTCAAGGCGGTGGTCCGCGAGTTGGGTACGACGGCGGTCTATGTCAGCCACGACCTGGCGGTGGTCGCCCAGATCGCCGATCGCATCTGCGTGCTGCGCCAGGGCGCGATCCAGGAAATCGGCGCGGTTGGCCAGATCCTGTTCGCGCCAGGGCATGGCTACTCCCAGGCGCTGGTGACCGCGGCCGCGCCGCGCCCGCCAGCGCAGGCGCTGCCCGAACGCGCGCGCGGACAGGGTGAGGCGCCCTTGCTGGCGCTGCGCAAGGTCGTGGCGGGCTATGGCCGGGTCGATGCCCAGGACAACCCTCAGGTGCGCATCCTCGACGATGTGTCGTTCCAGATCGATCGGGGGCGGATTCTGGGCGTGATCGGCGAATCGGGCAGCGGCAAGAGCACGCTGGCGCGGGCGATCGCGGGCCTTCACGCCCCGGCCTCGGGTTATCTCACGCTCGATGGGCTGGCGCTGCCCAGGACCATCAAGGAGCGCAGCCGCGACCAGTTGCGCCGGGTCCAGATGGTTTTCCAGAACGCCGACACCGCGCTCAACCCGGCGGTGTCGATCGCCGAATCGATCGGTCGTCCGCTGACCTTCTTCCATGGCCTGCGCGGGCGTGAAAAGCGCGCCGAAGTCGCGCGGCTGCTCGATCTGGTCAAGATGCCCGCGAGCCTCATGACGCGCCGTCCGGGCGAACTGTCGGGCGGGCAGAAGCAGCGGGTCAATCTGGCGCGGGCCCTGGCGGCCCGCCCGGACCTCCTGCTGTGCGACGAAGTGACCTCCGCGCTCGATCCGGTGGTGGCCGAAGCGGTGCTCGACCTGCTGGTGGAGCTGCGGGGCGAGCTGGGGCTGGCCTTCCTGTTCATCACCCACGATATCGGCATCGTGCGGGCCATCGCCGATGACGTGATGGTGCTTTATGGCGGCGTGCCGGTCGAGCTGGCGAAGCGCGAGGCGCTGGGCACGGGCGCGCATCATCCCTACGCCCGCCTGCTGATGGATTCGGTGCCCGAATTGCGGCCCGGCTGGCTTGAGGAGACGCCGGCGGGAACCACGCAGCAGGACCGCCGGCCGTTCGACGGCGACGCGGCCTGCCGGTTCTTCGCGCGCTGCACGGCAGGGCGCGTGTCGGCCTGCCAAACCGTGGTGCCGCCGCTGCAGGCGCTTGAGGACCGTTCGATTGCCTGCCATCTGGAGCTCGAAGCCCTGCTCGCCGGAGCCCGGCGATGAGCCTGTGCGATCGCGGCGCTGCCGAGGAGCGGCATGTTATGCTGCCAGGGCGCGCGCGGAAGCGGCGCTTCGCCGGTTTTCCGGCGCAAAAAGGCGCCATCGCTCGGGCCTTGCGGTCTAGTCTGCACGGCGCAGTGAAACCCGCCTGAGCGGACTTGCCCGGAGTTGCGGGCGGCCCTCGCTCCTCTTTTCCTGCACGAATTGCTTAGTCCACAAATGGGGCGTCTATGTCGCACTTGAAGCCGAAATTCATCTCGTTCGATTGTTACGGAACACTCATCAATTTCGAAATGGCCCCCGTCGCCCGCCAGGTCTATGCGGATCGCCTTGGTGGGGCGGCGCTGGAGCAGTTCTGCCGCGATTTTTCCGCCTATCGGCTCGACGCCGTGCTGGGGGCGTTTCGCCCTTACGCCCAAGTCGTCGCCGAAGCCTTGCAGCGCGCCTGCAAGCGCAACGGGGTTGAGTACAGGGACAGCGACGGGGAGGCTCTCTATGCCGCGATCCCGACCTGGAACCCGCATCCCGACGTTGTTGCGCCGCTCAAGCGGGTGGCGGCCGAAATCCCGTTGGTGATCCTGTCGAACTCGATGATCGATCTGATCCCGTTCAGCGTGGCAAAGCTGGAAGCGCCGTTCCACACCGTCTGCACCGCGCAGGAGGCCAATTCCTACAAGCCCCGGATGAAGGGCTTCGAGTTCATGCTCGATACGCTGGGCTGCGGACCGGAGGATGTGCTGCACGTGTCCTCGAGCTTCCGCTACGACCTGATGACCGCCTACGACATGGGCTTCAAGATGAAGGCCTTCGTCAATCGCGGGCACGAGCCACTCAACAGCTATTACGAAGTGAACGAAATTCCCGACATCGGCGGCTTGCCGGGTCTGGTCGGCCTGTGAACGAGATCGTGAGCGAAGTCGTGAACGAGGTCGTGCGCGAGGTTCCGGGCGCCAGTCCGGTCGGGGCGGTGCTGGACATGCGCGCCTATGCACGGGGCGCTCGCCCCTCGACCTCGTGGTTCGACGGGCGCGCGGTGCCGGCCTTTGCCGACGACAAGGCGGTGGTCAGCGCGCTCGCTCCGCGCGGCGAAGGCCGGGTCGAGCGGCTTGCGAGCGATGAGTGCGTGCTGCTGCTTGGCGGCCGGCTGGAGATCGCGAGCGCGGCGGGCGTGCTGGTGCTGGAAGCGGGCAGCGCGTGCGTTCTGCCGCTGGGCACCGGCTTTACCTGGCGCGCCAGCGAGGCCGCCCTGGCAATCGTCTATGCCGCCCCGACCGAAACGGTGGGCACGCGCGAAATCCCGGTCCTGATCGACCAGACGGCCGAGCTGGAACCCTCCAGCGCGCCGCTCGTCGAAAACCTCGTCGGACCGGTGCCGTCGTGCCGCAACCATTCCGACTACTGGTCGGCGAACCGGGAATTCGTTGCCGGTGTCTGGGACTCCACGCCCTATCACCGCATCCAGATCCCCTATCGCCAGGTCGAGCTGATGTATCTGCTCGACGGCGCGGTGACCTTCGCCGATGCGGCGGGGCAGATCACTTTTTGCGCCGGCGACGTGTGCCTGTTCGTGCGCGGGGAGGGCTGTGCCTGGATCAGCGAGCGTTATGTTCGCAAGATCTATGCGACCCAGCGCGCGGTTGCCTGAACTCCGCCAGCCCTGAAAAGGGGCGGTTGCATCGCTGGATGCGGCCGCCCCTTTTCCGTGTCCGGGTACGGGCGGGCACGGGCGGGCAAGGCCGGGGCTGGCCGCAGCGCCCGCTGGGCCGGGATGCCGCGTGACGGGGCCGCGCGCGTCCGTCAGGCGTCTTCGACCCAGACGTGGGAGGCGAAGTCATAGGCCATGAGCCCGCCTTGCGGCATGGGCCTGAGCCCCTTGACGCGCGGATTGTAGGCATCGAGCATGCTCAGGAAGAGCGGGATGCCCACGCCCGAACGCGCGTGGATCATGGCCTGCATCTCGCCGTAGATCGCCTTGCGCAACGCTTCGTCGGTCGAACCGCGCGCTTCGAGCAGCCTGCGGTCGAAGCGGGCGTCGGACCAGCCCGATTCGTTCCACGATGCGGTGGATGCGAAGAACTGCGTGAAGATGATGTCCGGGGTGGGACGCGGGTTGATATTGCCGAAGCCGATGGCGTCCTTCATCCAGTTGTTGGCCCAGTAGCCGTCGGGGGGCTGGCGCCGCAGGTCGATGTGCAACCCGGCGCGGCTGGCCGCTTCCTGAATCAGCACGCCCATGTCCTCGGACTTGAGCGCGGCGCTGGAGACGACCATCGGCACGCGGCTTCCGGCCAGCCCCGCCTTGCGGATCAGCGATCGTGCTTCGTCGGGATCGTAGGGGCGCTGGGGCAGATCGGCGTTGAAGTAGGGGCTGTAAGGCGGGATCGGATGATCGTTGGCGATCGTCGCGTAATTGCGGAAGATGACGCGGTTCATCGCCTCGCGATCGAGCAGCAGCTTCATGGCGCGCACGAATTCGGGCGAGCGGCCCGGCGCCTGATCAAGCCGCATGACAAGGTCGGTATAGCCGCCCGATCGGGAGACCAGCAGGTTCACGCCCTGTTCGACCAGCCGCGGCGCAATGCGTGGATTGACTTCGGCGATGAGGTCCACGTCGCCCGAAAGCAGGGCATTGATGCGGGCGCTTTCGTCGCTGATCGCGAACAGTTCCACTTCGCCCAGCCGGACCGGCCCGCGCCAGTAGTCATCGAAGCGCTGTGACAGCGAGCGCACGCCCGGATCGAATTCGGCGCAGCGAAACGGCCCGGTCCCGTTCGCGGTGTGGAACCGGCGCGTCTGGTCGCGGATGATCTTGAACTGCGGCAGGCTGAGGATCACCGGAAGATCGGCGTTGGGGCCGACCAGTTCGATGCGCACCGCGTCCTCGCCCCATTCGCGCACATCGGCGAACTGGTCCATGAACGTCCGGGCTTTCGAGCCGACCGCGGGATCGGTGTGGCGCCGGATCGAATAGACGACATCGCGCGGGGTCAGTGGCCTGCCGTCGTGGAAGCGGACACCCTTGCGCAGCTTGATCGTCCAGGTCTTCGCATCGCGCGTGTCGATCGCTTCGGCCAGCGCGGGCTGCGCGCGCTGCTGGGCATCGGCACGGGTGAGGCCATCGTAGAACATGTTGCAGCGGCAATAGTCCATCACCGCCATCTGGCGGGCGGGATCGAGCGTGTCCGCGATCGAACTGGTGGCCCCCGCAACGCGTATCTGGCCGCCCGCGACGGCGCGGCGCGGGGGCAGCCACGAGCATCCCGAGGCGGCCAGGCCAAGGGCGCTCGCGCCGAGGAAACCACGCCTGTCAAACATTGCGCCGCTCATTGTGATGGTTTCCTTTCGATCCCGGCGAAGAGCCCGACCGGGCCGGGCCGGGCGTTGCGGATGGCTGGCCACAATGGCGGATTTGCGCAAGCCATGTCTGCCGAATCGCCCGTTCGGGCCCGGCCATTATTCCAAATGGATCGCCCGCCACCGCAGGCCCTGCCGCCGTGTGCCCGGCTGGGCCAGTCTGTTCTGATGCAATCCGGCCTGATGCAGCCTGGCCTGCCTCCTTCGCACCTGCTGCCTCCCCCGCACCTGCGGCGCACCGGACTCCCCGCTTGCCCGATCGCGGCGTCCGGGCGCCGGGGCTGTGCCGGCAGCATTTCTTGCTGAAACCCGGCGCATCTTTCGCAGGTCCCGACGGTGGCCATCGACGATACAGTATATCCTGCCAGCGGGATCGCGTTTAATGGACGCTCATGGTTATTCGTCCATTGCAAGGGGTTCAAGATGGTCGCCAGCGCCGCCGTTCCGTTAGATAGCGCACGCCAGCCGGGGGTGGATGGGCGCACCGTCACCGATAAGGTCAAGGCGGTCGCACGCCTGCAGAACATCGACGCCCTGCGCGGCTTCGTGATGGTCCTCATGCTGCTCGACCATATCCGCGAGACCTGGTTCCTCTACGTTCCCGTGCAGGACCCGATGGACGTGCGCGTCTCGCTGCCGATCGTGGTCTTCGCGCGCTTCCTGGTCAGTTTGTGTGCGCCGATCTTCGTTGCGCTGACCGGGCTTGGCGTCTATCTCTTCCACAGCAAGCATACGATCGAGGAGACCACCCGCTTCCTCCTCAAGCGCGGGCTCCTGTTGATGGCGATCGAGGTGTTCTTCCTTTCGCCGCTCTACTGGGGCATCGCCAAGCCCACGCTGTGGCTGCAGGTGATCTGGTGCATTGGCTTGTGCATGATCATCCTGGCCGCGCTGATCCGCCTGCCGCGCCCGGCGCTGATCGGGCTGGGGCTGGTGATCGTATGCGGGCACAATCTGCTCGATCCGATCCAGCTTGCGCCGGGCGATGCGCTGTTTCCCCTCTGGGCAGAGCTGCACCAGAACGCGATCTTCCCGTTCGTGGCGGGCCTGCAGATCAAGACCAGCTACCCGATCCTGGTGTGGATCGGCGTGATGGTGCTTGGCTATGGCATCGGCCCCTGGTTCGTGTCCGATGTTCCCGCAGCCACGCGCCAGCGCCGCCTGATTCAGCTGGGGCTGGGGCTTCTGGTCGCCTTCGTCGTGCTGCGCGCGATGAACGGCTATGGCGACAAGCCCTGGTCGGTGGTCGAAGGCGATCCGCTGCGCACGGCGCTGGGGTTCATTTCGCTCACCAAATATCCCGCCTCGCTGCTTTTCCTGATGCCCACGCTGGGGCTGGGCTGCCTGCTGCTGGTGCTGTTCGAACGTCTTCAGGGCGGCTGGCTGACCGAAAAGCTGGCCATTTTCGGGGGCGCGCCGATGTTCTTCTACTTGTTCCATCTCAGCGTCCTGCGCATCCTCTACCACTCGGCGCTCGCCATCTTCGGGCCCAACCACGACACCCTGTTCGGCGTCAGCAGCTACGGCTGGGTGCTGGCCTGGTATGTCGGCCTGATCGTTCCGCTCTACATTCCCACGGCCTGGTTCTCGCGGCTCAAGAAGCGGCGGCGCGATATCGCCTGGCTGAAGTACTTCTGACCGGGCCTGTTCGCGACAGGGGATGACTTCGGCATTTTATGCGGCACATCCCCTGAATGCGGCAGCAAACATCACCGCGCCGGGGTTAGAACCGGTCGGCATAGTCAGGGGCGCAAGGCATGGAAACGTCGAGCAAATCGCAGCCGGTATCGGTCCAGCCGCTGGACCATGCGCTGCTGGGTCAGGCGCTTGGCCTGTCGCAGGCGCTGCACTGGCCCTACCGGCTCGAGGACTGGGCCTTCGCGCTCGAGCTGGGGCATGGCCTTGCCGTTGTGCGGGACGGGCAGCTGTGCGGGACCGCGCTGTGGTGGCCCTACGGTGACGACGTTGCCGCGATCGGCATGATCATCGTCGCCGAACAGGCCCAGCGCCAGGGTATTGGCGCGGCCCTCATGGGCGAATTGCTGCGCCAGACCGCAGGGCGTTGCCGGGTGCTCAATTCGACCGAGGAGGGCTATGCCCTCTATGCGCGGCTTGGCTTCGTGCCGTATGGCGCGGTCCACCAGCATCAGGCCGTGCTCGGCCCGGCGCCCGAACCGGCCAAGGATTGGCGCATTCGCGATCCGCAGGCGGCCGACTGGCCGATCCTGCGCGCGCTGGATCGCGATGCCAGCGCGATGGAGCGCGACAATCTGGTCGGAGCGCTGGCGGCGGTTGGCGCATTCCAGGTGATCGAGCGCGCGGGCGCGGTGTGTGGCTATGGCTGCCGCCGGGCGTGGGGGCGTGGCTGGGTGATCGGGCCGGTGGTCGCGCCCGACGCCGAGGCGGCGCAGGCCCTGATCGCGGCGCTGGCGCAAGGGCTGGAAGGCGCGTTCGTGCGCATCGACGTGCCGCGCGCCAGCGGTCTGTCGCCCTGGCTCGAGGCGATCGGCCTGCCGCAGGTGGGTGCGGTGACCGCGATGAGCCTGGGGCCGCCGCCCGAAAGCCGGGGTGAGGCACGGCTTTTTGCCCTTTCCAACCAATCGCTCGGCTGATCGGCCGGCTTTTCATTCTTGTTCTTGGGATAACTTCGCATGACTGCCTTTGTGACTACCGATCTTCCGCAGGGCGCAGCGCCGTCACTGGAGACGGTCGAAACGCCCGCCCTGATCCTCGACAGCGCCAGGCTTGACCGCAACGTGGCGCGCCTTCGCGGGCGGCTGGCGGATCTGGGCGTCGCCTTCCGGCCGCACGTCAAGACGGCCAAGTCGCTCGATGTGGCGCGCCGCCTGTTTCCAGAAGGCACGGGGCCGATCACGGTCTCGACCCTGGCTGAGGCGGAATACTTCGCGAGCGGCGGCTTTACCGACATCACCTATGCCGTCGGTCTGGCGCCCGAAAAGATCGCGCGCGCCTGCGCGCTGGTCGCCGGGGGTGTGGACCTTGGCGTACTGATCGATTCGCCCGAGCAGGCCGACGCGCTCGTCGCGCATGCCAGGGGTGGCGAGGCGATGCCGGGCGTGCTGATCGAGATCGATTGCGACGGCCATCGCGGCGGCCTCCTGCCTGCCGATCCCAGGCTTGTCACGATTGCCGATAGGCTCAAGGCCGGCGGGGTCAGCTTGCGCGGCGTACTGACCCATGCGGGCGAATCCTATGCCTGCCGCGATGGCATAGGCCTGCCCGAAGCGGCCGATGCCGAACGCGATGCCGCGCTCGAGGCTGCCCGGAGGCTGCGCGATGCCGGGCATGCCTGCCCGGTGGTCAGCGTCGGTTCCACTCCGACGGCGCATTTCGCCCGCGACCTGACCGGGGTGAGCGAAGTGCGCGCGGGGGTCTTCATGTTCTTCGATCTGGTCATGCACGGCATCGGGGTCTGCGCCATTGACGATCTGGCGCTGTCGGTTCTCGCCACGGTGATCGGCCATCGCCCGGAAAAGGGGTGGATCCTGATCGATGCGGGGTGGATGGCGCTGTCGCGCGATCGGGGGACGCAGCGCCATCCAGTCGATCAGGGCTATGGTCTCGTCTGCGACATCGAGGGCAGGCCCTTTGCCGATCTGATCGTTGACGATGCCAGCCAGGAGCATGGCATCATCGCGCTGCGGGCGGGCAGCGAGGCGACGTTGCCCGAACTGGCGATCGGTGAACGCGTGCGCATTCTTCCCAATCACGCCTGCGCGACGGGTGCCCAGCACGAGGCCTATCGCATCGTCGAAGGGCGCGGCCACGCGGTGTCCGCCATCTGGCCGCGGATGCGGGGCTGGTAACGGTTCGCCGCGGGCCGAGGGGAAACGCGATGGAGTGTGGTCAATGCAGATGAAGCCCTATTGGCTCGATACCGCGATCCCGTTTGCCGCAGGGCAGGCGGGGGAGCCGCAAGGGCGCTTCGACGTTGCCGTCGTCGGCGCGGGCTTTACCGGCCTTTCGGCCGCGCTGGCGCTGGCCAGGAAGGGCGCCAGCGTCGTGGTGCTGGAGGCCGGAGGCGTGGCCAGCGCGGCTTCGGGGCGCAACGGGGGCATGTGCAACAACGGCTTTGCGCAGGACTATGCCAGCCTGTCCGCCGCGCTCGGGACGGACCGCGCCAACCGGCTCTACCGCGCCTTCGATGCCGGGGTGGACATGGTCGAGGCGATCATCGAGGCGGAAGGCATTGCCTGCCATTTCAAGCGCGTGGGCAAGCTCAAACTGGCGGCCAAGCCGCACCACTACGACAAGATCGCCCGCGCGCAGGAACTGCTCGCGCGTGAAGTCGATCCCGATACTTGCATGGTCGCGCCGTCGGACATGCACGCCGAGATCGGCTCGGACCGCTATTTCGGGGGCATGCTGTTCAAGAAGAGCGCGGCGCTGCACATGGGCCTGTTTGGCCAGGGGCTTGCCGAAGCGGCCGTGCGCCATGGCGCGAGGATTTACGAAAACAACCCGATGATCGCGATGGCGCAGCTTGAAGGCGGGCGCGGCCATCGGCTCACGACCCCGCACGGCAGCGTGGAGGCGCAGCAGGTGCTGCTGGCGACAGGGACCTCGCGGATCGGTCCGCTGGGCTGGTTCCGGCGGCGTATCGTGCCGGTCGGGGCCTACCTCATCGCGACCGAGCCTTTGCCCGTCGAACTGCTCGATCGCCTCACGCCGAACCGGCGCAACACCACCGATACGCGCAATTTCGTGAACTATTTCCGCACATCGCCCGACAACCGCCTGTTGTTCGGGGGGCGGGCGCGCTTCTCCAGCCGGTCCGATCCGGCGTCGGACGCGAAGAGCGGGGCGGTGTTGCGCGCGGCGATGGGCAAGGTCTTCCCGGAGCTTGCCGGGGTGCGGATCGATTATTGCTGGGGCGGCATGGTCGACATGACCCGCGACCGCCTGCCCCGCGCGGGCGAGCGCGAGGGCGTGTTCTACGCGATGGGCTACAGCGGCCATGGCACCCACATGGCGACCTACATGGGCGCGATCATGGCCGAGGTGCTCGATGGTCGGGCCGATCTCAATCCCTGGGCCGATTTCGATTGGCCCGCGATCCCCGGCTATTTCGGGACGCCGTGGTTCCTGCCGTTCGTCGGCGCTTACTACCGTTATCAGGATCTCGTGAAATGAGCATTCAAGTGGCCGAATTGCCCGCGGGGCTGCGCGATGCGGCCTATATCGACGGCGCCTGGCAGGCGGCGAGCGGCCAGGAGAGCTTGCCCGTGGTGAACCCGGCGACGGGACGCGCCTTTGCCCAGGTCACGGCCGGGGTGGCTGCGGATCTTGACCGGGCGGTCGCCGCCGCGCGCGCGGCCTTTCCGGCCTTTGCCGCTTCCAGCGTGGAAAGCCGGCTGGCGCTGCTCGAGCGGATCCACGCGCTGATCCTCGAACGCGCCGAACCGCTGGCCCGCACGCTGTCACAGGAAATGGGCGCGGCGATCAGCCACGCGCGCGCGGCGCACGTCCCGTTTGCCGCCGCCCACGTGCAGACCGCGATTGACGTGCTGCGCGGCTATCCGTTCCTCACCCTGCAGGGGACGAGCGCGATCGTGCGCGAGCCGATCGGGGTGTGCGGGCTGATCACGCCGTGGAACTGGCCGCTCTACCAGATCACCGCCAAGGTCGCTCCGGCGCTGGCCGCGGGCTGCACCGTGGTGCTCAAGCCGAGCGAACTTTCGCCGCTGAGCGCGCTCCTGTTCGCCCAGATCGTGGCGGATGCGGGCGCTCCGGCCGGGGTCTTCAACCTCGTCAACGGCACCGGGGCCGAGATCGGTGCGGCCATGGCGGCACATCCCGACATCGACATGATCTCGATCACCGGTTCGAACCGCGCCGGGGTGCTGGTGGCGCAGGCCGCCGCGCCCAGCGTGAAGCGCGTGACGCAGGAACTGGGCGGCAAGTCGCCCAACCTCATGCTGCCCGATACCGATTTCGAAACGGCGGTTCCGCTGGGCGTGATGTCCGCGTTTCGCAATGTCGGCCAGTCGTGCAGCGCGCCGACCCGCATGATCGTGCCGCGCGGCGAACTGGCGCGGGTGGAAGCGATCGTGCGGGCAACGGTCGAGGCGATTGTGATCGGCGATCCCGCCCGCGAGGAGACCGTGCTTGGTCCGATCGCCAACGCCGCCCAGTTCGCGCGGGTCGAGGCGATGATCGCCGGTGGTATGGCGGAAGGCGCGCGGCTGGTCTGCGGCGGTCCGGGCCGCCCTGCGGGGCTGGCCGAGGAGCTGGCGCAGGGCTTCTTCGTGCGCCCCACGGTGTTCAGCGATGTCGATAGCGCGATGCGCATCGCGCAGGAGGAAATCTTCGGCCCGGTCCTGTGCATCCTGGCGTACGACGATCTCGACGAGGCGGTGGCGATTGCCAACGATACCCGCTTTGGCCTTGGCGGCCATGTGCAGGGCACCGACCTGGCGCAGGCCCGCGCGATCGCGCTGCGCATCCGCACCGGGCAGGTCCACATCAACCACCCGGCCTGGGATGCGAGCGCGCCCTTCGGTGGCTATCGCCAATCGGGCAACGGGCGCGAATACGGCGTCTTCGGCTTCGAGGAATATCTGGAAACCAAGGCGATCCTGGGTTTCGCCTGACCGCTTACGACGAACAGAGAAGGTCAAACGATCATGCCTGCGCCCCTGCGCTTCATCGAATCCTCGCCGCAACTGCCCCATGACGCCGATGCCGTGGTCATCGGAGCGGGCATCGCGGGCAGCTTTGCGGCTTACTATCTTGCCAGGCGGGGCCTGCGTGTCGCGCTGGTCGAAAAGGGCGTGGTGGGCGGCGAACAGTCGAGCCGCAACTGGGGCTGGTGCCGCCAGCAGAACCGCGATGCGCGCGAATTGCCGATTTCGACCAAGAGCCTCGACCTGTGGGAGAGCTTCGCGGCCGAGACGGGCGAAGATACCGGCTTTCGGCGCTGCGGGCTGTTCTACGCCAGCAACAGCGAGGAGGAGCTGGAAACCTGGACCCGCTGGGGCCAGTTCGCCAGGACCGTGGGTGTCGAGACCTATATGCTGAACGGCGAGGAAGCGGCCCGGCGCGGCCACTTCACCGGACAGACGTGGAAGGGGGGCGTGTGGTCGCCGACCGATGGCATTGCCAACCCCGGACTGGCCGCCCCGGCTGCGGCCAAGGCGCTGATGGCGCTGGGCGGAACGCTCCACCAGGGATGCGCGGCGCGCGGACTGGAGACGAGCGGGGGCGCGGTGAGCGGCGTCGTGACCGAAAAGGGCACGATCCGCACGCCGATCGCGATCATGGCCGGAGGCGCCTGGGCCTCCTCGTTCTGCCATCAGTACGGGGTGCGTTTCCCCCAGGCGGCGGTGCGTCAGTCGATCGTGGCGGTGGCGACCGGCGCGCTCGACATTCCCGACGCTTTCTACAGCAAGTCGGTCTCGATCACGCGGCGCGGCGAGGGGTGCCACACGCTCGCCGTCAGCGGACGGGCGCGGGTCGATGTGACCCCGCAGTTCTTCCGTTTCTCGCGCGAGTTCCTGCCCATGTTCGCGCGGCGCTGGCGCAATCTGTCGCCCGGCGGCCTGGAGGGGCTGATGTCGGGTCACGAGAGCTGCACGCGCTGGTCGCTCGACCGGCCAACGCCGATGGAGGCGATGCGCATTCTCGATCCCAAAGTCGATCAGGGCGTGGTCAGGCTGGCGCGCAAGAAGGCCAGCGCGCTGATCCCGGCGCTGGGCGATGTGCCGACGGTGGGGTCCTGGGCGGGCTATGTCGACAGCACGCCCGATGGCGTGCCGGTCATCGGTGACGTGCCGCAGGTTCCCGGGCTGATCCTCGCTGCGGGCTTTAGCGGACATGGCTTCGGCATCGGGCCGGGGTCGGGGCATCTGATCGCCGACATCGCCAGCGGGGCCGAGCCGATCGTCGATCCGCGGCCCTATCACCTCTCGCGCTTTGCCAGGGGGGCCGCGATCGAGGTCGCCGAATTCTAGAGCGGTTTTCGATCAGATTGCATCAGCTCTACCGCTCTAGACTTTTGTTTTGACGCATTTTCTGAACCGCCAGGTGAATCCACCTGACTGGAAAATGCTCTAGAGCGGTTTTCGATCAGATTGCATCAGCTCTACCGCTCTAGACTTTTGTTTTGACGCATTTTCTGAACCGCCAGGTGAATCCACCTGACTGGAAAATGCTCTAGAGCGGTTTTCGATCAGATTGCATCAGCTCTACCGCTCTAGACTTTTGTTTTGACGCATTTTCTGAACCGCCAGGTGAATCCACCTGACTGGAAAATGCTCTAGAGCGGTTTTCGATCAGATTGCATCAGCTCTACCGCTCTAGACTTTTGTTTTGACGCATTTTCTGAACCGCCAGGTGAATCCACCTGACTGGAAAATGCTCTAGAGCGGTTTTCGATCAGATTGCATCAGCTCTACCGCTCTAGACTTTTGTTTTGACGCATTTTCTGAACCGCCAGGTGAATCCACCTGACTGGAAAATGCTCTAGAGCGGTTTTCGATCAGATTGCATCAGCTCTACCGCTCTAGACTTTTGTTTTGACGCATTTTCTGAACCGCCAGGTGAATCCACCTGACTGGAAAATGCTCTAGAGCGGTTTTCGATCAGATTGCATCAGCTCTACCGCTCTAGACTTTTGTTTTGACGCATTTTCTGAACCGCCAGGTGAATCCACCTGACTGGAAAATGCTCTAAAGGTCCCTCGCAGGGGAAACCGGGAAGGGCGATGCGCCGGGCAGGCCGCCCGGCGCATCGCCCTTTTTTACGGGTTCCGCGCCTGGAACGCCGCGATGAGATGGCGGGCGGTGTAGAGATCCTGCAACGCGATACCCGAACTGTCGAAGACGGTGATCTGGCTCTCGCTGGTACGCGCGGGCGCCTTGCCCGTGAGCACCGCGCCCAGCGCGGTCAATCGGCCGGGATCGCCGCCAAAATGCTGGAATTCGCCGATGACGCGCGCCTGTTCGGGCAGGTCGCAATAGAGCGAGGCCGTCTCGAACAGGGCGCTCGGCAGTTCCTGCTTGCCCGCCGCATCGGAGCCCATGCCCGCGACATGGGTACCCGGCCGGACCCATTCGGCGTCGAACAGCGGCGCGCGCGCGGGGGTGGCGGTGACGATGATGTCCGCCCGTTGGCAGGCCTCCTGCGCCGCGCAGGCGCTGGCGGTGAGGCCAGCATCGCGGAGCTTTGCGATGAAGGCCTGCGCCTTGGCGGGATCGCGCGCCACGACCAGGACCTGCCGGATCGGGCGCACGCGCGAAACCGCGAGACATTCGTAGAACGCCTGGTTTCCGGCTCCGAAGAGGGTCAGGGTGGAGGCATCGGCGCGCGCCAGCCGGTCGGCGGCGACCGCATCGACGGCGGCCGTGCGGTAGGCGTTGACCGTGCCGCTCTCGATCACCCATGCGATCCGGCCTTCGTCCTGGTCGAACAGCAGGGTGATCGAATTGTGCCGTGGCAACCCGCGGGCGGGGTTGCCCGGCCAGAACGAGCCGACCTTGAGCCCGGCGAGATCGGCGCTCGCGCCGGATTTGACGGTGAAGCGGTTGTGCGCCTGCGAGCCGTGCGCGATGACGGCGGGAAAGACCGTCGATGTCTCCTCCACCGCCGCGACCAACGCCTCGCGGGCGGCGGCGTAGGCCAGTTCATGGGTGATGAGGGCAGAGGATTGCTCTTCGGAGATGAATTTCATCGCGATGGTTTTTCCTGTGATGCTTGGGGCTGGGCGCCGTGGCGCACCGGGTGGATCGGGGGCGCGGCTATTCGGCGGGTTCGAACAGGTCCTTGTAGAAGCCGGCGGTGGTCAGGTGGATCGTGACGGGGGTTTCGCCGCCGTTGCGCCAGTACCAGCCGTGCGTGCCGTCGAAGGGCGCGGTGAACGATCCCTTGGCGCCGGTCATCTTCTTCTGTTTCCAGAACGAGGTGAATTCGCCGTCCTTGCCGCCCTTGGGTTCGCCGTGCATGTCCATGCGCACGGGGCCGGTCGAGCTCCATTCGAAGATCAGGTGATCGCCCTTGGCCATGTGGGCCTTGATCTCCACGCCCGAGTGCGCCGGCAGGGTCAGGGTCCGCGCGTCGCGGCGCAGCGCTTCGCGCGCCTCGATCGTCAGCTTGGTCTGCGCGGGCACGGTCAGGGTCATTCCGGCGGGTGCGCTGACTTGGGGACTGTCGCTCTCGTCGTTTTCGCCGGTCTGCGCCATCCGGGTCAGCCCCAGGACCCGGCCGAACCCGGTCGGGTCGATGCCCCATTCGGCGGGCAGGACGAACAGGGCGAGGATCGCACCGGCGGCACCGGCCGCGCCCAGGACGGCCTTGCACAACGAGGCGCTGGAAGCGTTCAGGTGGCCCTCCCGTCGGCCATCGCGCTCGGCGGTTGCAACGGTCATGCGGTCTGCTCCGAGAAGAAGCCGGCGAGCTGGTAGCCGGTGAGGATGAAGCCGGCGCACATCAGCACGGCGTTGGCGACGAGCGCACTGCGCTGGAAGCTGGACGTGCGGCGCCAGGCGGTCATGGCGATGAGGATGAGGGTAAGCGCGATCAGCTGGCCGATTTCCACGCCCAGGTTGAAACTGACGAGGTTGGCGAACAGGCCGTCGCGCGAGGCGATGAGGTCCTGCAGCTTGGTCGCCAGGCCAAAGCCATGGAAAAAGCCGAAGATGAGCACGGCGGCCTTGGTGTTGGGCTGGAAGCCGAGCCACCGGCGCCAGGCACCCAGATTGTCGAGCGCCTTGTAGACGACCGAAAGCCCGATGATCGCGTCGATCACGAAGGGGTTGGCGTGGATGTTGAACAGCACACCGGCGAGCAGGGTGGTGCTGTGGCCGATCGCGAACAGGGTCACGTAGCCCCAGATGTCCTTGATCCGGTACAGGAAGAAGATGACGCCGAACAGGAACAGCAGGTGATCGTAGCCGGTCACCATGTGTTTCGCGCCAAGGTAGATGTAGGGAATGATGTTCAGGCCCGGATTGGCGATGATGAAGGCCTTGTCGCTTTGCGCGACGCCGTGCGCCAGGGCGTCGCCTGCGGCCAGGGTCGATCCGGCGAGCAGCGTCGCCAGCGCGGCGAGCGTTCTGTGGCCGATGGTCTTGGGTGTCATGGCAGCCCCCGTGCAAGGGCGATGCGGGCGCGATGCGGGCCGCCCGGCGGCCCGCATCGCGCGCGGGCATCACTTGATGAGGAAGGTGGTGCCGTAGCGCACGCCGCTGGCCTTATCGACGACCTGCACCGCCACGCTGCTGCCTGCGGCGATCGTCAGGCCCTTCTTGAAGAACTGGTTGCCCTTGCCCGGCGTCAGCGGGACTTCGGACTTCTTGCCGTGGTTGCTGATGTCGAGCTTCGCGCTCATCGAGGAGGCGGCCACCGGCTCGTCTTCGTCGATCAGGTAGAGCGAGGTGCCGCCCGGCTCGCGCACCAGCTCGAACAGCGTCTCGCCGTTCATCTGGACGACGCCGCCGTGCTGCGGCTTGGTCACGCCGTGGGCCTGCACGCTGGCGGGCAGGGCGATGAGCGAGAGGCCGGCAAGGGCAACAGCGGCGGCTAGGGTGTGCTTGGCCATGGATCGTGCTCCGCAGAAGAAGGGGGGAAGGATGGTTCGGGCGGTCATTCCGGCTTGTGGGACAGCGCGAAGGACAGCGTCGCGTTATGCTCGATCTGCTTGTAGAGGCGCGGGTTGTCGGTCGGCCCTTCGTAGACCGCGCGCACCACGTTGAGGCCTTGGTTGCGGACCGGCAGCGTCACGGTGCCATCGGCACCGGTCTGGACCTCGGTGGCATCGGGATCGGTGACGAGGTCGTTGATGACCCTGACGCCCGCCTGCGGATGGCCTTCGAACAGCACCTTGTAGGTCATCGCGGTGCCCAGCGTGGCCGGAATCGGGCCAACGGGCACGATCTGCAGCGTCTGGTCGGGCAGCGCGGGCATCGGCTTGGCGAGTGTGCCCTGGATGGAGACGGCGTACTTCATGTTCTTGGTCGAGACGGTGGCGTCGGGCATTTGCTCGAGCGTCTTCTTCTCGAATTCCCCGTCCCCCACGCGCGACCAGACGCCATAGGGCATGACCGCGGTGGCAACGCTCGCCTGCGCGTCGGTATCCACGACGACCGCCGGGCCGAAGGCGCGCGCCTTGGCGGCGATGGGCTGGTAGTCGGCATCGTAGGCCTTGATGTCCTGCATCATCGGCAGGCGCTTGACGGTCTCGAGATCGTCGGCGCCGATGCCGTAGACGATGACCAGCTGGTAGGCGCGCTGTTCGAACCAGATGCTGTGCGCATCGGCGCTGGCGAGGGGGAGGACGAGGCTGGTGAGGGCCAGCGCGAGGGGGGCAAGCTTGAGGCGCATGGAAGGACTCCGTTGGTCGATCGGGCAAGGGTGTCGCCGGGCGAGCCTAGGCAGGATGCGTAGGATTTTGTTCCGTTGTTTGCGGTTTTGCAGCAGATGCTGCGCTTTAGCCGTGCCCGCAGGTGGTCCGGCGCGCCGTCCAGGCGGTGATCGCGGGCAGCACCAGCAGGGTCAGGATCGTGGAGGTCACCAGCCCGCCGATGACGACGGTGGCCAGCGGCCGCTGGATTTCGGCCCCCGTGCCGGTGGCCAGCGCCATCGGCACGAAGCCGAGCGAGGCGACCAGCGCGGTCATCAGCACCGGGCGCACGCGTTCCATGGCGCCGTTGACCACGGCCAGGGCCGGTGTCGCCCCTTCCTCGCGGTGCCTGCGGATCGCGCTCATCATCACCAGTCCGTTCAGCACCGCAACGCCGGACAGGGCGATGAAGCCGACCGCCGCCGTGATCGAGAAGGGGATACCGCGCAGCAGGAGCGCGAAGACCCCGCCGGCCAGCGCCATTGGCACGGCGGAAAACACGATGGCGGCGGGCAGGAAGCCGCCGAGCGCCATCGTCAGCAGGGCATAGATCGCGACGAAACAGATCGGCACCACGATCAGCAGGCGCAGGCGGGCCGACTGGAGGCTCTCGAAGGTGCCGCCCCAGGCGGTGTACATGCCGGAGGGAAGTTCCATGGTGCCGATCTTCGCCTGGGCGTCCTCGACGAAACCACCCAGATCGCGTCCGCGCACGTTGGCCTGGATCACGACCATGCGCTTACCGTTTTCGCGGCTGATCTGGTTGAGCCCCTGGGTGTAGCGAAAGCGTGCGACCTCGCGCAGCGGGATCGAGCGGGCGACCGGGCCGTCGGGGCTAGGCAGCATGACCGGGATCGCGCCCAGCGTTTCGAGGTCGTCCCGCTTGGTATCGGGCAGCCGCACGACGACGTCGAAGCGCCGGTCTCCTTCGAACAGCAGGCCCGCTTCGCGCCCGCCCAGTGCCGCCGCGACGGTACTGGCGACCTCTTCGACCGCAAGCCCGTAGCGCCCGGCGGCCTGGCGATCGATCTGGACGTCGAAGGTCGGCGCGCCATCGGTCTGTTCGGCGCTGACGTCGGCGGCGCCGGGGATCGTGCGCAGGACCTTGGCGATGCGCCGCGCCTCAGCCGTCATGGCGTCGAGATCATCGCCATAGAGCTTGATCGCGACGTCCGAGCGCACGCCCGCGATCAGTTCGTTGAAGCGCATCTGGATCGGCTGCTGGATTTCGGTGCGATTGCCGATCAGCGGCTTCATCCGCTGCTCGATCCGGCGCAGGATGTCCGCCTTGCTTCTGACCTCGTCGGGCCATTCGCTCTCGGGCTTGGGAATGACGTAAGTGTCCGAGGAATTTGGCGGCATCGGGTCCGTTCCCAGATCGGCGTTGCCGTTCTTGGAGAAGACCAGCGCCACTTCGGGCAGGGTCTTCAAGGCCTTCTCGATCTGCAATTGCATCTGCGTCGACTGGTCGATCGAAGCCGAGGGGATGCGAAAGTTGGTGACGGTGATGTCCTTCTCGTCGAGCTGGGGCATGAACTCCTCGCCGAGGAACCCAAAGCTCAGCACGGCTGCGAAAAACACGCCCGCACCACCCGCGATGAACGGCACGGGCCGGTCCACCGCGCGCTGGAGCACGGGCGCGTACTTCGCCTTGAACCAGCGGATCGGCCTGACTTCGGTCTCGTCGACACGGCCCGTGATGACCATGGCGATCATCGCCGGAACAAAGGTCAGCGAGAGGACGAAGGCCGCGGCCAGCGCCACCATCAGAGTGATCGCCATGGGCGAGAAGGTCTTGCCTTCGACCCCCTGGAAGGTGAGCAGCGGCACGAAGACGAGGAAGATGATGAGCTGGCCATAGACGGTCGGCCGGATCATCTCGCGCGCGGCCAGCGTGGTCTCCTCCACGCGTTCGTTACGGGTGAGCAGACGCCCTTCGTGCTCCTGCCGTCCGGCAAGCCGCCGCAGCGCGTTTTCGACGATGATCACCGCGCCATCGACGATGAGCCCGAAGTCGAGCGCGCCAAGGCTCATCAGGTTGCCCGAGACCTTGAGGGCGTTCATCCCGCTTGCCGTCATCAGCATGGTGATCGGGATGACCGCCGCGGTGATGAGCGCGGCGCGGATATTGCCGAGCATGAGGAACAGCACGGCGATGACCAGCAGCGCGCCTTCGACGAGGTTCTTCTCGACCGTGGCGATGGTGGCGTTGACCAGCTTGGAGCGGTTGTAGACGGCTTGCGCGAACACGTCGGGCGGCAGGGTCTTGTTGATCGCCCCAAGCTTGTCGGCAACGTTCGTGGCGACGATGCGGCTGTTCTCGCCGGTCAGCATCAGGATGGTGGAGATGACCGCCTCGGAGCCCATCAGGCTGCCCGAGCCGGTGCGCACCGCGCCGCCGATCACGACATCGCCGACATCGCGCACGCGCACGGGTATCCCGCCGCGCGTCGCCACCACGGCCTCTTCGATGTCCTCGATCGAATGGAGCCGGGCATCGGCGCGCACGAGGAAGCTTTCGCCCGCGCGGCGCACGTAGTTCGAACCGGCCGAAACGTTGGCCTTCTCCAGCGCGTCGGCCAGTTCGGTGATCGAAAGGCCATATGTGGCGAGCGCCGCGAGATCGGGTTCGATGACGTATTGCTTGACGTAGCCGCCGTTCGAATCGACCCCGGCCACGCCCGGCACGGTGCGCATCTGCGGGCGGATCACCCAGTCCTGCACGGTGCGAAGGTAGGCGGCCTTGGCGAGCGGCGTGGTGAGCCGCTCGCCTTCGGGCGTGCGATAGCTGCCGTCCGACTGCCAGCCCGGCTTGCCGTCGGCGATCGGCGCGCCCTTGCCATCGGGATGGCGGAAGGCGACCGAGTAGAAGACGATTTCGCCAAGCCCGGTGCTGAGCGGGGCGAGGTTGGGCTGGACCCCGGCGGGCAGGCTGTCCCTGGCCTGCGCGATGCGTTCGGTGACCTGCTGGCGTGCGAAGTAGATGTCGGTCGCGTCGGTGAACACGGCCGTGACCTGGCTGAAGCCGTTGCGTGAGAACGAGCGCGTCATCTCGAGGCCGGGTATGCCCGCCAGCGCGGTCTCGACCGGGAAGGTCACCTGCTTTTCGATGTCGACCGGGCCGAGCGAAGGGGCAAAGGTGCTGATCTGCACCTGCCGGTTGGTGACGTCGGGCACGGCGTCGATCGGCAGCCTGGTGATCTGCCAGGCGCCAAAGCCTGCGACGAGCACGGTGAGGAAGGCGACGAGCCATCGCATCTGTACCGCGAAAGAGAGGATACCGGCGATCATTCGGCGCTGTCCTTCTCGATCTCGGCCTTGATGAGAAAGGCGTTGGTGGTCGCGATCGGCGTTCCCGCTGCGAGGCCGCTAGTGATGGACACCAGCCCGCCCGAACGCGCGGCGATCTGCACGTCGCGCGCCTTGAAGCCGGTCTTGGTGCGCACGAAGACCACGGTGCGGTCTCCCAGTGTCTGAACCGCATCCTCAGGAACCATGGCCCCGCTCTTCGCCGCTGCGGTGCTGGCGAAGATGCGCGCCTGGACGAGCTGTCCGGGCGCGAGGCGGCTGCCTGCCCCCTGCGGGTCGATGACGAGGGTGGCGCCGCGCGTGGTGGCGTCGACGACCCCGGTGCTTGAACGCACGCGGCCCTCGATCGTCTCGCCATCGCCGATGGTCAGTTCCACCCGGTCACCGGCGCGCACGCGCGCCGCCTCGCGCGCCGGAAGGCTGGCGGTGATCTGCAGGCGGGCGGGATCGGCCACGCGGAACAGTTCGGTTTCGGGTGCGACGTACTGGCCAAGGCTGGCGGGAGCCGCCGTAATGCGCCCCGCGACCGGGCTGACGATGGCAATTGAACGGCCGTCGTTGGCAAGATTCACGGCTCCGGCGGCGGCACTGGCGCTGCGCGCCTCGGCCTGCGCGACGGCAAGATTGGCCTGCGCGGCTTCGTAGTCGGCGCGCGGTGAGACGCCCTGCGCGAGAAGCGCGCGTTCGCGTTCGGCCTGCTGGTGGGCCAGTGTCACGCGGGCCGAAGCGGCCGAGCGCTCGGCCGCGATCTGCGAGGCGTCGCGGCTTTCGACGAGAGCCAGCGTCTCTCCGGCCCGGACCGGATCGCCGATGCGCTTGAAGATGCGCGAAACCGTGCCCGGCGCGCGGGCGGTCAGCCGCGCTTCGGCGTCGGGCGTGGCTTCGACGGTAGCCGGGGCGGACACGGCGGCGTCGAGCGCGCCAGCGGCAGCCGGAGCGACCGTGATCTGCGAGCGCGCGATGGTCTTGGTGGAGAGAGCCAGGCTGTCGCTGGGGACGGCCTCGGACGCGGCGTCTTCTTCAGGAACGGCGGGGACAGGCTGGGTCAGGCGGGCGGCGGAAAAGCCGATACCGGCGGCGGCGAGGAGACCGGCCGCAACACCGGTGTAGAGGCGGGATCTGTCGTTCATTGGACCGGTTCTCCGGTGATGGTGACGCCCTGGAGGCGGGCGAGACGGGCGCGGGCGTCGAGCCGGGCGGCGGCAGCGTCGAGAACGATCCCGCGCGCGACACCCAGCCCATGGCGGGCGGCCAGCAATTCGATGAGCGGGGCCTTGCCGGCTTCGTAGGCGATGCGGGCAAGGCGATAGGTTTCCTCGGCCGTGGCCATGGTGCGCGCGGCGGCCTGCGCGCGGGCATCGCTCGCGTCGACCAGAGCCAGGGCCGCGCGGG
>NZ_JALHLF010000003.1 GCF_022832435.1 Novosphingobium organovorum | reverse complement strand
AGCCGCGCGAGCAGGCGCGCATGGCCCGGCTCGCGCGAGGTGTGCCCGGCGAGGCAATGCGCGGCAAGGCCGGGCGCGGTAGCCACCAGCGGCGCCAGCGCCGAAGTGGCGATGAACCCGTCGAGCATGACCGGAATGCGCAGTTCGCGCGCGCGCAGTATGGCACCGGCCATCGCCGCGATTTCGCGTCCGCCAACCCGGCGCAGCGTTTCCAGTGGCTTGCGCGGCGCGTCGTGGTGGAGCTGAAGCGCCTGGTCGACGACGCGCGCCTTACGCCGCACGCCGTGCTCGTCGAGCCCGGTGCCCGCACCGACCCACCCCGATCCCGAGCCTCCCAGCGCCAGCGCGCAAAGCGCGGCGGCAGCCGTGGTGTTGCCGATGCCCATTTCGCCCACCAGCAACAGGTCTAGCCCCGGATCGACCGCGGCGGCGCCGATCGAGAGCGCCTGGAGGCATTCGATCGCGCTCATCGCGGGGCCTTGCGTGAAGTCCTGGGTCGGGTTTTCGAGCGCGATGGGTACGATCGCCAGTTCCATTCCGGCGGCTCCGGCGAGCGCGTTGATGGCCGCTCCGCCGGTCTCGAAGTTGGCGACCATCTGCGCTGTGACTTCGGCCGGAAAGGCGCTGACGCCTTGTGCGACGACGCCGTGGTTGCCCGCAAAGACGATACAGGCCGCGCGGTCGAGGCGGGGGACTTCGCGGCCTTGCCAACCGGCCATGAACACCGCGATTTCCTCCAGCCGGCCAAGCGAACCGCGCGGCTTGGTCAGCCGGTCCTGGCGCGCCTGCGCTGCGGCGATGGCTTCTCTGTGGGGAACGGTGAGTGTGGCGAGCGCGGTATCGAGCGCGTCGGCGTGCGGATAGATCATCGGTTTACGCATCCTGCGGGCGGGGTTCGGGTGATGAAGTGGCCTTTCACGCCATCAGGCCAGAGCGCGTAGCGTACCGAGCCTTCCTCGCTCCGGGCATAATGAAGCGCGTAGTCGAGCAGCGCACGTGCGGCGTCCGGGGTGGGCTCGAAGCGGCCCATAACGTAGCTGACCTTGCCCGGCGCGCGCAGATGCACGGTGCAATGTTCGGCGCAGGCGAAGAGGCAGGCGGTCTGCTGGATGGCGACGGGCGCGTAACGCGGATCGTGTTCGCGCAGCGTTTCGAGGAGCTGGGCCAGGGCGGCCCCGCCACGGTGCCCATGGGCATCCTCGCGCGCTTGCGGCGAATGGCGGCAGGTGCTGCACACGACGAGCGCGGGGCCCTCGTCGACAGTCTCGAACATGGTCATGCTGCACAGCGCAGCGTGCAACGCGCGGCGGCGTGGACATTGGATCGGCGCGCGGCAAAGCGCATGGCAGAAACCCTCACGACAGGGCCGTGCACGAAACGAACGGTCAAGAGGTTTCGCCAGGGCGACACGGCCTGCGGCGATCCCCCGAACCGCCGCGTGCCGCGCGGGGCCGGACTTGCCGTCAAGCGGGTTCACCCCCGTTCGCATGGCACACCCTGTCCGCGCGAAAGACGACGGCGAAAGGCAGGTCTCCTGGCTCGCGGGTCGATGCCGGAACGTGCCGCCTTCTCAGGAGGCGCATCCTCCCAATGGCGCGTGGCACGCGGCTCTCCGCTTACAGTTGCAGGGGCAGCCGGGGCCTTGCACCCCATTCCCGTTTTCATCCCCGTTTTGTGGGGAACCTGTCGCTGCCGGTTCCTTTAGGTCGCGGCGCGAGAGGGGTCAATCGCCAAGCGCGGGCTGGAGCGGGCGGGCGTTTCGATCGCGTTCCAGCGGAACGATCATCGGCCCGCCGGGATCGCGCACGATGAAGGCGCGGATGCCATAGACCGCTTCGAGCCGCGCGGGGGTAAGCACGTCGAGCGGGGCACCGTCGGCGCACAGGCGCCCGTTGTCGATCAAGAGCAGCCGATCGCAGTAGCGCGCGGCGAGCGTCAGGTCGTGCAGGACCGCGATGACCAGCTTGCCGCGCCGCGCCTCCTGGGCCAACAGGGCCATGACGTCGATCTGGTGACCGGGATCGAGCGAGGCGAGCGGCTCGTCGGCGATCAGCCCGGCCGCTTCGACCGCGAGCGCGCGGGCAAAGAGCACCCGCGCGCGCTCACCGCCCGACAGCGTGTCGACCCGGCGCTGGCGTAGCGCGGTGACGTCGGCGCGCTGCATCGCCTGTTCGATCGCGGCGTGATCGTGCGCCGAAAGCGGTGCGCGAGCGGGCAGGTGGGGTATCCGGCCAAGCGCAACCACACGCTCGACGCTGAGCGGCCAGTGCAGGGTCTGGCCCTGCGGCAGATAGGCAAGCTGGCGCGCGATGTCCGGGCGCGTCCAGGCGGCAAGGTCGGTGCCGTCGAGCATGACGGTGCCCGCACTGGGTTCGACCAGCCCCAGCAGCGCGCGCACGAAGGTGGACTTGCCCGCGCCGTTGGGTCCGATGACGCCGATGAACTGGCCCGCCTCGAGCGTGGAATCGATGCCGCGCAGAACGGTTTCGCGCCCCAGCCGGACTTCGAGCGCGCGGGTGGTGAAGGTTACCATGGCTGACGCTCCCGCAGCAGTTGGACAAGGAAGACCGGCACCCCGAGAAAGGCGGTGACGACGCCGAGCTTGAGCTCGCTGGAGGTCGGCACGAGGCGGACCAGCACGTCGGCGAGCGTGAGCAGCAATGCGCCCCCCAGCATCGAGGGCACCAGCACGGCCGAAGGGCTGCGGTCGGTAAACGGGCGGATGAGATGCGGCACGATCAGCCCGACGAAACCGATCGAACCGGTCACCGCCACCGCGCCGCCCACCGCGATGGCGCAGCCCAGCAGCACGCGCAGGCGCGTGGTGCCCAGCGCAACGCCAAGCGAACGCGCGCCATCCTCGCCCAGCGTCAGCGCGTCGAGATCGCGCCCGGTGGCGAGCAGCAGCGCGCTGCCCAGGACCACACAGGGCACGGCGAGCAGGACATGTTCGAAGGAACGGTTCTCGAGCGAGCCCAGCAGCCAGCTCATGATCTCCATCGCCGCGAAAGGGTTGGGCGAGAGATTGAGCGCCAGGCTGACCCCTGCGCCCGCGAGCGTGGAAACCGCGATCCCGGCCAGGATCAGGGTGAGCGATCCGCCCGCTTTGCCCGCCAGTGCGAACAACGCGAACAAAGCCAGGATGCTGCACGTAACGGCCATCACCGGCACCATTGCCGAATGCCACTGCGATAGACCAAAGTAGAGCGCAATGACCGCGCCGAGCGCCGCTGCGTTGGAGATGCCGAGCACGGAAGGCTCGGCCAGCGGATTGCGTAGATAGCCTTGCAGCACCGCGCCGCTCAGCCCCAGCGCCGCGCCGACGAGCAGGCCGACCAGCAGCCGGGGCAGGCGCAGGTCGAGCACGATGGCGTCCGCAATGCGGTCGCCATGTCCGAGCAGGGCGGCGATGAGGCGCGCCGGCGTGAGCGTGACCGGCCCCAGCGCGAGCGAGGCTCCGGCCGAGAGCACCAGCGCCAGCGCCAGTACGGGCAGGAGCAACCGGGCGCGCGGTTCGCGGTGAAGGACGGCGCTGGACAGGGCAGTGCCGGAAGGCGGAGCGTTCACGAAAACCTCATGCGGGAAGGCGCGGCAGGAATGCCGTGCGAAAGGAGCGGTGTTAGGGCCTTGTCTCGGCCCGGTGTGCTGGTAGGAACCGCGGCGAAATGCAACGCCAAAACGCTCGCCGCCCCGCTCGCCTTCACGCCACGCTTGTCCTGGCCATGCTCGCCGGTGCGGGATGGTGGTGCATGGCGGGGAGCGGCGCCATGGCCGCTGCGGAAAAGGCGCCGGAAAAGGCGTCGGAAAAGGTTGGCCCCCGCCGCATCGTCTCGCTCAACATGTGCGCCGACGAATACCTGCTGGCGCTTGCCGATCGGGGGCAGATCGCGGGGCTCACGCGCAACGCCGCCGATCCGCAGATGTCGGCCTATGCGGCGCGCACCAGGGGGATGCGACTGCTCTCGGGCTCGGCGGAGGAAGTGCTGGCGATCGATCCCGATCTGATCGTGGGGATGCCCGCGCGGCGCAGCGCGGTGGTCACCGCGCTCGCCGGACAGCGCTATCCCACGCTCGACCTTGCCAGTGCGAAGAGCCTTGCCGACATCGAGGAGCAGATGCGGGCGGTGTCGAACGCCGTGGGCAAGCCCGCGCGCGGCGCGGCGATGATCGCGGACATGGAACGCGCGCTGGCCGCCTTGCCGCGCAATGGACATGGCCGGGTTGCCGCCTATTACCAGCGGCGCGGCTATCTGACGGGAACGGGCACGCTGGTCGATGATCTGATGCACCGCGTCGGGCTCGTCAATCTTGCAGAAAAACTGCACAAACCCGCGCTTTCGCGCCTGTCGATCGAGGAGCTGATCGCGGCCCGCCCGGACTTCATCATCGTCGAATCCGCGACCGACACGGTGCGCGACCAGGGCACCGAAATGCTGCACCATCCCGCGCTGAAGGACATCCCGCGCCTGACTTTGCCGCAGGCCTGGACGGTGTGCGGCAGTCCGGCCTACGTGGCGGCCGCGCGCAGCCTCGACGCGCAGCTTGCCCGGCACTGAGCGTCCAATCGGCACACGGGACATCGAACGGCTCAGAATTCGATGCCGGGCTGGGCCTTCACCCCGCTGCGGAAGGGATGCTTGACGAGCGTCATCTCGGTGACGAGATCGGCGGCCTCGATCAGCGCTTCGGGTGCGTTGCGCCCGGTGATGAGGACGTGCTTCATCGGGCTGCGCGCGGTGACCGCTTCGAGCACCTCGTCGAGCGGCAGGTAATCGTAGCGCAGCACGATGTTGAGTTCATCGGCCAGGACCATGTCGTAGGCGGGATCGGCGATCATCCGCTTGACCTCTTCCCAGGCCTCGCGCGCCACCGCGATGTCGCGCGCGCGGTCCTGCGTGTTCCAGGTAAAGCCTTCGCCCATCGGCTTGAATTCGACATGATCGGGGAAGGCGTCGAAGACGGCTTTTTCACCAGTCGCCATCGCGCCCTTGACGAACTGGACCACGCCCGCCTTCTTGCCGTGCCCGATCGCGCGCACAACCATGCCGAGCGCGGCCGTGGTCTTGCCCTTGCCCTTGCCGGTGTGGACCACGAGCAGGCCCTTTTCGATGGTCTTGGTCTCCAGGATCTTGTCGTGCGCGGCCTGAAGCTTCTTCATCTTGGCGTTGTGCTGTTCGTCGCTGCGGGTCTTGTCGGTCATTGCGGTATCTCCCGGATAAGATGGTCAAGCGTGTCGGCGGCGCTGTTCGAGCGTGGCCGCCACAGGCCGCGATCGCGCGCTTCGGCGAGCCTGGCGGCGGTTTCGCGCAGCGCGGCGGGGTTAGCCTTCGCCATAAAGGCGCGCACGGTCTCGTCCGCGATGAAGGCGGTGTAGACGGCGTCGAAATGGTGGTCCTTCACGGCCTGCGTGGTGGCCGCGAAGGCGAAGAGATAGTCGACCGAGGCGGCTATCTCGAACGCCCCTTTGTAACCGTGGCGCATGACGCCGGCGATCCATTTGGGGTTGGTCAGGCGGCCGCGCACGATCCGTCCCAGCTCGTCTTCCAGCGTGCGCACGAGCGGGCGCTCGGGACGGGAATGATCGTTGTGGTAGGAGAGCGGGGTGCGGCCCGACAGGTGCTCGACCGCCGCTGCGATGCCGCCTTCGAACTGGTAGTAATCGTCGCTGTCGAGCAGATCATGCTCGCGGTTGTCCTGATTTTGCACGACCGCATCGGCAAGCCGCAAGCGGGCTTCGAACAAGGCGCTTGCGGCTTCGCCCTGCTGGCCGCCGCCGTAAGTGTAGCCGCCCCAGTCGAGGTACACCTGGGCGAGGTCGGCGCGCTCGTGCCACAGGCGTTCGTCGATCATCGCCTGAAGCCCCGCGCCATAGGCGCCGGGGCGCGATCCGAACACGCGCGCGCCCGCACGCCGGGCCGCCTCGTCAGGTTTGGCGCCCGCAGCGCAGAGCGCTGCGCTCTCCTGGCGATGGCGCGCCGCGGCGGGGTTGTCCCCCTCGGCCTCGTCGAGCGCCATGACCGCGCGCGCCGCGCTGTCGATGAGGTCCATCTGTTCGGGAAAGGCATCGCGAAAGAAGCCCGAGACGCGCAAGGTCACATCGACCCGCGGTCGGCCGAGTTCGGCCAGGGTCATGATCTCGAACCCGGTGACCCGGCCAGAGGCCCAGTCCCAGCGTGGGCGCACCCCCATCAGCGCGAGCGCCTGCGCGATGTCGTCTCCGCCGGTGCGCATGTTCGCCGTACCCCAGGCCGAAAGCGCCATCGCGCGGGGGTAGTCACCCTCGCGCTGGAGGTAATCCTCGACCAGCAACTGCGCCGAACGGTAGCCCAGGTCCCAGGCGATGGCGGTCGGCACCGCGCGGGTGTCGACCGAGAAGAAATTGCGTCCGGTCGGCAGCACGTCGGGCCGCCCCCTTGTGGGCGCACCCGAAGGTCCCGGCGCCACGAAACGCCCGTCAAGCGCGGCAAGGAGGCCGTGCGCTTCGGCCGTCCCGCAGGCATCGACGCGCGGGGCGAGGTCCTGATCTATCGCCGCGATCACGGCGGCGCTGTGCGGCCCCGGCGCCGGGGTACCGCCGAGAAGGCGGGCGGCGAGCTGTTCGATCCGCTCGACCGTGTCGCCGCAGGTGCGCCAGGGGTCGTCCGAAACCGCCGTGAGGGGCGCCGGGCGCGGGCCGTTCCAGGGCTGGGCCATCACCGTGTCGAGGGGATCGAAATCGAGGCCCAGGTCGCTTGCGATGGCGCGTTGGAGCGAGGCCTGGCCCGGTGTATCGTATCCGCGCGGGACGCGGGCGAGGGCGAGCAGGAGATCGCGCCGCAAGCGCCCCTCGGGCGTGCGGGTAAAGACGTGGAGCCCATCGCGAATCTGGAGTTCCTTCAGCTCGCACAGGTAGTTGTCGATCGCGGCGAGCGCTTGCTCGTCATCGCCGCGCGCGTCCGCGTCCTGGTCGAGCCCCTCGGCACGGGCAAGCGCGAGGATCTCGGTGCGCAGCCGCTCAAGCCGGCGCGGGTCCATTCCGGCGGCGAGGTAGTATTCGTCGACCAGCGCTTCGAGCCGTTTGAGCGCGCCATAGCTTTCCGCACGGGTGAGCGGGGGTGTGAGATGGTCGACGATGCACGCGCCGATGCGCCGCTTGGCCTGCGTGCCTTCGCCTGGATCGTTGACGATGAAGGGATAGACCTGTGGCACCGGCCCGGCGCAGGCTTCCGGAAAGCAGTCGGCACTAAGCGATACCGCCTTGCCGGGCAGCCATTCCAGATTGCCGTGCTTGCCCACGTGGACCAGCGCCTGCGCGCCGAAAACGGTGTTCAGCCACACGTGAACGGCAAAGTAGGCGTGCGGCGGGGGCAGCGCGGGGTCGTGGTAGCTTTGCTTGGGATCGATGTTGTAACCGCGCGCGGGCTGGACCGCGAGAACGAGGTTGCCGAAGCGATGGACCGCAAGTCGGAACGCGCCGCCCTGCACGAAGGGATCGTCCTTGGGCGCACCCCAGCGTTGCGTGATGGCCTCCTGCAGGGCTGCCGGTTGCAAGGCGAAGGCGGCGTTGTAGGCGTCGAGCGGGAGTGTTTCGTGTACGGTCCTGGTGTCTAGCCCGGAGAGGGCGTTGGTCACGCCGCCCGTCAGCTGCGCCATCAGCGCGGCGCCGTCGCGCGGCGCGGCGCCGGTGGTGTAGCCTGCTTCATCGAGCAGGCCGATGATGGCGGCGGCGCTCGCGGGTGTGTCGAGCCCGACACCGTTACCGATGCGCCCATCGCGGTTGGGGTAGTTGGCCAGCACCAGCGCGACGCGCCGCTCGCCCGGCGGTATACGGCGAAGCCGCGCCCAGTTGGCGGCGAGATCGGCCACGAAAGCGAGCCGGTCTGGAACCACGCGCGGCACGACGATGGCGCATTGGGTCCGCGCGTCGATCGCGGCGCTGGCCTTGAAGGCCACGGCGCGGGTGAACAGGCGCCCGTCGAGTTCGGGCAGCGCGACGTTCATCGCCAGATCACGCGGCGAGAGCCCGCGCGCGCTGGCGCGCCACTCGTCCTCCCCGATGGCGGCAAAGACCATTTGCAGCACCGGACAGTCGGCGGTTTCGAGCACGGCGGGCTGGCGCGGTTCGCCCGAGGAAGAGGCGGCAAAGGCGGTGGTGTTGACGATGACGTCGGGTGCGAGATCGTCCAGCGCCGCGCCCAGCCAGTCGCGCGCGAAAGGGGCGCGCAGCGCGCGCACGAAGACCGCCGCCACGTTGAGCCCGCGCGCTTCGAACGCCGCAATCGCGGCATCGACGGCCTCCAGTGTCCCCGCGATGAGCAGCGCGCGGTAGAACACCAGCACCAGCACCGGGCGTCCCTCTTGCCAATCGGCGCGCACGGCGTCGTGGTCAGCGCGTTCGTCTCGCCGACTATCGGCGCCGGGATGGTAATATCCGGCATCGGGGATGGCGAACGGCGCTTGGGGTTCGCACACCGGCTGACCGATGATCGCCGCGGCGCTGTGGAGAAAGCCGAGCGCGTTGGCCACACCGCCCTGACGCAGATAGGCGGCGAGACGCGCGCGCAGGACGGCGGGCAGGGTGGAGGCCCGCGCCAGCGCGGGGTCTTCCTCGGGCCCGTTTTCGAGCGCGGCGAAGGCGATGCCCTTCTCGCGTGCGACGCGAGCAATCTCATCGATCCCATAGGGCCAGTACGAACGCCCGCCAAGCAGCACGACGCAGACGAACCTGGCGTGCGCGATCACTTTTTCGACATAGAGATCGACCGAGTAGGGATGGCGCAGCTGGAGCAGGTTGGCGAGCCGCACGCTGGGCCCTGCTTCGGGCAGCTGCGCTGTGGCGCGGGCAAAGCAGGCCAGTTCGCTGTCTGCGACCGTCAGGATCACGATGTCGCCCGGCGTCTGGGCAAGGTCGATCGCCTCCTCGCCGTTGGAGATCGTGCCGGGGGTCGCGGACAGCAGGTGCATGTCAGGACGCGATCACGCGGGTGAGCGCCTGTCGGATCGCGCTTTCGTCAAGACCTTTCTCGCCGATCACGACCAGCTGCGTTCGCACCGCCTCGCCCGGCTTCCAGGCGCGGTCGAAGTGGTGTTGCAGGCGCGGGCCAACACCCTGGAGGACAAGCCGCGCGGGCTTTGCGGCAACCGCGACGGTGCCCTTGACGCGCAGGATGTCGTGCGCGCGGATCACCGGTTCGAGCGCTGCCAGCAGCGCCTCGGGGGAGGCGACCGGTCCGCCGGTCAGCACGAAGCTGTCAAAATCGTCGTGATCGTGATCGTCCGCGCCGTCGTGGTGCGAGCGGCGCGCGTCGAGATCGTCCTCGGCCGCCGCGCACAGTCCGAGCAGGACGGCAGGGTCGAGCGCGCCATGGCGGGCCTTGAGCCGTCGCACGCCGGGGCGTACCTGTGTGGCGAGTTCGGTCTCGAGCCTTTCCAGCGTTTCGTTTGACACCAGATCGGTCTTGTTGAGCACCACCAGGTCGGCGCTGGCGAGCTGATCTTCGAACAGTTCCTCCAGCGGGGTATCGTGGTCGAGCGTGGGATCGGCCGCGCGGGCAAGCGCGAGCGCGGCCTCGTCGTGCGCGAAGCGTCCCTGCGCCAAGGCGTCGGCATCGACCAGCGCGATCACCCCGTCGACGCTCGCGCGGGTGCGGATCGCGGGCCACTGGAACGCCTTGATCAGCGGCTTGGGCAGGGCAAGGCCTGAGGTCTCGATGATGATGTGCTCGGGCGGCTCGGGGCGGTCGAGCAGACGCTGCATGGTGGGCAGGAAGTCGTCGGCCACGGTGCAACAGATGCAGCCATTGGCCAGTTCGACGATGTCGTCCTCGCCGCACGCCTCTTCGTTGCAGCCGCGCACCAGTTCGCCGTCGATGCCGACATCGCCGAACTCGTTGATGATGAGCGCGAGACGGCGCGCGCCCGCGTGGGTGAGGATATGGCGCAGGAGCGTGGTTTTGCCTGCGCCGAGAAACCCGGTGATGACCGTGGCCGGTATCTTGTTCATGCGAAGGGTCCTTCGTTCGCTGGGGGCCGCAGGGCCCCGAAACGGACGAGGGCGGCCCCCGCAGGAGCCGCCCTCGTGGCGAAGATCAGAAGCTGTAGCGCACCCCGGCGTAGACCGCGCGGCCCAGCGCGTTCTTGCCGTAGCTCATCTGGTACCACTTATCGAACAGGTTGGTGACCCGACCGTAGAGCTCGAACTGCGGTGCGACACGCCAGGACGCGAGCACGTCGGCCACCGCATAGGCCGCGGTGGTGCCACCGTAGCTCGAGGCGTTGCGGCTGCGGTAGCGCGCCCGCGCGGTGAGCGAGACGCTTTCGACCGGCAGCACCGTCACCGCGGTCGAGCCCGAGCGCTTGGGGTTGCCCATGTCGGTGTAGGTACCGTCCTCGTCGTCATCTTCCTCGGCGGTGAGAAAGGTGAAGTTCTGGTCGAGGCGCAGCCACGTGGCGGGCGCCAGCGCCAGCGCGATCTCGAAGCCGTCCTTGCGGGTGCGGCCGTACTGCGTGTAGCCGCCGTAGGTGCCGATGCCGCTGTCGTAGACGATCTCGTTGTGCGTGTGGGTGTAGAAGTAGGAGACTTGCGCGCTGGCCCAGCCATAGACCACGTCGACGCCCAGGTCGCCGCCCTTGCTGGTCTGGACCTTGAGATCGGGGTTGCCGTAAGTCGGGTCGAACAGCTGGTAGAGCCCCGGCGCCTTGGCTCCGGTGCCGTAGCTGGCGCGCAGCTTGATGCTGTCCGCACCCAGGAGGCCCGTGGGCAGGGCATAGGCGATGGTGCCGCGATAGGTGTCGAAGGTGCCGAAGCGGCTGTTGTCGTCGACCCGCGCGGCGCCGGTCAGCGTCAGCCCTTCGAACGGGCGCAGCGCCAGTTCACCGTAGCCCGACCGGGTGGTGACGTGTTTGTGCAGATCGCCGCTGTAGTAGGTGACCTGGTCGGACTTTTCCTCTTCGAGCTTGCCACCTGCCGAAATCGCGAAAATCCCGGCATCATAGCCCAGGTTCAGGTTCGCCGCGTCCTTGGTGCCCCGGTAGAGGTCGCCGTCATCCGAATAGTAGGTGCCGAAATAGAGCCGCTTGGCCTGGTAGCGGTTGACGCTGGCGTCCGCGGTGAAGCGTCCGTCGAGACTGGCGTAGCGGCCCTGGAGCGCGGCGGCGTATTCGCGCTTGAGCACGGTGTTGCTGCTGTCCGAGGTGGTGCCGTCGAGATCGGAGAAGGCCTTCTGCCAGAAGCCCAGCGCCTGCAGGCTGATGGTATCGCTCAGCGCAAGCCCGGTGCGGCCGCTGAAGCCGTAGCGCCAGTATTCGTCGTCCTCGGTGATCGAACCGGCCGTGCTGGCGGTGCGCGGATCGGCGAGCGAGGGGCCTTCGTGCGAATTGCCCGTCGCGGTCAGGCGAAAGTCGAGCGGGCCGTACTTGCCCAGCAGCGAGGCACCGCCGTTGAGCGTGCCGTAAGAGCCGGTTTCGGCCTCGGCGTTGAGCGCGAGACCTTCGTGGGTGGCGCGCTGGGTGATGATGTTGACCACACCGCCGATGGCGTCGGCGCCGTAGAGCGAACTCTGGTTGCCGCGCAGCACCTCGACACGGGCGATGTCCTGCGAGGTCAGGTGGTCCGAGGCGAACTGCGTGCTCGTCGCGCTCGGATCGCCGAGCTGGATGCCGTCGATCAGCCAGACGACCTCGTCGTTGTCCGAACCACGGATCGAGATCGAGGTCGCATCGCCGGGGCGATCGCTCGAGATCTGGACGCCGGGTACGTCCTGCAGCGCTTCCTTGAGAAACGTGACTTGCTTCGCCTGAAGCTCCTTGTCGGTGACGATGGTGTAGGCGCTGCCGACTTCGCGCGGGGCGAGCTTGATGCGGCTGGCGGTGACCACGATCGCGGAATCGCCAGTGTCGGTCGTGGCGTCGGTCGTCGTGTCGGCGGCTTCATCGGCCATGGCCGGAACGGCGACGGTGGCGGTGATCGCCGCGAGCGCAAGCGCGCTGGTGGCGGCAAAACGGAAATTGGTCGTCATGGGTTGGCCCCGGCGCCTGAGCAACTTCAGGCGGGGCGTACCGATACGAACCGGCGCAACGGACCCGGACAAGGGCGCCGAGGCAGACGAACGAACGGTCGGCCACGTACCGGCGGACGGGCGCATGACGTCCGCGCAGCACGAAGCCGTGCGGCCCCGGCCGCATCGGTTCGTCGCTCAGACGGAAAAACACACCGTGCCATGATCACCCCCTGGATCGCGGCAAGAGCGACAAGGCGCTGGCAGGTCTCCTGGCTCGCGGGTCAAAGCTTGATGCATGCCTTCCCAGGCCCGGCGCACATCGCTGTGCTGGGTCCAGTGGCTGCTTCCTTTTCCGGTCGGTCCGAAAAAAGACGCCTACGCATCGCGCTCGCCGCTTACAGTTGCAGGGACAGCCTCGGATTTGGGGGCCAGGCATCGTGCCCGGTTCCCTCACCGTGTTCCCGAATTAAGCCCTCTCGGGCACCGGCGCATGTCTGGCGCGCCGTGAAGGGGTCCTCCACGGCGTCCGGATCGGGCTCCTAGACGCACAGCGCCCCCTTGCCAATGGGCAAAAGGCAACCGGGTGGGATCGCCACCGATTTGGTAAGCGAAATTCTGAAGGTGCTAAGGGCGATCGACTTAGCGCAACGTTTAGACTTGGGCTGCTATAGGCCACTCCATCATGCGTCTCGCCACAATTACCAACTGGGCCTACGGGGCCACCCTCGTTCTCACCCTCGTCTCGGGGACGACCATGCTGCTCGCCGCATCGGCGCAGGAAGCGGAGCGCAGCGCTGTCGCGCAGCGCTTTGCGCTCGACCAGGCGACCGAGCATCTCGAAGAGCGTGTTTCGGGCCTGACCGACCGCGCGCGCCAGTATCTCAACACCGGCGATCCGACGTATGCGGTGCTCTACAAGCGCGAGCTGGCCGAACTGAGCGATGCGGAAAAGCACATCCGTGCGCTGGGCGATGCCGGCGCGCGGGGCGATGAGCTCGCGATCCTGCGCGATGCGATGACGTGGGCCGATGCGCTCCACGACGAGCAGGCAGAAGCGCTCGCGGCCCATGCCCGCGGCGAGGAACGCCGCGCCCGCCAGATCCTGTTCGGGGCCGAATACGAGCGCGAACTTGATCGTGCGCGCACCTCGGTCGAACGTTTTCAGGACCAGCTCGACGAACGCACCGAGATCGAGATCGCCGAGGCCATCCGCATTTCCCGCCTGTGGCGCTCGATGTCCGAGGCGATGCTGGCGATTACCGGCTTCCTGTTCCTGTGCGTGCTCTATTTCGTGTTCAAGCGCCGGGTGCTGCGCCCGGTGGTGCGCCTCTCCGACGTCGTCAACCGGCTTGCCGCGCAGGATTTCGGGGTCGAGCCCCCGGCCTATGACGAGATCGACGAGATCGGCGACATGGCCCAGGCGATCCGCATCTTTCGCGAGAACGGGATCGAGCGCCAGCGCCTGACTGCTGAACAGGACGCCGACCGGGCGGTGCGTGACCTCCTCGCGCGCATGACCCAGCGGATGCAGGGCTGCGACACGCTGCTCAACTTGCGCGACGTGGTGCAGCGCTTCGTGCCCGAAATCGCGCCGGGGCTCGCCGGGCGGCTCTATCTCGCCGATCCTGCGAGCAACGCGATGGTGGAAGCGTGCAACTGGCTCGAGCCTGCGCATTCGCGGCCCGAATTCTCACCGCTGTCGTGCTGGGCGCTGCGCCGGGGGATGCCGCACCGCCCCTCGGGCGAGGCGATCGACGTGCCGTGCGAGCATGTCGACCATGCGGACGGGGCGATACCCGACACGCTGTGCCTGCCGCTGATGGCGCAGCGCAAGACGCTGGGTCTGCTCTATTTCGAATTCCGCGCGGCCGATCCGCACGCGCGGGTCTCCGAAGTCTATCTCCAGATCCTGGCCGAGAACATCAGCCTCGCGCTCGCCAACCTGCAACTGCGTGAGACGCTCGAGGACATGGCGATGTCCGACGCCCTGACCGGGCTGCCCAACCGCCGCCAGCTCGACGCGGTGCTGCGTACCCGGCTGATCGACGCCGAACGCATGGGCACCGCGCTGTCGTGCCTGATGATCGACATCGACCATTTCAAGCGGATCAACGACAGCCACGGCCACGAGGCGGGCGATACGGTGCTGCGCGAGGTCGGCGCGGTGCTGCGCCAGGCAACGCGCGAGAACACGCAGGTCTTCCGCTATGGCGGCGAGGAGTTTCTGGTCATGCTGCCAGGCGCCAGCGCCGAACAGGCGCAGCTGCGCGCCGAGGATTTGCGCGCGCGGATTGCCGGACTGCAAATCGCCCACCACGGCGAACGGCTCGCGCCGGTCAGCGTCTCGGTCGGCATCGCCACCGCGCCCGACCACTGCACTTATGCAACGCTGGTGCAGACCGCCGATGCGGCGCTTTACCGGGCCAAGGCGCAAGGGCGCGATCAGGTCGTTCAGGCAAGCGCGCGGGCCTCGCGCAGCGCGGCCTGAACTATCGGGCGGGGCTCTCGTCGCTATCCCAGGATGTGCTCGCCGCCGTCGACCGGGATCACCGTGCCGGTGATGCGCCGCGCGGCGGGGCTCGCGAGGAACGCGGCGAGCGCTCCGACATCGGCGATTTCGACCCGCTCATGCACCGGCACATGGTCGGCCGAGCGTTCGAGCAGTTCGTCGAAACGATCGATCCCGCTGGCCGCGCGCGTCGCGATCGGGCCCGGCGAAATGGCGTGGACGCGAATGCCCTTGGGGCCGAGTTCGGCGGCCATGTAACGGCTGGTGCTTTCGAGCGCGGCCTTGACCGGGCCCATCAGGTTGTAATGCTCGACCACCCGTTCGGAGCCGTAGAACGTCACGCACAACAGCGCGCCACCCTCGTTCATCAGCGGCTCGGCCAGTCTGGCCATGCGCAGGAACGAATGGCACGAGACATCCATGGCCAGGGCAAAACCCTCGGCCGAGCAGTCGACCACGCGCCCGTGCAGGTCCTCACGCGGGGCGAACGCGATCGAGTGCAGCAGGAAGTCGAGCCCGCCCCACCGCGCCCGGACCTCTTCGAACAGGGCCTCGAGCTGGCCGGGCTCGCGCACGTCGAGCGGGGCGGTCCATTCGATGCCCAGCTTCTCGGTTACCGGCGCGACCCATTTCTGTGCCTTGTCGTTGAGATAGGTCGCGGCAAGCCGTGCGCCGGCCTGGGCGAATGCCTCGGCGCAGCCCGCCGCGATCGAATGTTCGTTGGCGATGCCGATGACAAGGCCGCGTTTTCCGGTGAGATCGACGAGGGGGGGCATAGGCTCAGGCTCCGGTTAGCAGGCGGACGGTGTGCAGCGCGATCATGCGCTCTTCGTCGGTGGGCAGCACGCGCACCGTGACACGGCTTTCGGGCGTGCTGATGACGGGCGCGCCCGCCGCATTGGCCGCCTCGTCGAGCGTGATGCCGAGCCAGGCGAGCCGCTGGCAGATGGCTTGGCGCACGGCGGGGGCATTCTCGCCGATCCCGGCGGTGAAGACGAGCCCGTCGAGCCCTTCGAGGCACGCGGCGAGCGCCCCGGCCTCGCGCGCGGCCCGGTAGGTGAAGAGTTCGATAGCCTCCTTCGCCGCCGCGCTCGGGTCGGCTTCGAGCACGCGCATGTCGCTCGAAATACCCGATACGCCCAGCAGACCGGAATGCTTGTAGAGCATCGCTTCGACTGCCTCGGCGCTGTAGCCCATCTGGCGCTGCAGATGCAGCACCACACCCGGATCGAGCTGTCCGCAGCGCGTGCCCATCATCAGCCCGTCGAGCGCGGTGAAGCCCATCGTGGTGTCCACGCTTCGTCCCCCGAGCATCGCGCAGAGGCTCGCCCCGTTGCCCAGGTGCGCCGCAATGACCCGCCCGCTCGCCAGCACGGGATCGATCTGCGCCAGCTTGCGCGCGATATATTCGTAGGAAAGGCCGTGAAAGCCATAGCGCCGGATGCCGCTCGCGTGCAGCTCGCGCGGGATCGCCATGCGCGTGGCGACCTCGGGGCGGGCGTGGTGGAACGCGGTGTCGAAACAGGCGACCTGCGGCAGATCGGGGGCGAGGCGCTGCAGCGTGCGGATCGCGACGAGGTTGTGCGGCTGGTGCAGCGGTGCGAGCGGCGCAAGCGTTTCCAACTCGTCGAGCAGGTCCGGCGTCACTCTTTGGGGCGTGACGAAGCGCGTGCCGCCATGAACCACGCGGTGGCCGATCGCGGCGATCGAATGCGGCTCGACATGGTCATGCGCCCAGTCGAACAGGAAATCGAGCAGGTCGGCGTGGGTCAACCCGGCGCCGTCGCTCCAGCTCTTTTCGAGCAGGACCTCGCCGGTGTCGGTGGCGATGCGCAGCGAGGGCGCGATGCCGATCTTCTCGAACTTTCCGCCTGCCGAGTGGATCGGGCGATGCTCCGCGTCGAGCCGGTAGACGCCGAACTTGATGCTCGACGAGCCTGAGTTGAGGCTGACGACGGCTTTGGCAGGTTCGCTCACGGCTTGAGGCCGGGCGCGGCCATCGTGGCGGCGCGGGCCATCAGCACCGCCAGCGCCGAGGAGGCGAGGCGGGTGCGCAGGCTGTCCGCCCGGCTGGTCAGGATGATCGGCACCCGCGCGCCAAGGACGATGCCCGCCGCATCCGCATCGCTGAGGAACGTCAGCTGCTTGGCGAGCATGTTGCCCGCCTCGAGATCGGGCACGACGAAGACGTCGGCCTTGCCCGCGACCGGTGAGACGATGCCCTTCTCGCGCGCGGCGGCCTCGCTCACCGCGTTGTCGAAGGCGAGCGGGCCGTCGAGCAGGCCGCCGGTGATCTGCCCGCGATCGGCCATCTTGCACAGCGCCGCGGCGTCGAGCGTCGCGGGCATCGCCGGATTTACCGTCTCGACCGCGGCCAGGATCGCGACCCTGGGCTGGTCCTTGCCGATGACATGGGCAAGATCGATCGCGTTGCGCACGATGTCGGCCTTTTCCTCGAGCGTGGGCGCGATGTTGATCGCCGCGTCGGTGATGATGATCGGCTCGCCATGGCCGGGCACGTCCATGACGTAGGCGTGGCTGATGCGCCGCTCGGTCCGCAGCCCCGATCCGCGCGCGACCACCGCGCCCATCAGCTCGTCGGTGTGGAGCGAACCCTTCATGATGAGCAGCGCCTCGCCCGCGCGGACCAGCTCGACCGCGCGCTCGGCCGAGTGGTGGCTGTGTTCGCTGTCGACCAGACGGTAGGCCGAGATGTCCTTGCCCGCCGCTTGCGCCGAGGCCTTCACCCGCGCTTCGGGGCCGATCAGGATCGGCGCGATGAAACCCGCCTCGGCCGCCTCGCAGGCCGCAGCGATGGCGCTGGGGGAACAGGGGTGGACGACCGCGCAGGGGGCGTTCGCGCCGCCCTTGGCGGCCTCGATCAGCCGGGCGTACTGGCTGTGGTCGGACAGGCGAATGTCCGGCAGCGCCACGCGCGGACGGCAGACCCGCTCGCTCGGCGCGATGACGTTGGCCTCGCCGGTGATCACCGTCTCGCCGTTCTGGTTGGTGCAGGCGCAGTCGAGCAGGAGGCGCTTCTTCTCGGGGTTGCGCTCCTTGACGGTGACCGTCGCGGTGATCGTGTCGCCCAGCGCGACGGGCCGCGTGAAGCGCAGCGACTGGCCGAGGTAGATCGTGCCGGGACCGGGCAGCTCGGTGCCGAGCACGGCCGAGATCAGCCCCGCCCCCCACATGCCGTGGGCGATGACGTGGTGGAACATGTCGCTCTGCGCGTACTCGACATCGACGTGCGCGGGGTTCACGTCGCCCGAAACGAGCGCGAAGAGGTGGATGTCGCGCTGGGTCAGGGTGTGGACCACGCTTGCGCTGTCGCCGACGGCGATTTCCTCGAACGTGCGGTTCTCGATCATCGCGGGGGCGGACTGGGGGGCATTGGTCATGAAAAGTTCCGTTATTTTTCGAGCACGTAGCGCCCTGGGGCCGGGCAAAGTGGCGGGTAGCCCCTGGCGGCGTTGCCGATCATCGGCGGCGGCACGGGTTCGCCCGAGCGGGCGTCGAGCCAGGCGCCCCACTGCGTCCACCACGAACCGCCCATCGGCGTGGCGCGCTCGACCCATTCCTCGGCGGCGATCGGGGGGGCATCCTCGGCGCGCGTGGCGATGCGGAAGTGGCGGCGTGGATGGCCCGGTTCCGAAACGATCCCCGCGTTGTGCCCGCCGCTCGTCAGGACAAAAGTAACTTCGGCGCTGGAGAGGAGGTGAATTTTATATACCGAGTGCCAGGGCGCGACATGGTCGCGCTCGGTCCCGACCACGAACATCGGCGCGCGCAGCGCCTCGAGCGAGATCACCCGTCCGTCGACCCGGAAGCGCCCTTCGGCAAGGTCATCGTGCAGGAACAGCGCGCGCAAGTATTCGCTGTGCATGGCAAAGGGCATCCGCGTGCCGTCCGCGTTCCACGCCATGAGGTCGTTGATCGGCGCGCGTTCGCCCATGAGGTAGGTTTCGAGTACATGCGACCAGATGAGGTCGTTCGATCGCAGGATCTGGAACGCGCCGCCCATCTGCCCGCTTTCGAGATAGCCCCGGCTCCACATCATGTTTTCAAGGACGTGGAGCTGGCTCTCATCGATGAACAGGCCCAGTTCGCCCGGCTCGCTGAATTCGGTCTGCGCGGCGAGCAGGGTGACGCTCGCCAATCGCGTGTCGCCTTCGCCAGCCATTGCGGCGGCGGTGATCGAGAGCAGCGTACCGCCCAGGCAATAGCCCGCCGCGTGGATCTTTTCCGCCCCGGTGATCGCCTCGACCGCGTCGAGCGCGGCCATGGGACCCATCCGGCGGTAATCGTCGAGCGTAAGCTCGCGATCCTCGCCCGAAGGGTTGTGCCAGGAGATCATGAAGACGGTGTAGCCCTGGCCTGTCAGCCAGTTGACCAGCGAGTTGGTCGCCGAAAGATCGAGGATGTAGTATTTCATGATCCACGCGGGCACGATCAGCACCGGTTCGGGGCGCACGGTCTCGGTACGGGGGGCGTACTGGATCAGCTCGATCAGGCGGTTGCGATAGACCACGGTGCCCTTGGCGGTGGCGATGTTCTCGCCCACCACGAAGCGCTCGGTTCCCGCTGGCGCCGCGCCGGTCAGTTCGCGGCGAAGGTCGTCGAGGAAAAAGCCAAGGCCATCAGCCAGGCACTTGCCCCCGGTCTCGGCGATGCGTTTCTGGAGCACGGGGTTGGTCGCGATGAAATTGGTCGGGGCCATCACGTCGAGAATCTGGCGTGCGGCGAAGGAGACCATGTCCTCATGATGCCGGGAGACACCGCCGATGCCGGTCGTCGCCGCCTGCCACCATTGCTGGTTGAGCAGGAAGGCCTGCGTCATCACGTTATAGGGGGCCTGGTGCCATTCGGGTGCGTCGAAACGGTGATCCTGCGCGAGCGGTGCGACGACCGGGCACGCCGGCTCGGCCGTACCGGTGGGGCCGCCAAGTTCGTGGCTGGCGCGAAGCGCATAGTCGAACAGGCGCATCGACTTGCCCATTGCCTTGGCGGCAAGCTGCATCTGTTTGCCGGGCGCGGTGGCGAGATGGATCGCCCAGTCGGTGGCGGCGAGCATCATCGTTGCCGGGGAAAGTCCGCCGGTCATCTGTGCGATGGCGGCGGTCGCCGAGCGGTCAAGCGTCTGAGCAATCCCGTCCAGCGGCTCGCGCGGATTGGGCGGATCGCAGCGGCCGGAACGCGCAGGCGCGGTGGGGATGGGGGGGCTGGCGGAAGAAGCGGCGGCAGGAACGCCCGTGGCGGCAACGCCGGGCACATTCGCGGGGAAATTCATCAACACGCTCCGCTTGGATAGCAGCGCGTGCCGGCGAGCAACGCGCGGGGGGCGAAGCGGATCATGGAACCCGAAATGGTGCCGTGCAATGTCCTCGATCAAAGACAATCGATCGCATTGCGGCCAGGTGCGCGATTTTTGATGGGAATCGGGGCTTCACGCTCCGTCAGGGGGCGTGCTGCGGCGCAAGGTAAGGCGTCTTGCACGAGCGCGGTACGAGGGTGAGTCTCGCGCCGCTGAGCGATCGTAAGGATGGAAAAGTAACCTCGATAACGAAAAGTTACCGCGTGATCGGTGCTGGCGGGGCTGGATTGGGCGATCGGCTTATCCCATGTCCTGACAGGCCGCGCCCAGAAAATCCTCAGTAGTTTACCCGAGGCGGTAGGCGGTGTTCGGCGCGCATCTGGTTCTCGGTGATCACATCCGGGTCGCGCAGCACCCACTGCGTAGACCGGAAACCCACCGTTTCGATATGTTCGATATCGACCATGATCTGGTAACCGGTGCCAGGGACGCTGGCGCTATAGGCAGGCAGTGCGGTCTTGCCCACCACCCCGACCAGCGAGCGACCGCGCATCATCCTGCCGGCGTGCGACAGTTCATGGCCAAGGGTGATGCAGGTCGGGACACTGCTCCTCCTTCATGCCGCTCCCGCATGTCTCTGCCGGGCCGGCTCTCAGGCGGAATGGTCGCCGCTGCGCCAATAGGCATCGCACTGCGCCAGCGCTTTGCGGGCGGCAGAAAGCGAGGTTCCTGGAAAAGCGGGCTCGGTGCAGGCGCACGTGATCGCCAAGTGCGCCTGTTCGCCCGCCTTGAGCGCGAACGCCATGTGCAGCCCTTGCGCGTCCTGCGTGAGCCCCTGCGCGCCTTCGATGTGTATCACCAGCGGGTCCTGGTCGATCGACCAGGCCGCCGGCCCTTGTCTGTGCATCGACGCACCACCAACGGGCCGCGCAAAGGTGAGGGTGCCGCAGAGCGAGCCGCGCGTGCCGGTAAGGAAACGCACGACGCGGGCAAGGACGGTTCGCGCATCGTGCCCGGCGGCCAGAGTGTCCACCGACGGCGTCTCGACCGGCATGAAGTCGGTCAGTTTGAGCGCGCCCTCTGGCCCGGAGAAATAGGTGTCGAGGATCGTCGTTCCGGCGCGATAGCTTTGTGCCACGCGGCGTGCGCCATCAAGCTCGATCGCCGACAGGCCATCGGGCCAGCCTGCGGCGTCGACCGAGCGCGGAAGCGTGGAACGGGCCTCCCAGCCGATGCGCCGCAGCACGGCCTCACCATCAACGAAACCGCGTGTACGGGTATCGCCGATCATTCCGTGTTCGCCGATGGCTGTGCCCACCGCTAGCCCCCCTTTTTCGTCTTGCCTTTTTACCGTGTGATCCTTGAACCCGATCAGGCGCCGCAACGATAACACACTATCGCGCCATACGATCCCGGCAACGCGTACGGAAATGGTGCATTCGCTGGGCAGAATCTGCCCGTTCAGATGAGATCGTCGAACCAGCGCAGGCGGCGCAGCGCGATCTTCTCCAGTTCCAGCAAGACGAACAGGACAAACCCGATGGCGATCAGGCCCGCGCCATCTCCAAGCGAAACCGCGCGGGTATGGAAGATCGCCTGCAAGGGCGCGAAATAGGTGAAGGCGATCTGCGCAGCGGTGACCGCGCCGATCGCGCCCAGCACGGCGGGTGTCCCCAGCAGGCCGCGCAGCGAAAACGAGCGGACGTGGATGTAGCGCACGTTGAACAGGTAGAAGATTTCGGCGATTACCAGCATGTTGACGACGAGCGTGCGCGTCTCCTCGAGCGGATCGCCCGCGCGGCGCGAGACGCCGTAGACGCCCAGCAAGGCCACAGCGAAGAGCACCGAGACCACGCCGACCCGCCAGGCGATGAAGCCCGACAGGAGCGGAGCATCGCGCGCGCGCGCAGGCCGCTCCATGATGCCCGGTTCGGCGGGTTCGAACGCCAGAACCAGGCCGAGCGTGACCGAGGTGACGAGATTGATCCACAGGATCTGCGTCGCGCTCATCGGGAGGGCCAGGTCGAGCGCGATGGCGATCACCACGGCGAGGATTTCGCCGCCGTTGGTGGGAAGGGTCCAGGCGATGACCTTGCGAATATTGTCGTAGACGGTGCGGCCCTCGCGCACGGCGGCCACGATCGAGGCAAAATTATCGTCGAGCAGGACCATCCCGGCCGCCTCGCGCGCGGCCTGGGTGCCGCTGCGTCCCATCGCGGTGCCCACGTCAGCCTGGCGCAGCGAGGGCGCGTCGTTCACGCCGTCACCGGTCATCGCCACGGTCAGGCCATGGGCCTGAAGCGCGCGCACGATGCGCAGCTTGTGTTCCGGGCTGGAGCGGGCGAACACGCTGGTTTCAGGTACTAAGCGGCGCAATTCGGCATCGTCCATCGCTTCGATTTCGGCGCCGGTGAGCGCCTTTGGTTCGGGCGCGAGATCGAGCTGGCGGGCAATGGCCAGCGCGGTGGCGGCATGGTCGCCGGTAATCATCTTGACCGCGATGCCTGCCGAGCGGCACTGCGCGATCGCGCGGCGCGCTTCTTCGCGCGGGGGATCGACGAAGGCCATGAGGCCGAGCAGGCGTGCACCGCCAAGCGTGGCCAGATCGAAGGCGACCGTTTCCGCAGGAAGATCGATCCGGGCGAAGGCGAGCAGGCGTTCGCCCTCGCTCGCGGTGCGCTCGATCACCGTTGGCCAGTGGGGATCGGCGCCGCCATCGGGACACAGCGCGAGGATGGCCTCGGGGGCTCCCTTGATGAACGCGCAGCGTGTCCCGTCCTGGGCGCGGTGGAGCGTTGCCATCAATCGGTAGGCGGCATCGAAGGGGATCGCGTCGATCCGCGGCCACAGCCGGGTCAGTGTGGCGCTGTCCTCTCCCGCCTTGGCCGCCAGTGTGAGGAGAGCGCCGTCCATCGGATCGCCCAGCACGCTCCAGCGGGCCGCATCGTGACGCAGCCGCGCATCGTTGCAGAGCGCGGCGCAGGCGATGAGTTCGTGGCGCGCGCCCAGCGCTTCCTCGCTCGGGGCGCCCGGATTTCCATCACCCGGCGAAACCTCGCCTTCGGGAGCATAGCCGCTGCCGCTCACCCACCACTCGCCAAGCGGGGTGAACAGCCGTGTCACGGTCATTTCATTGCGGGTCAGCGTGCCGGTCTTGTCGGTGCAGATGACCGAGGTTGCCCCCAGCGTCTCGACCGCGGGGAGCTTGCGGATCACCGCCTTGCGCCGGGCCATGCGCTGGACACCGATGGCGAGCGTGATGGTGATGACTGCGGGCAGCCCTTCGGGGATTGCGCCCACCGCCAGCGCCACGACCGCGATCAGAGCCTCGACCCAGGGGTAGTCGCGCGCCAGCACGGCAAAGGCGAACAGCGCCACGCTGCCGACGAGGATCACCAGCGTGAGGAGCGAGCCGAAGCGGTCGATCTGGCGCAGCAGCGGGGTGACGAGGCGAGGCACCGACTGGAGCAACGCACCGATGCGGCCGATCTCGGTGTGCACACCTGTCGCCACGACGATCCCGCGCGCCTGCCCGCGCACCACCAGCGTTCCCGAATAGGCCATTGAGGAGCGTTCGGCGAGCGGGGCTTCGCGCGCGACAGGATCGGTCCGCTTGTCGCTGGGAAGCGATTCGCCAGTGAGCGCGGCCTCCTCGATCGCCAGCGCGCGGGCCTGATCGATGCGCAAGTCGGCCGGGACCCGGTCGCCCGCCTCGATCAGCACCGTGTCGCCGGGCACCAGCGTTTCGGCCGTGATCTTCGCGCGCTCGGCGTCGCGCAGCGCAAGGGCGTGCTCGCCGACGAGGGCTTCCATTCCCGCCAGCGCCTTTTCGGCCTTGCCCTCCTGCAGCACGCCGACCGCGGCGTTGATGAGAACGACGGCGAGGATGACCCCGGCATCAACCGCGTGATCGAGCACCAGCGCGGCGAGCGCGGAGGCCAGCAGGAAATAGATCAGCGCGTTGTTGAACTGCGCGAGAAAGCGCCACAGCGGGCTGGGCGGCTTGCGAGCGGGAAGGCGATTGGGGCCGCTGCGTGCGAGCCGGTCCTGCGCTTCCTTGCTGGGCAGGCCTTGCGCGGGAGCGTCGAGCCGATCGCGCACGAGGGCACTGTCCAGACTGTGCCAGGCGGGCGGGTCCTGAGGGTTTCCTGCGCCTTGGGGCACGCCGGGCATCCTTCCTCTCGTCCTTGTGGTTCGCCTGCAGGGTAGCCGCCGATCTTCGCCGCTGCAACGCAGCGCTTGTGCGATGCAGCGCGCTTGGTACGATCGCAGTCTGGAACCCCAGGCTTGAGGAGACCGGCGCTTGAAGGTCGTCGTCTACAGTACCCGCTCCTACGACCGCCGCTTTCTTGACGCGGCGAACGCGCAGGCGGGCGGTCCACTCGATCTTACCTATTTCGACACCCGCCTGACGCGCCATTCTGCCCCCTTCGCCAAGGGCGCCGAGGCGGTCTGCGCCTTCGTCAACGACGAACTGGGCAAGGCGCAGCTCGAGGTTCTGGCGCATCACGGCGTGAAGATGATCGCGCTGCGTTGTTCGGGCTTCAACAATGTCGATCTCGGGGCTGCGGCGCGCCTCGGTATCGCGGTGGCGCGGGTGCCGGCCTATTCGCCCGACGCCATTGCCGAACACGCGGTTGCGCTGATGCTTTCGCTCAACCGGCGCATCCACAAGGCCTATGCGCGGGTGCGCGAGGGCAATTTCGCGCTCGACGGGCTGCTCGGCTTCGACATGCGCGGCAAGACGGCGGGCATCGTGGGCACCGGGCGGATCGGGCTCAACGTGGCGCGCATCCTCAAAGGTTTCGGCTGCGACGTGCTGGCGAGTGACCCGGCGCCTGCGGACGAGCTTGCCGTGCTTGGTGGGCGCTACGTCGCGCTCGACCAGTTGCTGGGGCAGAGCGACATCATAAGCCTGCATTGCCCGCTGACACCCGCGACGCACCACCTGATCGGGCGCGGAGCCATCGCGCGGATGAAGCCGGGGGTCATGCTCATCAACACCTCGCGTGGGGCGGTGATGGACGCGCGCGCGGTGATCGCCGGGCTCAAGAGTGGGAAGATCGGCCATGTCGGGCTCGACGTCTACGAAGAGGAGGGCGACCTGTTCTTCGAGAACCTATCCGACACCGTGATCCGCGACGACATCTTCGTGCGACTGATGACCTTTCCCAACGTGCTGATCACCGGGCACCAGGGTTTCTTCACGCGCGAGGCGATGAGCGCCATCGCGGCAACGACGCTCGGCAACCTGACCGCCTTTGCAAAGACCGGCGCGCCGCTTCACCCGGTTTCGGTGGAGAAACTCGCGCCCGGTTCCTGACGGGCGGCGCTCAGCGCTGTTCGAGCGAGGCGATCCGGCGACGGGTGGCGGCGATCAGGGCGGCGAGGTCGTCGACTTGCTCGACCCCGTATTTCGCGGCGGTGATATCGACGTTGCCCTTGCGCCAGTACCCTTGCGGGCACAGCACGATCAGTTTGCCCGAGCGCGCATGGAGCCCCATTTCGAGCAGGCTGACCGGACTTTTCGAACCGGGCGAGAGATAGAGTACGATCACGTCCGCGCTGTCGAGCGCGGCCAGCTCCCATTCGACCTGCTGGCGAAAGTTCGGTTCGTCCGCCTCGGGGCGCCAGGCCGGGTTCCAGTCGGCGCGGCGCGGGTTGAGGATGACGACGTTCTCGTTGTCGAGGGCCGCGATCATCTGCTTTTGCCAGTCGGGCGCGCTACCCATGTCGATAGTGCCGCCCAGGAACACGCGCACGCGCTCGTGCGTGGCGGGGAGCGCTTCGGGCGAGGTCACAACCTCGGCGTGACCGGAAATGGCGTGACCGGGCGCGGATGGCGCTGCAAGGGCGAGCGCGATGGACGGCAGGAGCGATAACATTGCGGCGNGGCGTGACCGGAAATGGCGTGACCGGGCGCGGATGGCGCTGCAAGGGCGAGCGCGATGGACGGCAGGAGCGATAACATTGCGGCGCCCTAGAGCATTTTCCAGTCAGGTGGAATCACCTGACGGTTCAGAAAATGTGTCAAAACAAAAGTCTAGAGCGGTAGATCTGATGCAATCTGATCGAAAACCGCTCTAGCGGCTATCGGCTCCCACGCGCAAGGCGGCGAGCGCGGCGATCAGCAGGCTGGCCGCCGCAAAGGCCATGGTCCAGATCGGGCTGCCGGGAAAGAACGCCTTCATGATCGTACCCATGATGGTGGCGACAAGCAGTTGGGGGAGCACTACGAAGACATTGAACAGCCCCATGTAGATGCCAAGCTTGTGCTGCGGCAGGCTGCTCGCCAGGATCGCGTAGGGCATGGCCAGGATCGAGGCCCAGGCAATGCCGATGCCGATCTCGCAAGCTACCAGCCAGTCGGGATCGTGCACCATGAGAAAGCCGCCGAAACCCAGGGCGCCCAGGGTCAGGCACAACGCGTGCGTTCGCACCGCGCCAAAACGCCGCGACAGCGGGGGCAGGAGCAGCAGCGCAGCCAGCGCGGCCACGCCGTTGTAGACCGAGAACAGCACGCCGACCCAGTTGCCCGCCGCCTGGTAGGCCGCGCTCGCCGGATCGCGGGCGCCAAAGTGAACCGCGGCGACCACCGGCGTGGTGTGGATCCACATGATGAACAGCGCCGACCAGCTGAAGAACTGGACCACCGCGAGACGCTTCATCAGCGCGGGCATCCCGGCGAAGTCCCCGACGATGCCGGTCAGGAGACTGGCGGAAATTCCCTTGCGCGCCAGCATGATCGCGCCCATCACCGCCAGGCCATAGGCGGCGAGCAGCGCCGCGAGGAGATAGACTTCCTTCTCGAGGTTCCAGCGCGCGACGCCGAGCGCCACCATGGCGCCCGCCGCGACCCAGCGCAGGCCCGAATGGACCGGGCGCGCGGCAAGGCGGGCCTGCGCTTCATCGGGCCCCTCGGTGGTTTGGGTCCCGGCAAAGCGGGCCTGTTCCTCGGGCGAATATTCCCGCGTCGAAAACACCGTGACGAGCACCGCGCCAAGCAGCAGCAGCGCGCCGATGCGAAAGCTGATGCGCACCGTATCGGGCAGCGCGCCATCGGCTGCGGTGTTGGCAATGCCCAGATGATCGAGCAGGTAGGGAAACAGCGAACCGATCACCGCGCCCGCGCCGATGAAGGCGGTCTGCACACCGTAGCCGCTCGTGTGCTGGTCCTTGCGCAACATGTCGCCGACGAAGGCGCGAAACGGCTCCATCGACACGTTGAGGCTGGCATCCAGCGTCCAGAGCAGCAGCGCGGCCATGAGCAGCCCGGAACTGGCGGGCATGGCGACCAGCGACAGCGCGGCGAGCACCGCCCCTGCGAGAAAGTAGGGGCGCCGCCGTCCGAAGCGGCCAAGCCAGGTGCGGTCGGACAGGTGGCCGACCACCGGCTGGACCAGCAATCCGGTCAGCGGTGCGGCAACCCACAGCGCGGCCAGATCGTCGATCGAGGAACCGAGCGACTGGAAGACCCGGCTCATGTTCGCGTTCTGGAGCGCAAAGCCCACCTGGATGCCGAAAAAGCCGAAACTGATCGCGCCGAGCCCCAGCCAGTTCTGGCGGGGTTTTTCGATCGGACTGGCTGCATGGTTATCCTCGTGCGGGTGTGACGCTTCGGCCCTGGCCATGCCCCCTGGTTCCTTTCCCTCTTGCCTCGGCGTTCGTGTGCCCTTGCACGCCGTATCGTTCGGTCCCGTTCGGGTCGCACGGCGCGCGCGCCAGTGCAACATGCATACGAATACCTAGGTCCCCGGTTCAGGCGCGCTTTCACGCAGGGCATTCAGGCGCGCTTTCGCGCAGGACGAGGCGCGTTTCGAGCAGCGGGGAAGGGGGCTCGCGATCCTCGATCCGGGCGAGCAGGGTTTCCACGAGGCGCTCACCGGCGCCTTTCATGTCCTGCGCGATGGTGGTCAGCGCCGGGCTGTTCATTGCGGCCGCAGGTAGATCGTCGAACCCGATCAGCGCCACATCCTCGGGCGCGGAAAGCCCGGCGGCGCGCAGTGCGGCCATGGCGCCAAGCGCGATGAGATCGCTCGCCGCGAAGACGCCGTCGAAGCGCGTGCCGCTGGCCAGGATGTCTTCCATCGCCGCGCGGCCGAGCGCCTCGTGGCTGATCGTGTCCCGGCGCAGCGCCGGATCGGGTGCGATCCCTGCGGCTTCCAGCGCCTCGCACAGACCAGCGTAGCGTTCGGCGAATTCCGGGTAGTGCTCGTCGGCCTGGCCGAGGAAGGCGATGCGCCGCCGCCCCAGTCCGATCAGATGCGCCCCCGCCATGAGTCCCGCCTGCCGGTTGTCCGAGCCGATCGCCGCCCCGAAGGCCGGATCGTCGACCGCGCCCCAGCGTACGAAATGGGTGCCGTGGTCGACCAGTTCGCGCAGGCGGCTGCGGTAGAGCGTATAGTCACCATAACCCAGGAGGATCAGCCCGTCGGCGCGGTGGCTGTCGAGGTAACGGGTGTGCCAATTGTCCTCCATGCGCTGGAAGGAGATCAGCAGGTCGAGCCCCCGGCTCGCGCAGTGGCGGGTGATCGAGGACAGCATGGCGAGGAAGAAGGGGTTGATCTTGGCGTCGTCGGGCGTGTCCTCCTCGAAGAACAGCAGCGCGATCGTGTTCGAGCGCTGCGAGCGCAGCGAGGAGGCGTTCTTGTCGACCGAATAGTTGAGCTCGCGCGCGATGGCCTCGATCCGTTTGCGCGTGGCTTCGCTGATCGATTTGCTGCCGCGCAGCGCGCGGCTGACCGTGGGCTGAGAGACCCCCGCCCGATAGGCGATATCGAAGCTCGTAGGCCGGTTGGACGGTTTTCGCCCCATCGATGTTCCCTTTATGTCCTCTTCCCTGCGAGGCTGAGCCCCGCGGCATCGCACCCTTCGCAAGCGCGCCGGCGAAAGCGCCGCAAACGCCCCGATACCGCAGAAATCCTGATGTGTCCCATGGGACACCACCACGGACTAACTCCGCTCTACGTATACGTATGCCATATTATGCGTAACGCTTTCACCGTCTAAGCGCAAAGCAAGAGATGAGTCGCGATGCCAACCATCGGGCTCTTGTTTTGGAGGAGGATGCCGCTGCCTGGTCACAATTGGCGAGCGGTAAACATAAAGGGCACGGACAATGACGCTTCACAGGGACATTCTGAAGCATTCGGCACTTTCGCGCAGCGCTCTGGCAACCGGGCTGGCCAGTGGCCTCTTCGGCGCCCTGGTCGCCATGGTGCCGGCAAGCGCACGGGCGCAGGAGGCGGACGAGCCGCTGAGCGGCGACCAGACCATCATCGTCACCGGATACCGGGCCAGCCTTGAAAGCGCGGTGGGCGAAAAGCTGCGCTCCGAGCAGATCGTGGAATCGATTTCGGCCGAAGACATCGGCAAGCTGCCCGACGCCTCGATCGCGGAATCGATCGCACGCCTGCCCGGCCTGACCTCGCAGCGGGTCAACGGGCGGTCGAACGCGATCTCGATCCGCGGCTTCGCGCCCGATTTTTCGACCACGCTGCTCAACGGGCGTGAACAGACTTCCACTGGCGACAACCGCGCGGTCGAGTACGACCAGTATCCCTCGGAAATCGTCAATGCGGTCAACGTCTACAAGACGCCGATGGCCAGTCTCATCGGGCAGGGCCTGTCGGGTACCGTCGACATGCGCACGATCCGCCCGCTCGATACCGGCAAGCGCGTCGTCAGCGTGGGCGCACGCGGCACGTACACCGATCAGGGCAAACTCAACGCCGGTTCGCGCGACAAGGGCTATCGCTTCAACGCGCTTTACGTCGACCAGTTTGCGAACGACACGCTGGGCATCGCGCTGGGCGCCAGCTATCTCAACGAACCGTATCAGGTCGAGGAGTTCAACGCCTGGGGCTATGCCGATACCGATAGCGGCGAAAAGGTGATCGGCGGTTCGAAGTCCTACGTCACGTCGACCACGCTCAAACGCATGGGCTTCAACGGCACGCTGCAATGGCGCCCGTCGCCCAACTTCACCTCGACCTTCGACGGGTTCTATTCCGACTTCAAGGACGACCAGTACAAGCGCGGCATCGAACTGCCGCTCTACTGGTCGAGCGCGACCCTCGACGACGGTTCGACCGCGTCGGACGGGCTGATTACCCAGGGTTCGTTCAGCGATGTGAAGGGCGTGCTGCGCAACGACGTGTTCCAGCGCCACGCCAAGCTCTATTCGTTCGGCTGGAACAACGCCTGGAAGGGCGATGACGGCTGGAGCGCGATGGCCGACGTGAGCTATTCGCGCACCGACCGCAACGAACTGGTGGTGGAGACCTATTCGGGCACCGGCCGTTCGGGCGAAGGGGCAACCGACACCATCGGCTTTACCAGCTCGTCCAAGGGCACCACCTTCACCCACCAGCTCGACTACAGCGACTACGATCTCATCAAGCTGACCAGTCCGCAGGGCTGGGGGGGCACGCAGGTCGCGGCCGACGGCACGACGATCACCGGCGGGCAGGACGGCTACTACAACAACCGCAAGATCAACGACGAGCTGTGGCAGTTCCGGGTCGAGGTCGGCAAGGAGCTGAGCGGTGGTCCGTTCAGCTCGCTGCAGGCGGGCTGGAACTACACCACGCGCTCCAAGTCGCTGGTGCCCGAAGAATATTTCCTCGGCCTTGCGGACAACACCGATGGCACCGTCTCGGTCACGATCCCCGAATACGCGCGGATGGGCACGACCAACCTCAGCTATCTCGGGCTCGGTCCGATGGTCGCCTACGATCCGCTCAAGCTGCTCGACGCGGGCGTCTACAACCTTGTCGCCAACCCCTATGGCGACGTGGTGGTCAAGGCCTACGCCATCCGCGAGAAGATCATGACCGCCTATACCCAGGCGAACATCGATGCGGATGTGGGTTCGGCGGTCCTGACCGGCAACGTGGGCGTGCAGGCCAACTGGACCGACCAGAATTCGAAGGGCGCAACCGCGGTTTACCTGGGCACCAACGCCAACGGTTCGCCCGACATCGGCGCTTCGGCCCGCAACGAAAGCACGGGCTATCTCGACGTGCTGCCCAGCCTCAACCTCTCGCTGCGCTTCCCGAGCGATTTCGTGATCCGCTTTGCCGCGGCGCGCGAGATCATCCGTCCGCGCCTCGACGACATGCGCGCCTCGCTCAGCTGGGGGTACACGATCACCGGCGACGTGGCGCAGGTTACCGGCTCGTCGGGCAATCCGGACCTGCGGCCCTGGCGCGCCAACGCGCTCGACCTCACTTTCGAGAAGTATTTTGCCCGGAAGGGCTACGTCGCCGCGCAGTTCTACTGGAAGGACCTCAAGAGCTACATCTACAACCTTGATGTCACGGTGCCCACCTCCTCGCTCGCGCTGCCGAGCCCCGGCGATGGCATCACCATTTCGGACACCGCGCAGCTCAACATTCCGATCAACGGCAAGGGCGGCAAGCTCTATGGCGTGGAACTGGCGACCACGCTGCCGTTCGACGCCTTCGTCGACGCGCTCGAAGGGTTCGGGGTGACCGGTTCGGTGGCCTATACCAAGACGCGCATCACCCCGACGCCGGGCGGCGCGGCGGAGGATCTGCCGGGCTATTCGAAGTGGGTCGTCAACGGCACGGGCTATTTCGAGAAGGCGGGCTTCAACATGCGCGGTTCGGTGCGCTATCGCTCGACTTTCGTGGGCGAAGTCTCGGGCTTCGGGGCCAGCCGCGTGCGGCGCCGCGCGGCCGAGGAGATGATCGTCGACGGGCAGATCGGGTACGATTTCCAGCCCGGTAGCCCGCTTGAGGGGCTCTCGCTCTACGTTCAGGGGCAGAACCTCACCGACGAGCCGTTCATCACCGCCAATCCGGGCGATTCGCGCCAGGTTATCGACTATCAGAGCTACGGGCGCCGCTTCCTCGCGGGCTTCACCTACAAGTTCTGATCGACATTGACCGCGCAAGGCGCCTCGCGCGCCTTGCCTTACCTCTTGCGTCCCGGCCCGGCACACCCTCCTCCTGTTGCCGGACCGGGGCCATCGGCGGGGCCGTGCGAAGGCGGTACGTTTTTCATCGGCCCCTTTCATCGGCCCCGCCGTGCCTGCCCTTCGTGCTTCCGACCGGTCTTGAGGATTGCGATGCGTTCCTGTTCTTCCATCCAAGCCCTGGCTGTCTCGCTCGGCGTTGCCCTGCTGGGGCTCGCCGCTACCCCGGCAGTGGCCCGCGATGACGCGCGTACGGCGGCAAGCGTCCAGCTGGAGCAACTACGCGCGCGCCGTCCCGAGCAGGAGGTGATCTACTTCGTCCTGCCCGATCGCTTCGCCAACGGCGATCCCGCCAACGACCGGGGAGGGCTTTCGGGCGATCGCCTGCACACCGGGTTCGATCCGACCGACAAGGCGTTCTATCACGGTGGCGATCTTAAGGGACTGACCGAGCATCTCGATTATATCCAGGGGCTGGGCGCCACCGCGATCTGGGTTGGCCCGGTCTTGCGCAACAAGCCGGTGCAGGGAGCGCCGGGGCAGGAAAGCGCGGGCTACCACGGCTACTGGATCACCGACTTCACCCACGTCGATCCGCACCTTGGCGCCGACGCCGATTTCAAGGCCTTTGTCGATGCCGCGCACGCGCGCGGCATGAAGGTCTACATGGACATCATCGTCAACCACACGGCCGATGTGATTACTTACGCCGAGGGTGCGAAGGCGGGCTTCGCCTATCGCTCCAAGGCCGATTACCCCTTCTCGACCCGCGGCGATGCCTCGGGTCCGGCAATCAACGCCGGGTTTGCGGGAGACCGCGACGCCTCGCCCGCGAACTGGGCCCGGCTCACCGACCCCACCTTCGCCTATACCCCGATCGTGCCTGAGGCCGAGCGGCACGAAAAGGTGCCCGAATGGCTCAACGATCCGATCTACTACCACAACCGGGGCGATACCAACTGGAGCGGTGAAAGCGCGCAGTACGGGGATTTCATCGGCCTCGATGATCTGGCGACCGAACATCCGCGTGTCGTCGCGGGCATGATCGCGATTTACGGCGGCTGGATCGATCGCTTTGGCGTGGACGGTTTTCGCATCGACACCGCCCGGCACGTGAACCCGGCGTTCTGGCGCGCCTTTGTCCCCGCGATGCAAGCGCGCGCGGCGGCCCACGGCATTCCCAACTTCCATATCTTCGGCGAAGTCGCGACTGAGACATACGATCCGGCGCTGCTGGCTTCGTGGACTCGCGATGCGGGCTTTCCGGCAGTGCTCGACTTTGGTCTGGCCGCAGCGGTGATCGAAGCGCTGTCGGCCGGGGGCAAGGCACAGGACCTTGCGCGTATGCCGCTCGACGATACGCTTTACGCCGGCGGCAGTGCCACGGCGCGACAACTGCCCACGTTCCTGGGCAACCACGACGCTGGCCGCATCGCCATGCTGCTGGAAAAGGGCAATCCGGGCATCGGGCGCGAAGAGCTGCTGCGCCGGGTACGGCTGGCGCACGCGATGCTGCTGACCTTGCGGGGCGTGCCCACGATCTATTCGGGCGACGAACAGGGCTTTGTCGGGGCGGGGGGCGACAAGGATTCGCGTCAGGACATGTTCCCCTCGCAGGTTGCGCAGTTCCGCGAGGAAGCCCTGCTGGGAACCGATACGACCGCGGGTGCGGCCAATTTCGAAACGGATCATCCGCTCTACCGCTTCATTTCCGACCTGGCTCGTCTGCGCCGTGCGACCCCGGCCTTGCAGGAGGGGGAGAGCCTTGTCCGCGCGGTTCCCTCGCAAGGCGCGGGGCTGGTCGCCCTATCGCGTTTCGATCCGCATTCAGGCCGGGAAATTGTCTTGGTTTTCAATACGTCGACCGAGCCGCTACAAGGCCGTGTAGCCGTTGACCCGAAGTCGACGCGCTTTGCGCAGATCGGCGGGAAGGGCTGTGCTACACAATCGATTGCACCGGGCGCGTTGGAGGTTCGTCTCGACGGTCTGGATTTCGCGGTTTGCCAGGCCCTGCCATGATGCGCCTTCCCCCCGCATGGCGGCTTGCGACAAGAGGACGTCAGGTTCGATGAAATTGACTTCACACGGTTCCACGGCCCAGGATAGCGCGCAGGCGGTTACGCCGTGGTGGCTTGGCGCGACGATCTACCAGATCTACCCGCGCAGTTTCATGGACAGCAACGGCGATGGCATCGGCGATCTGGCCGGGATCACCCAGAAGCTCGATCATGTCGCGGCGCTGGGCGTCGATGCGATCTGGATTTCGCCGTTCTACACCTCACCCATGGCGGACTTCGGCTACGACATCGCCGATTATTGCAACGTCGATCCGATCTTCGGAACATTGGCGGATTTCGATGCCCTCGTCGCGCGGGCGCGCGAGCTTGGGCTCAAGGTGATCGTCGATCAGGTCTACGCGCATACGTCGAATCGGCACGCCTGGTTCCAGGACAGCCGCTCGAGCCGTTCCAGCGCGCACGCGGACTGGTACGTCTGGGCCGATGCCCGGCCCGACGGTTCGCCGCCGAGCAACTGGCAATCGGTCTTCGGGGGGCCAGCGTGGTGCTGGGACGCGCGGCGGGGGCAGTATTACCTGCATAATTTCCTCAAGGAGCAACCGCAGCTCAACGTCCACAACCCGGCGGTGCAGGAGGCGCTGCTGGAGGTGGCGAAGTTCTGGCTCGACCGGGGCGTTTCGGGTTTTCGCATCGACGCGCTCAACTTCACGATGCACGACCCGCAGTTGCGCGACAATCCGCCCGCACCCGAGGATGGCAAGCCGCGCACGCGTCCGTTCGATTTCCAGCTGCAAACCTACAACCAGTCGCACCCCGACATCGTCCATTTTATCGAGCGTCTTCAGGCCCTGATCGCCAGCTATCCCGATACGTTCTCGCTTGCCGAAGTGGGCGGGCGCAACGCGCTGGCCGAAATGAAGGCCTTTACCCAGGGATCGCAGAGGCTCGACAGCGCTTACGGTTTCGATTTCCTCTACGCGCCGCAGTTAACGCCCGCTCTGGTGGCGGGCGCGCTATCGGCGTGGAGTGGGCCTGTCGCCTCGGGCTGGCCAAGCTGGGCGTTCGAGAACCATGATGCCCCGCGCGCCCTCTCGCGCTGGGCCGATGAGGGGGATCGGGCGGCCTTCGCCCGGCTCAAGGCGCTGCTGTTCTTTTCGCTGCGCGGCAATCTCATTGTGTACCAGGGCGAGGAACTCGGGCTGTTGCAGGACGAGGTTCCCTTCGAGAGCCTTCAGGACCCCGAGGCGATCGCGAACTGGCCGCTTACACTCTCGCGCGATGGGGTGCGCACGCCGCTGCCCTGGGTTGCCGAAGATGGGCATGGCGGGTTTACCCAGGGCGATCCCTGGTTGCCAGTGAGTGCTGCGAATAGGGAGCGTGCGGTCGATCGGCAGAGCGCCGATCCGGCCTCGCTGCTGCGCCTGACCACCGCGCTGCTGCGGTTGCGCAAGGCTACGGCGACGCTGATGAGCGGTGACTGCACGGTCGATCTGGCCGACGAGACACGCCTTGTCCTGCGTCGGACAAAGGGCGCGTCGCAGGTCCAGGCGGTGTTCAATTTCAGCGGTGAGGAGCAGCCCTGGCCTGCCGACCTTGGCTTGCGCGGGCGGGTCCTGGCGAGTGTCAATTTTGCCCAAGAGGCGGATGTGGAAGCGGGCAAAGTCAAAAGCTTGCCTCCCCATGCCGCGCTTTGGATCGATACGGGAGAGACCTGATGAAAATGCCCTGGCGCCTGGCGGCGCTATCTTGTCTAGCGCTGGCCATGCCCGCTGTCGGTTCGGCCAGAGCCGAGACCAATCCGGTCGTCCATGCCAGCTCTCCTGATGGCAGCCTGGTGCTCAGCGTCACGACCGACAACGACAAGCGGCCCGAATGGTCGCTCTCGCGCAAGGGCAGGCTGCTGATCGCGCCCAGTCGCCTGGGCTTCCTGCTCGCCGATGGGATCAACATGGTGCGCGGCTTCACCATCGCGAGCAGCGAGACGAGCCAGGGCGAGGAGACCTGGGAACAGCCCTGGGGTGAACGCCGCTTCGTCCACGACAGGCACAACGAACTCGTGGTGCGCTTCGTCCAGGCCCAGGAAGACGGAGCGCGGGCGATGAACCTGCGCTTCCGCCTGTTCGACGACGGCATCGGTTTTCGCTACGAACTGCCCGAGCAGCCCGGCCTCAAGACGATGAAGATCACCGACGAGGTGACCGGCTTTACCATCGCCCCCAAAGGGGAGGCGTGGTGGATTGCGGGTGGCGAGTGGAACCGCTACGAACAGGTCTACCAGCACACCGCGATCGATGCGGTATCGACCGCGCACACGCCGATCACCATGAAGCTCGAGGATGGCACCCATCTCTCGTTTCATGAGGCCGCGCTGGTCGATTACGCAGGCTACTGGTTCAAGCGCGCCGACGGGCAGTCGTTCCGCACCACGCTCGCGCCGTCCTCCCAAGGGCCCGCCGTCGTGCGCGACCTGCCCTTCGCGACGCCCTGGCGCACGATCCGCATCGCCGACGACGCCAAAGGGCTGGTCGAGAACGACCTCGAACTCAACCTCAACGAGCCCAACAAGCTGGGCGATGTCAGCTGGGTCCAGCCGGGCCGCTACATCGGCATCTGGTGGGGCATGATCCGGGGCGACTGGACCTGGGCCGAAGGCCCGCGCCACGGCGCGACGACCGCGCGCACCAAGCAGTACATCGATTTCGCCGCCAAGAACCACTTTCGCGGCGTGCTCGTCGAAGGGTGGGACAAGGGGTGGAACGGCAACTGGTTCGGCCACGGGCAGGACTTCAGCTATACCCAGGCAACGCCAGACTTCGATCTCGACGGACTGGCCGATTACGCCCGGTCCAAGGGCGTGCGCCTGATCGGTCACCACGAAACCGGCGGCAACATCGCCAACTACGAAGCCCAGCTCGAACCCGCGATGGCGCTTTACGGCAAGCTCGGTGTCGATGTGGTCAAGACCGGCTACGTCGCCGATGCGGGCGGCATCCTCGCCGATACGCGGCGTTACGGGGATGAACCGGGCGCGCCGTTCACCGCCTGGCACGATGGGCAGCGGATGGTGAACCACTATCTCGACGTGGTGAAGGTCGCCGCCACGCACCATGTCTCGGTCGACAGCCACGAGCCGGTCAAGGACACCGGCCTGCGCCGCACTTATCCCAACTGGGTCTCGCGCGAGGGTGCGCGCGGCATGGAATACAACGCCTGGGGCGCGTTCGCCAACGGACCCGATCATGAACCCACCCTGGTCTATACGCGTATGCTGTCGGGCCCGATGGACTTCACGCCCGGCATCCTCAGTCTCAAGGGGGCCGAGGGCGTGCCGCTGGCCTCGACGCCGGCCAAGCAGCTCGGACTTTACGTGACGATCTACTCGCCGATCGAAATGGCCGCCGATTTCGTCGAGGAGTTGCAGAAGCATCCGCGCGAGATGGACTTCATCACCAGCGTGCCGACCGACTGGGCCGAGAGCCACCTGATCGCGGGCGAAGTGGGGGACTATGCGGTCTTCGCGCGCAAGGACCGTCAGAGCGCGCGCTGGTTCATCGGCGCGGTCAACGATGCGAGCGCGCGCAGCGTGACGGTCGACTTCGCCTTCCTCGATCCGGGCAAGGCCTATGAGGTGAAGATCTGGAAGGACGGGGAGGGCGCGACCTACCTGACCGAAGCGCGCCACGCGATTGCCTACGAGACGCGCACCGTGCGCAAGGGGGATACGATGTCGCTGTGGCTGGCGCCCGGCGGCGGGGCGGCCATGCGGCTGGTCCCGCGCGACTGACTTTCCTGTGATGGACCAGGGCAACCGGTCCGCGAAAACGGCGTAAAACCGGGGCCGGGAAGCACGTCATCCCGGCCTCTTGCGTTTCGTGCAGCTTGAAAAATGCCGAAAATCTTCCTTGAAAACGGCGCAAATCGGGACATCATAGGAAAATCGGCAGGTGATGTGCATTTCTTGCGCGCATTATCCTGCGCTTTGGTCTATGGGGGCGCCGACTGGTTGCCCGATGTGCGGGCTCAGCTTCCCGAACACTCAGACCGCGAGGCCGCTTTTTGGCGGCAAAAACCGTTCATGGCTTCCCATTTCGATCACCTTCCCGCGCCCCTCGTTGCTGCCCTTGACGGCCAGGGCTATGAAAAGCTCACCGCCGTTCAGGAGGCTGTGTGCGAGGCCGACGCTGCGGGCCGCGACCTGCTGGTTTCGGCGCAGACCGGCTCGGGCAAGACCGTGGCCTTTGGCCTCGCCATGGCGCAGGAGCTGCTCGAGGGCGATTCGATCGCGCGCTCGTTCTGCCCACTCGCACTGGTAATCGCGCCGACGCGCGAACTCGCGATGCAGGTCAGCCGGGAGCTGAGCTGGCTCTATGGTTCGACCGGCGCGCGGATCGTCACCTGCGTTGGCGGCATGGACCCGGTGGCCGAGCGCAAGAAGCTCGAGAAGGGCGCCTCGATCGTGGTCGGCACGCCCGGCCGCCTGCGCGACCATCTCGAACGCGGCAAGCTGGACCTCTCCGAACTGCGCGTCGCCGTGCTCGACGAAGCGGACGAAATGCTCGACATGGGCTTTCGCGAAGACCTCGAGACGCTGCTCGACGCGACCGGGGCTGAGCGCCGCACGCTGCTGTTCTCGGCCACGATGCCGCGCGGTATCGAACAGCTCGCGCGCCAGTACCAGAACAACGCGCTGCGCATTTCGACCGTGGGTGAAACCCGCGGTCACGGCGACATCAGCTACCAGGCGGTGACGGTTACGCCGTCCGACGTCGAGAACGCGGCGATCAACATCCTGCGCTTCCACGAGGCGGAAACCGCAATCCTGTTCTGCTCGACCCGCGAGAAGGTCAAGCACCTCCACGCCGCGCTCGTCGAGCGTGGCTTCTCGGCGGTGGCGCTGTCGGGCGAGCATTCGCAGAACGAACGCAACAACGCGCTCCAGGCGCTGCGCGATCACCGTGCGCGGGTGTGCGTGGCGACCGACGTTGCCGCGCGCGGCATCGATCTTCCCTCGCTCACGCTGGTGGTTCACGTCGAACTGCCGCGCGATGCCGAAACGCTCCAGCACCGTTCGGGCCGCACGGGCCGTGCGGGCAAGAAGGGCACCGCGGTGTTGCTGGTGCCGCACTCGCGCCGCCGCAAGGTCGAATACATGCTGCGCGACGCGCGCATTCCGGCCGAGTGGACCGAAGTGCCCGGCCCCGAAGTGATCCGCGCCAAGGACCGCGAGCGGATCATCGAGGCGCTGACCGTCGAACGCGAGATCACCGAGGATGACCGCGAGATCGCGCGCGAACTGCTCCAGACGATTCCGGCCGAGGACATCGCCGCCGCGCTCGTCGCCGCGCAGCGCGCCACGATGCCCCAGCCCGAGGAACTGATCGGCCGGATCGACAAGCCGGGCCGTGGCCGCAGCGGTGAAGGCTTTGAAAATTCGGTCTGGTTCAAGATGAACATCGGTCGCAAGGACCAGGCCGAGCCGCGCTGGGTTCTCCCGGTCGTGTGCCGTCGTGGCCACGTGTCGAGCGACGTGATCGGGCAGATCCGCATCCTCGTCCACGAAACCTTCATCGAAATTCCCGGCGCGCTGGCCGACCGGTTCGAGCAGACCCTCGCCAAGACCGCCGGGTCGGACGAGGATCACTTCGAGAAGGCGATCCAGTTCGAGCGTGCGCTGACCCCGCCGCCCGCGCGGACCCCCGGTCATCGTTCGGGTGGTGGCCCGCGCGAAGGGTACGGCCAGGGACCGCGCGGCGAAGGCCGCACCGGCCCGCACAAGCCGCGTCCCTATTCGAGCGGCGGCACGGGCGGTGGCAAGCCCAACCGCCGCGAAGGGCCGCGCCGTGGCCCGGCAGGCCCCGGTGGCGGCGCACCGACGCACAAGACCAAGCACCGCAAGGGCTGATAACGGTCCTCCCATGCCGGGATAGAGAAAAGGGGCAGGGCGCGATTTGCGCTTCTGCCCCTTTTGCTTGTCCGGTGCTTTTCGGGAAACGGTCCAGCGCAGGACAGCAATCTGTCTCGCGCAGGACAAGGGCGCGGTGTCAGCGTCCGCCCATGACCTCTTCGAGCGCTTCGCTGGCTTCGAGCCAGGCCATCTCGGCCTCTTCGAGCGCGGCGCTGACGGTGGTGTGGCGCTTGCCGAGCTCGCCGATGGCAAGGCCCTTGAGATCGCCCTTGGCGGCATTGGGATCGACCAGCGCGGCGTCGAGCGCGTCGAGCTGTGTCTGGAGCCGCTTCATCGCGGTTTCGGCTTCGGTCACCTGCCGGCGCAGCGCCTTGAGCTCCTCGCGCGCGACACTGCCCGATTTGCGCGCCGGCGCAGCCTCGGCGCGGGCCGCAGGCTCGTCCTTGCGGGGCTGGTTACGACCCAGGACGAAGTCGATGTAGTCATCCATCGAGCCGTCGTAGGGCGTCGCCTCGCCCTGATCGACCAGCACCAGCCGGTCGGCGGCCATCTCGACCATGTGGCGATCGTGGCTGACGAGGATCACCGCGCCTTCAAAGGCGTTGAGCGCCTGCACCAGCGCCTCGCGCGCGTCGACGTCGAGGTGGTTGGTCGGCTCGTCGAGGATGAGCATGTGCGGCGCCTCGCGCGTCACCAGCGCCAGAGCCAGACGCGCGCGCTCGCCTCCCGACATCGTGCGCACGTCCGAGGTCGCCCGGTCGCCCGAGAACCCGAACCGACCAAGCTGGTTGCGGACCGCGAGCGGTGGCTTGTCGGGCATGGCGCGGGTCATCAGTTCGAGCGGGGTGGAACCGGCGGGCAGTTCCTCGACCTGATACTGGGTAAAGTAGCCGATGCGGATGCGGGGCGAAAAGCTGGTCTCGCCTTCCATCGGTTCGAGCTGGCGGGCGATCAGGCGCGCCAGCGTGGTCTTGCCATTGCCGTTGCGGCCGAGCAGCGCGATGCGGTCGTCGGGGTCGATGCGCAGGTTGAGCCGGCGCAGGATCGGCTTGCCGTCCTCGTACCCGACCGCCGCCTTGTCGAGCGTGACCAGCGGTGGACGCAGTTCGTCCGGGCTGGGAAAATCGAAGCGCATCGAGGGATCTTCGGCGAGCGTCACGATCGGCTGCATCTTGGCCAGCATCTTGGCGCGCGACTGGGCCTGCTTGGCGGTCGAGGCGCGCGCGGAATTGCGCGCGACGTAATCGGCGAGCTTCTTGCGCTGGGCCTCCTGGCTGGCCTTGGCCGCCTCGGCCTGCGCCGCGCGTTCGGCGCGCAGCCGCTCGAAACTGTCGTACGTGCCGGGATAGAGCGTCAGTTTGCCGTTCTGCAGGTGGAGGATATGGTCGACCACGCTGTTGAGCAGGCTGCGTTCGTGGCTGATGACGATGAGCGTGCCGGGATAGCTCGACAGGAAGCTTTCCAGCCACAGCGTCGCTTCGATATCGAGGTGGTTCGAAGGTTCGTCGAGCAGCAGCACGTCGGGCTGCGAGAACAGCAGCGCGGCAAGCGCCACGCGCATCTTCCACCCGCCGGAAAAGCTGTCCAGCGCTTGGCCCTGCATCGTCTCGTCGAAGCCAAGGCCAACCAGGATGCGCGCCGCGCGTGCCGGAGCCGAATAGGCGTCGATGGCGATCAGCCGCTCGTGCACGTCGCCAAGCCGGTTGGGATCGGTGCAGGTCTCCGCCTCGGCGAGCAGCGCGGTGCGCTCCTTGTCGCCATCGAGCACGGCTTCGAACGGGGTCCTGGTCCCGCTTGGTGCTTCCTGCGCGATATAGCCCAGACGCGCGCGGCGCGGCATGTCGAGCGAACCGCCGTCGGGTTCGAGCTCGCCGATCACGGTCTTGACCAGCGTGGATTTTCCCGCCCCGTTGCGCCCGATCAAACCCACCTTGCCGCCTTGCGGTATGGTGGCGCTGGCCTGGTCGAGAATGGTTCGGCCGCCAAGACGGACGGTGAGATCGCGAATGGTAAGCATAGCCGCGCGCCTAGCAGGCCCGCAGGCATTTCCCAAGGGCCCATCGTGGGCGCGCCGGGCTTTGATGCCGGACAGATTTTATCGATTGCAGCGCCGCTTAGAACGTGACCAGGCGCCTGTGCGGTTTGATTTCGGTGCGGCAACGCGCAACACTCGATCCGCATTTGCGGCGAATGGGACGAATCAGAGGGGCCTTTGGCAATGAAGAAGACCGTTGTGGCGGCAATCGTGGTGCTGGCTCTGGTGGTCGGCGGCGCGGTCTTGCTCCTGACGCGCGGCCCGGCCTACGACGGGACGCTTACCCTCCACGGTAATGTCGACCTGCGCCAGGTCTCGCTCGCGTTTGAGGATAGCGGGCGGATCGATGCGCTCGCGGTCGAGGAGGGCGATCGCGTGCGCAAGGGCGATAGGCTCGCCCGGCTCGACACCACGACGCTTGCCTTGCAGGCCCGGCAGGCCGAAGCGGACCTGGCCGGGCGGCAGGATCAGCTGCGCCAGTTGCGCAACGGCTCGCGGCCCGAGGAAATCGCGCAGGCGCGCGCCACGCTCGCCGCCGCCCAGGCCGATGTGGCGCGTACCGCAAGCGACCTCGCGCGCCTGCAAACCGTTTCGGCAAAGACCAACGGACGCGGCGTGAGCGCGCACGATCTCGACGCCGCGCGCAGCGCCGCCGCCGCCGCTTCCGCCAGGGCGCGCGAAGCGGGCGAAGGTCTGGCTCTTGCCCGCAAGGGCCCGCGCGAGGAACAGATTGCGGCCGGATCGGCGCAGGTCGATGCGGCAAGCGCCCAGCTGGCCCTGTTGCGCCACCGCATCGCAAAGGGCACGCTCATCGCGCCATCGGACGGCGTGGTGCGTTCGCGTCTGCTCGAAGTGGGGGCCATGGCCTCGCCCCAGACGCCGGTCTACGACATTGCGCTGACCAGCCCCAAATGGGTGCGGGTCTACGTCACCGAGACCGATCTTGGCCGTATCCGCCCCGGAATGGCGGCGCAGGTCACGACCGACGCGGCACCCGATGCGCCCGTTACCGGGCATGTCGGCTATATTTCTTCGGTTGCCGAATTCACGCCCAAGTCGGTCGAGACCGAGGATTTGCGCACCGCGCTGGTCTACGAAGTGCGCATCATGGTCACCGACAAGGACGATCGGCTGCGGCTCGGTCAGCCGGTCACGGTCCGGCTCGATACGGCGGTGTCGGGAGCGGCGCGGTGAACACGGCCCACGCGGCGCGGTTCGGGCCGAGCGAGGAGGGGGCCTTCGTCGTGCGCGCCGAGGGGCTCTGCAAGCGCTTTACAGGACCCGACGGCAAGCCGTTCGACGCGCTTGGCGGGGTGAGCTTCGAGGTCGCGGCCGGGCGGCTGACCGCGCTGGTCGGACCGGACGGGGCGGGCAAGACGACGTTGATGCGCCTGATGGCGGGCCTGCTCCATCCCGACGGCGGATCGCTCTCGGTCCTGGGCCACGACACCCGGCGCGAGGCGCAGGCGATCCAGAACCGCATCAGCTACATGCCCCAGCGTTTCGGTCTTTACGAGGACCTGAGCATTCAGGAAAACCTCGACCTTTACGCCGATCTGCACGGGGTCGATCGCGCGATCCGCGCCGCGCGCTTTGCCCGCCTGCTCGAAATGACCGACCTGGCGCGCTTCACCGCGCGGCCCGCCGGGCAGCTTTCGGGCGGCATGAAGCAGAAACTGGGGCTGGCCTGCACGCTCGTTCGCGTGCCTGACCTGCTGCTGCTCGATGAGCCGAGCGTCGGGGTCGATCCGCTATCGCGGCGCGACTTGTGGGAAATCATCGCGCAGATGATCGCTGAGGAGGGGCTGAGCGTCGTCGTCAGCACCGCCTACATGGACGAGGCCGAGCGCTGCGACCGGGTGCACGTCTTCAACAAGGGCGAGCAGCTGGCCGAGGGGACGCCCGATGAACTGCGCCGGCGGGTCCGTGGGCTGACCTACGTCGCCCCGCCCGCGAAAGACGAACCCGCGCGCGATCTTCAGGCCCGGCTGATCGACGCGCCCGAACGCGTCGTCGATGCGGTGCCGAGCGGGGGCGAGGTCCGCTTCATTCGCCGCCCTGAATGCGCATTGGATACGCTGGGCGATCTGCTGGGTGCATCCCCGGCCAGTGCGCGGCCGGAAGAACTCGAAGACGCCTTCATGCTGCTTTTGCGCGAACACGAGACGCGCCGCGCCGATGAGGCCGATGCGGCGCGCCCGGCAAGTGGACTGACGATGGAAAGCGCAACGCACTTCGGGGCACAGGACCCGCAAAGCGTGATCGTGGTCCGGGATCTGGTGCGCACTTTTGGCGATTTCACCGCGGTCGCCAGCACCAGCTTCGACGTGCGGCGAGGCGAGATATTCGGCCTTCTGGGCCCCAATGGCGCGGGCAAGACGACCACGTTCCGGATGCTGTGCGGTCTGCTTCCAGCCAGCAGCGGCCATCTTGAGGTGGCGGGCGTGAACTTGCGCAAGGCGCGGGCCGAGGCGCGCAAGCGGATCGGGTATGTCGCGCAGAAATTCGCGCTCTACGCCAATCTTTCGGTGCGCGAGAACCTGGAGTTCTTCGGCGGCGCCTACGGCCTTCGCGGGCGCGCGCTGCGCGCGCGAATTCACGCGATCGAAGCGCAGTTCGAACTCGAACCGGCAGCGCAGAGCGGGACTTTGCCGCACGGCTACAAGCAGCGCCTAGCCATGGCCGCCGGGCTCATTCACGAACCGCGCATCCTCTTTCTCGACGAGCCGACCAGCGGGATCGACCCGCTCGCCCGGCGCGCGTTCTGGCGCACCATCACCGCGCTCTCGCAATCGGGGGTGACGATCATCATCACCACGCACTTCATGGAAGAAGCCGAATACTGCGACCGCATCGCGATCCAGGATGCGGGCAAGCTGCTCGCCCTGGGCACCCCGCGTGAGGTTCGCGCCAAGGCGGGCGATGCGGGGCGGGACATGAACAGCGCTTTCATCGCCATCGTCGAGCAGTCGCGCCGGGAAAAGGCCGAGGCGCTGGAACAGCGCAGGGCAGGCGAGCGGGCGGAGAGCGTGGCGTGAGCGCCTCCGCCTCGGGCTTTCGCGTGCGGATCGTCGCGCTCGTGCGCAAGGAAATGCGCCAGATGCTGCGCGACCGCTCGAACCTGCTGGTCGGGTTCCTGCTGCCCGTCGCGCTGATCCTGCTGTTCGGCTACGGCCTGTCGTTCGACGTCAAGAACGCGCCGGTGGCGATCGTCACCGACCAGCCATCGCTCGGCGCGCGCGAACTGGTCGCGGGGATCGAGGGGTCAGCCTACCTCTCGGCGCGTCCGGTCGCGACCATGGCCCAGGCCGAGGATTTGCTTGGCAGTGGCAAGGTCGATGCAATCGTGCGCATTCCGGTCGACTTCGCGCGCCGCGAGGGGCAGGGACACGCGCCGGTCCAGCTCATTCTCAACGGCATCGATTCGGTTACCGCCAGCACGCTCGAGGCCTATATCGCGGGCGCGGTGAGCAAGGCCCTGGCGCACCGTATGGATCGCGGGCAGGCGACAGGCGGCGAAGCGGGGCAGGTCGAGATCGTCCAGCGCATCTGGTTCAACGAAACCTCGAACAGCACGTGGTATCTGGTTCCGGGCCTCGTCGTGCTCATCATGACGCTCGTGGGCGCGTTCCTCACCTCGTTGCTGGTCGCGCGCGAGTGGGAGCGCGGCACGCTCGAATCGCTGTTCGTGACCCCGGTGCGCCCACTCGAGATCGTGCTCGCCAAGCTGGTTCCCTACGTGCTCGTCGGGCTGATCGATCTGGCCATGTGTCTGGTCGCCGCGCGGCTGCTGTTCGACGTGCCGATCCGGGGCTCGCTGTTCGCGGTGCTGCTTTCCTCGACGATGTACCTCATCGTTTCCCTGCTCCTCGGGCTGTTCATCTCGGGCACCACGCGCAACCAGTTCGCCGCGAGCCAGGTCGCGCTCTTGACCAGTTTCATGCCCGCGATGATGCTTTCAGGCTTCGTGTTCGACTTGCGCAACGTTCCCGTGGGCGTGCAGATTGCCGCGCAGATCGTACCCGCGACGCATTTCATGGCGGTCATCAAGACGCTGTTCCTTGCCGGGACCGATTGGGCGATGGTCATGCGAAGCGTGCTGATCCTGGGGGGCTACGCGCTCGTGCTCACCGTGCTGACCCGGCGCACCGTGCGCAAGCGGCTCGATTGAGGGAGCCGATCCATGGACCGCATCCTTTCCGTCCTGTTCATGATCCTGACGCTGATCCGCAAGGAACTGCTGGCGATCTTCAAGGACCCGGCAAACCGCATCGTGCTGTTTGCCCCGGCTTTCGTGCAGACGCTGCTGTTCGGCTACGCCGCCTCGTTCGACCTGACCAACGTGCCCTACGCCGTGCTCGACCAGAGCCGCAGCGCGGCCTCGAGCGAATTGCTTGCGCATCTCGACGGAACGGGCGTGTTCCGCCGCACCGCCACGCTGACTACCCCCGATCAGATCGCCGGGGTCATCGACGGGGGCAGCGCGCTCATGGCGATCAGCATCCCGGCCGATTTTGCGGACCGGCTCGCGCAGGGGCGCAGCGCTCCGGTGCAACTGATCCTCGACGGGCGCAATTCGACTACGGCGGGTTCCGCTTCGGGCTATGTCGCCTCAGTTGCCACGGCGTTCAACGCGCGGCACGGCGGCGGCGGCGGCGTGACGCTGGTGCGCCGGGCCTGGTACAATCCCAACCTGCAGTCGCGCTGGCAGATCGTGCCCGCGATGGTCGCGACCCTCAGTATGCTCCAGACGCTCCTGCTCGCCGCGCTGTCGGTCGCGCGCGAGCGCGAGCAGGGAACATTCGACCAGCTTCTGGTCACCCCGCTGACCCCGCTCCAGATCCTCATCGGCAAGTCGATCCCCTCGATCATGGTGGGTATGCTGCAATCAACGATCGTGCTGATGATCTCGCTGTTCTGGTTCCACATCCCGATGAGCGGCTCGGTCGCGCTGCTCTATCTGGGCCTCGTCACCTTTACCGGAGCCTCGGTCGGGATCGGCATGTCGCTCTCGGCGCTGGCGCTCAACATGCAGCAGGCGATGCTCTACACCTTCCTGCTGATTATGCCGCTGACCCTGCTTTCGGGCCTCATCACGCCGATCCGCAACATGCCCCAGGTGCTCCAGATCGCGACTTACGTGAACCCCTTGAGGTTCGGGGTCGATCTGGTTCGCCGGGTCTATCTCGAAGGCGCCGGGCTCGGCGATATCTACCCCGACTTCCTGCCCATGTTCGCGGTGGCGGCGGTCACGCTTCCACTGGCGGGCTGGCTGTTCCGCCACCGCCTGGCCTGATCGCAAGGGGCCTGTCTGACCATGTTCGAACCCTTCGCCACGAACCGCGTAACCAGGATGCCTGCCATGCCTTCGCTTCTCCTCCTTCGTTCCGCGCCCGGTCTGCGCCGTACGGTCGCGGCGGCGGCCCTGCTGCTGGTCGGAGCCTGCACCATGGGGCCGGACTTCGCGAAGCCGCAGGTCGCGGCGCCGGCCGACTGGTCGAGCTGGCGTTCAGGTGACGCGGCGCTGCACGAGGCCCTGCCGCACGGCGCGGCTTTGCCCGAAAGCTGGTGGACGCTCTGGGGTGATCCCGTGCTCGACGGGCTCGAAGCGCGGGCGCTGGCCGCCAACGCGAATCTTGCCAGCGCCGCGCTGCATTTCGCCGAGGCGCGCCTCGAACGCCAGAGCGCGGGCTCCGCGCTCCTGCCCCAGGTCGACGCCAAAGGGTCCGTCACCCGCAACCGCCTGAGCGAGAACGGTTCCTCCACCCGTCTGTTCGACGTCATCGGCACCTCGGCGGAGCGTGACGAGATGGCCAAGTTCCTCGCCAATCCGTTCACGCTGTTTCAGGGTGGGTTCGACGCGGGGTGGGAGCCCGACCTGTGGGGGAAGGTGCGCCGCTCGCTCGAGGCCGGGGATGCGCACGTCGCGGGCGAGGCCGCGCTGCTCGACCTCACCCGGCTTTCAGTGGCGAGCGAAGTGGCGCGCGCCTACGTCGCGTTGCGCACGGTCCAGCGCCAGATCGGCTACACCCGGCAGGATATCGCCGCGTTGAGCGAGCGTGAGGCGATCGTGGACGCGCGCGTTGCGGGCGGACTCGAGGATCACACCGCGCTCGAGACCGAACACAACCAGCTCGCCGCACTGCGCGCGAACCTGCCCACGCTTCAGGCCAGCGAGGCGCAATGGCTCAACGCGCTGGCGGTGTTGGTGGGCGATCATCCCGGAACCCTTCAGGGCTTGCTCGGCGACGCGGGGGCCGCGCTGCCCCGCACCGAGCCCGACTTCTCACCCGGCCTGCCCTCGCAAGTGGCGCTCGCGCGGCCCGACGTGCGCGCCGCCCTGGCGCAGCTCCATGCGGCGACAGCGCAGATCGGGGTGGCGCAGGCCGACCTCTATCCCAGCATCCGGCTCGGCGGGAGCTTTGCACTCGAATCGTACAAGAGCGAAAACCTGTTCGACTGGGGCAGCCGTAGCTGGTCGATCGGGCCGAGCCTCGACCTGCCGCTGTTCGATGGCGGGCGGCGGCGTGCCGTCGTCAAGCTGCGCAAGCTCGAACAGCGCGAGGCGGCGGTCGCTTTCCAGAACACCGTGCTCAAGGCCTGGCAGGACATCGACGATGCGCTCAACGGCTATGCCGCCGAGCGCCAGCGCCATGCCGCGCTGTCCGCGCGCCTCGCCAGCGCGGAGCGCACCCTCGCGCTGGTCGAGGCGCAGAACGCGGCAGGCAACGTCAACGCGCTGCCCGTGCTCGACGCGCAGCGCGGCGTCCTCGCCGCCCGCCGCGATCTGGTCGCGTGCGAGGGCGATCTGCGCACGCGCTTCATCGCGATCAACAAGGCGATCGGCAACGGGCCGCGAACCGACGGCGAACCGGCCAAGTGATGGTCCCGCCCCCAGGGCGGGAGCGGAACAGTTTCGGGGTTGTGAGCCAGTTATCGACACAAATCGTTTCGCGGATGGGCCGGACCGAACCGCCGGGCTCTGTCGCCGATTTTGCGAATCGCCTAGAATTAAGGCTTGCAAGCGCGAATCGCTTGTGATTCTATCGATTGCATGAGGACGATGCACCGCGACACTTCCATCATCCGTGAACGGCTTGTCCAGGGGCTGCCTCTGGCGCTGCTCCTGCTCATGGGCGGCTTCGCGGTGGCCGGGCCCAGTGGGCTGCTCGCCTGGGGTGAGAACCAGCGCCTGCTCGAAGCCCGCAAGCTCAGTCTGGTGCAGTTGCAGGATCAGCGCGACCAGTTGCGCAATCGTGTGAACCTGCTTGCGCCCGATCACGTCGATCCCGATCTGGCGGGCGAATTGCTGCGCAGCAATCTCAATGTCGCCCGTCCGGACGAAAAGGTTCTCCTGCTGCCCCACTGATCGGGTGGGCGCGCCCCGCACAAAACCGCGATGATGCACTTTATTGCAACCATAGTTGCGTCGAATGGTACAAAAAGTGCTATGAAATGGCGCAATTTCGGGCTTGGAACGCTTTCTCTGCGCGGTCGATTTTCCTATATCGACTGGCACAAGCCATCCTTACCCCAGGGGGAGCAGCATTGCGTAAAACAAAGACTGACGCCGCGTCCGGCACGCCGGAGACGACGGTAACGCCAGCCGCCGAAGACGATTTCGCCCTCGACACCCTGCAGACCGCCCTTGCTGCGGACAAGCGCTACAAGGCGAGCCAGGAAGAGCTGCTCAAGCTCTACGAGCAGATGCTGCTCATCCGCCGCTTCGAGGAAAAGGCCGGCCAGCTGTACGGCCTGGGCCTGATCGGTGGCTTCTGCCACCTCTACATCGGTCAGGAAGCGGTTGCGGTCGGTCTGCAGTCGGCGCTCGACGGCGACAAGGATTCGGTAATCACCGGCTACCGCGACCACGGTCACATGCTGGCCTACGGCATTGACCCCAAGGTCATCATGGCCGAGCTCACCGGACGTGCCGCCGGCATTTCCAAGGGCAAGGGCGGCTCGATGCACATGTTCAGCGTCGAGCACAAGTTCTACGGCGGCCACGGCATCGTCGGCGCGCAGGTTCCGCTCGGCGCGGGCCTCGCCTTTGCGCACAAGTACAACGAGGACGGCGGCGTCGCGATGGCCTACTTCGGCGACGGCGCGGCCAACCAGGGCCAGGTCTACGAAGCCTTCAACATGGCGGCGCTGTGGAAGCTCCCGATCATCTTCGTGATCGAGAACAACCAGTACGCGATGGGCACCGCGGTCAACCGTTCGTCGGCCGAGACCCACTTCTACCGCCGCGGCACCGCGTTCCGCATTCCGGGCATGCAGGTCGACGGCATGGACGTGCTCGAAGTGCGCAAGGCCGCCGAAGTCGCGCTCGAATACGTGCGCGCCGGCAATGGTCCGGTGCTCATGGAGCTCAACACCTACCGCTACCGTGGCCACTCGATGTCGGACCCGGCCAAGTACCGCAGCCGTGAGGAAGTCCAGGGCGTGCGCGACAAGCGCGACCCGATCGAACACGCCAAGGCCGAACTGGTCGGCATGGGCGTGAGCGAGGAGGCTCTCAAGGATCTCGACAAGCAGGTCCGCAAGCTGGTTACTGAAGCCGCCGATTTCGCCGAAAGCTCGCCCGAGCCCGAAATGTCCGAACTCTATACTGACGTCCTGGTGGAGCGCTACTGATGGCGATTGAACTGAAGATGCCCGCGCTCTCTCCCACGATGGAAGAGGGCAAGCTCGCGAAGTGGCTGGTCAAGGAAGGCGACGAGGTGTCCTCGGGCACCATCCTCGCCGAGATCGAGACCGACAAGGCGACGATGGAGTTCGAATCCATCGACGAAGGCACCATGGGCAAGATCCTTATCCCCGAAGGCACCGACGGGGTGAAGGTCGGCACCGTGATCGCGATGCTGGCTGGTGAAGGCGAGGACGCCTCGGCGATCGAAGCGCCTGCCGCTTCGGCTCCGGTCGCTGCGCCCGCTTCGGCGGTGATCCAGGACGTTTCGGCCGCCAGCGCTCCGGCACCCAAGCCGCGCGCCGCTGACCCCGAGATCCCGCACGGCACCAACATGAAGACCTCGACCGTGCGCGACGCGCTGCGCGATGCCATGGCCGAGGAAATGCGCCGTGACGAACGCGTCTTCGTGATGGGCGAGGAAGTTGCCGAGTACCAGGGCGCCTACAAGGTGACCCAGGGCCTGCTCGCCGAATTCGGCCCCAAGCGCGTGATCGACACGCCGATCACCGAATACGGCTTTGCCGGCATCGGCACCGGCGCCGCGATGGGCGGCCTGCGCCCGGTGATCGAGTTCATGACCTTCAACTTCGCGATGCAGGCGATCGACCACATCATCAACTCGGCCGCCAAGACCAACTACATGTCGGGCGGCCAGATGCGTTGCCCGATCGTGTTCCGTGGTCCCAATGGCGCTGCGTCGCGCGTGGGCGCGCAGCACTCGCAGAACTACGGGCCGTGGTACGCCAACGTTCCCGGCCTGGTGGTCATCGCGCCCTATGACGCGTCGGACGCCAAGGGCCTGATGAAGGCCGCGATCCGCAGCGACGATCCGGTCGTGTTCCTTGAGAACGAGCTGGTCTACGGCCGTTCGTTCGAACTGCCCGAGCTTGACGACCACGTCCTGCCTATCGGCAAGGCGCGCACCATGCGTGAAGGTTCGGACGTGACCATCGTGTCGTATTCGATCGGCGTCGGGCTCGCACTCGAAGCCGCCGAGAAGCTGGCCGAGGAAGGCATCGACGCCGAAGTCATCGACCTGCGCACGCTGCGTCCGCTCGACAAGGAAGCGGTTCTGGAGAGCCTTGCCAAGACCAACCGCATCGTGGTGGCCGAAGAGGGCTTCCCGGTCTGCTCGATCGCTTCGGAAATCGCGGCGATCTGCATGGAGGAAGGGTTCGACAACCTCGATGCGCCGGTCACCCGCGTGTGCAACGAGGACGTGCCGCTGCCCTACGCCGCGAACCTCGAGCACGCCGCGCTGATCGACACCGACCGCGTGATCGCGGCGGTCAAGAAGGTGTGCTACCGCTGATCCGAAACGAGCCGCTCGGGCCTTGCGGTCCGGGCATGTTCGGCCGAAAAAAAAGGGCCGCCGGGCAATCCCCGCGCGGCCCTTTTTCGTTCCGGCGTCCCCTGCGCGTCAGGCAAAGGCGTCGATGAAGAGGTTGCAGGTGTAGATCGGGTCCGGCTTGTCGCTGTCCGCCTGGTAGATCTGGGTCAGGTCGCGGCTCGATCGCACGGTGAAGGAGGCGACCGTGGAAATCCGGGGTGTGCCGATCAGAGCGTCGGAGACGAGCGGCTGATAATCGTACTGCAGTTCGACGAAGATCACCGCTTCGCCGGTGAGGGCGATGACCTCGCGCTCGCTTGGCCCCATCCCGTTGGTCAGCACGTCGCCCTGGTTGCCGTAATTGGAAGACGCGGCGAGCTTGCCCATGCAGCGTTGCCAGTGGATGTACTGGTTGCCGTTCGCATTGACCTCGAGACTGCTCACGATGACCCGGCCATGCTCGAAGAGCCCCATCCCTTGAGCGGCCTCGATCGACGCGCCGAGCAGCAGGTCGTTGATGTCCGATTCGTAGATCTTGCGGTTCTCGAGCGTCGAGGTGTCGCCAATGCGCGAGGCGTTGTCGGCGATGGAGACCGCCAGCTGGCCCACGCGCATCGTCTCGAGCGAATAGTTGGCCAGCTCCACCCCGCACAGCCCCGCGCCCAGAAAGAACGGCAGCACCAGTGCGGTTTCGGTGACCGCAAGGCCGCTGCGATCGCGCCAGAGCTGGCGCAGCGCAGCGGCGCAGAGCGGCGTAAGCGGGCTCATGGGCAGTTTCCTATGCTCGGGCTGGTCTCGCTGATGTCGTAAGGCTGGTTGCGCAGGACCGTGCGCGAGACCATGGTGTATGTGTCCTCGAAACCGAACAGCGCGGTCACCGGGAAGGGGCGGGGGTAGGTCACGCGCACGGTATAGAGCACCGCATCGCGGGCGCTGCCCTGGCCGGTCTTGCCCTGGTCTTCGTCCCAGGCGCCGTTGCCGTTGGCATCCTCGAACGGCTCGCCCGCATCGCAGCGGCCATCGCCGTTGAGATCGGTAAAATCTTCAGGCTTGCCCACGTCGCCGAACGAGGCATAGGCCTTGCGCGTGAAGGTCAGCGTGGCGGCGGGCGCGACGGCGTGAATCATCGTGGACACCCGCGCATCGAGCGCCGCGGCCTTGCTTGAGGCGCCTTCGATCGTCGAATCGCGCGCGGTCTGCTGGATCGCGCCTTCGAGCAATTCGGCGGTGTAGACGTTGTAGGCAAGATCGAAGAGCCCGAACAGGGTGATGAGCATGATCGGTGCGATCAGCGCGAATTCGACCGCGCTCACGCCGTCTTGCGCACGGGCGAGGCGTCTGGCCCGCCGCAGGACGAACAGGGGCAGGGCGCGCGGCGTCATTTCACGATCCTGATATCGCCCATCGACTTGGCGATCGAGGCAAAGGCGGCGTTGAGCTGGACGGCGTTGTCCGCCTGGTACCAGTGGCCGTTGCCCGCGCAGTTCTTGAGCATGTCGGTCATCTGCGTGCCAAAGCCGATCACCCACACCGTGATGTTGCGTTTCTTGACCTCGTTGCACGCAAAGGTGAAGCGCTTCTCGACCGTTTGCGTGAGCGTGTAGGGCGAGGAGGATGACCAGCGCCGCTGGCTCAGCGGCTCGATGCCATAGGTGCCGTAGCTGAACTCGGACGGCGCGGTTTCCCCATCGGTCAGAAAGATCATGTGACGCGAGGTTGCGGCGCTGCCGAGATCGGCGTTTTCCGCGGCAAACAGCCCGGTGGGCGAGAGCAGGCGGCCGCCCCAGATCATGCCGACGTCGTGGTACGTATTGCCATCGGGGCTGAGCGCATCGACGTAGGCGGCAACCTCGCTCGCGGTCATCTCGGCCAGCTTGCGGGCCTTGGCCGGGCAGGTGGTGAAGCCGTAGTTGCTGGCCTGGAGGTAATCGTCGGTGGTCATCACCGGGGTCTTCGACCAGGCGCCTCCGGTCGGCTTCCACGCGCGCTCGAACGAGATTTCGTGGAGCATCGGGGTCCACTGTGTCGACGGCTTGCTCGGATCGGGCACCGCATCAATGTCGAGGTCGAGCGCCTTGGTCAGGTCGACATTGTCATAGTCGGAGATCGTGTAGGTCGCGCGTTCCTCGACGCAGCCCTTGAACGTGGCCGACATGTAGTCCGGCGTAGGCGAGGGGTTGCCGTACATGCGCACCCACACCGTGCCGCCGTTGTACGCCGCGCTGCCGGTCGAGCCCTTGAGCGCGCTGACGTCGACGTCGAGCGCCTTGTACTGCCACTTGTAGACCTCCTTGGTCTCGGTCCCGTCCTGCTGCTTCAGGGTGCGGTAGACGTAGGTATTGTAGTTGGTGCCGGTGACGGTGTAGCCGCCATCGTGGTTGGTGCAGCTGTAGCTGGTCCCGGTGACGCGGGTGTCCCATACTTCGTAGCCGTTGCCGGATCCGTAGGCGATCATCGTCCAGGTCGCGGTGCTGCCGGGACAGGCGGCGGCGAAATAGGCGGCGATGGCGCTCTGCGTGCCGCTCATCGTGGTATAGGTGTACTTGTACTTGGTCACCGTCTCGACTTTGCCGGTGTCCTTGGCCACGCGCCCTTCGTAGGACCCGGTGTCGACGAGCCATTCGGACTTGAGCAGGTAGCCGACGTTGACGTTGGTCGAATAGGGCACGAAGCCGAAGCGGATGCGCACGCCGGGGGTCTTGCTGCCTTCGAGCTGGGCGTAGAAGTCCTTCACAACCTGACGCAGGATCGCGATCTTGGACTGGCTGTCGCCCGAATTGGTCTGCGCCATCGATCCGGTGGTATCGAGCACCATCATCACGTCGGTGTTTGAATAGTTGAGCTTGGCCGCGCAGGCGACCTTTACGTCGATGGCGTCCTGTCCGAACACGCGCATGATGGTTGTCGGCACCGAAGCGCTGGCCGTGCCCGAGAGGGTGTAGTCGCTGCCCAGCGTCATGGCGAAGCGGCGCGCGGTCGAACCGTAGGCGCCGCTGGCGAAATTGAGATTGAAGAAACGGTTGCCGATCACCGACACGCTCGAAGGGACGGTGCCGGTGGTGACCACTTGCGAACCGAGCGCCTTGCGCGCTGCAAGCACACCCGAATCGCAGGCCTGCTGGAGGCGGGTTTCGGAAAGATAGCTGCGCCCCATGTCGATCCCGCCGCCGACCAGGGCAAGCAGCGGCGCGATGGCGGCGGCAAAGATCATGAACGTGTTGCCCGCAAGGCTCCGCAGCAGGGCGCGCACGCCCCGCTTCGCCCGCCCGGTCGCGAACCCTATCCGCCTGCGCCCCTTGAAAATCATTGCTTGGTAAACGTCCGCCACGATGTCGCCCCCGGCGATAGGCCTAAAACCCTAACAATAGCGCCAAAACAACGGTTAACAGGGAGGCTTGGGCAGCTAGGGAAAGGGCGAATGATATCGATTGCAGTCAAACATTGCAGACAAGGCCGCTTTCGGCGGGGTCGCGCACGCACCCGCTTGTGGCGGTCGTGGGGTTGACGGCTCTTGAAACCTTAACGCGCACGGGTAAGAGGCGGACTGTGTCTACCGATAGCCCCGCTCCCCGCCCGTCCGTCCTGTCCGACGAACAGATCGAGGATGCGCTCAGCGCATCGCTCTCGCCGCTCGCACGCCTGGCACTGGCCTATGCCCCCAAGCCCCATCGCATGGCGACGCTGGGTCTGTTCGCGCTCGACGCGCGGCTTGCCAATCTGCTGCGCCACTCCAAGGAGCCGATGCTCGCGCAGTTGCGCCTGTCGTGGTGGCGCGAGACCTTGGGGCAGGACCGCGAGGCCTGGCCGGGCGGCGAACCGCTGCTCGCCGCGATGCGCCACTGGGATGGCGATCACCGCGGCGCGATCGCGCTGGTCGATGGCTGGGAAGCGCTGACCCGTCCGGCACCGCTCGCGCCCGAGGCGCTCCTGGCGATGGCGCAGGGACGCGGCGACGCGTTCGCGGCCTTTGCCCGCTGCGTTGGCTGTGCGCCACATGAAGAGGCCGCGCGCCGGATGGGGCTGGCCTGGGGCTTGACCGATCTTTCCGTGCGGCTGCGCAACGCCGAGGAGCGCGCGCATGTCGCCGCGCTGATCGAACTGGGGCACGGCGCGGGCACCGGGGCAGTTCCCAGGGCGCTGCGCCCGCTCAAGGTGCTTGAAGTTCTCTCCGCACGGCGCCACGCAAAGGGCTCCGAAGAAGCGGCACGCTCCCCGAGGGCGGTTTTGCTGGCGCTTCGCGTTGGCCTGCTGGGGCGGTGAACGATCTGTAATTTTACGTAAGGCACGTTCTTCGCCACCCTTGCCGGGCAAGCAGGGGGGTGTGCGATGAACCGGGTTGTCCTGGGCGCTCTGGGGGCGTTGTGCCTCGTCGGGCTGGGGCTGTTCTGGTGGCAGGGACGCGCGGAAGTGGAACGCGCCGCGCCCCCGCCCGAAGCCGCGCCCACCCGGAGCGGCGATCCCGATGCGCTCCCATCGGTCGCCAGCGATGACATGGTCGGGCTGGTCGGCCCCGCCCCGCCCGAGGCGACCGAGCTCAGCCGTGAACAGAAGCGTTTTGGCCGCTACGATCGCGACAGCGACGGCCGCATTACCCGCAACGAAATGCTATCGCCCCGCACCGAGGCTTTCCGCAAGCTCGACAAGGACGGCAACAACCTGCTGACGTTCGAGGAATGGGCGGTGGCCACGGTCGACAAGTTCGATCACGCCGATACCAATCATGACGACTGGCTGACCCCGGCCGAATTTCGCCGTACCGCACCGCCTCCGTCCAAACCCAAGCCGCGCTGTTCGTGCAAGTGACCGCGCGGGGGGCTGTCCACACGGTGTCTGCCGCTGGACAGGGGGCAGGGCGAATCGGTCTTGCGCTGGACAGCCGCCCCGCCAAGGGCCTCAGGCGTGGGTGAGCGTTTCGAGCCAGGGACCGATTTCGTCCTTGGCACGGGCGGTATAGGCTTCCTTGCGGGCCTTCTTCTTGACGTCGTGGAGTGGCGGAAACAGTCCGAAATTGACGTTCATCGGCTGAAAGGTCTCGGCCTCGGCATCGCCGGTGATGTGCGCGAGCAGGGCACCCATCGCGGTGGTGCGCGGCGGCGTGGTCCAGGGACGACCGGCGAGTTCGGCGGCCGTCATCAGACCGGCCATGAGCCCTACGGCCGAACTTTCGACATAGCCCTCGCATCCGGTGATCTGGCCGGCGAAGCGAACGTGCGGCGCGCTTCTGAGCCGCAGCTGCCGGTCGAGCAGGACCGGCGAGTTGAGGAAGGTGTTGCGGTGCAGGCCGCCAAGCCGCGCGAATTCGGCGTTTTCAAGCCCTGGGATGGTGCGGAACAGGCGCACCTGTTCGGCGTGCTTGAGCTTGGTCTGGAAGCCGACCATGTTGAACAGCGTGCCCAGCTTGTTGTCCTGGCGCAGCTGGACGACGGCGTAGGGCCAGCGTCCGTTGGGGTGTTCCTCGGTCGCCCAGTGCGGGTTGTCGAGCCCGACCGGCTTCATCGGCCCGAAGCGCAGCGTTTCCACCCCGCGTTCGGCCATGACCTCGATCGGCATGCAGCCGTCGAAATAGGGGGTGCTGGCTTCCCAGTCCTTGAACACGGTCTTTTCGCCGTCGATCAGCGCCTGGTGAAAGGCGAGGTACTGCTCCTTGTTCATCGGGCAGTTGATGTAGTCCTTGGTCCCGCCGCCGGTCTTGGACGGCTTGTCCCAGCGCGAGGCCATCCAGCACACGTCCATGTCCACGCTGTCGCGGTAGACGATCGGGGCGATGGCATCGAAGAAGGCGAGGCTGTCCGATCCCGTCGCCGCGCCGATGCTGTGCGCCAGCGCCTCGGCGGTGAGCGGCCCGGTGGCGATGATCGTGGTGCCTTGCGTGGGCAGGACGTCGATCCTCTCGCGCACGATCTCGACGTTGGGCAGCGCGGTCAGGCGGCGTTCGACTTCGGCCGAAAAGACCTCGCGATCGACCGCAAGCGCGGACCCGGCGGGGACCGCGGCGACATGGGCGGCGGCCATGATGAGCGAATCGCAGGCGCGCATTTCATGGTGGAGCAAGCCCACCGCGTTCTTTTCGTCATCGTCGGAACGGAACGAGTTCGAGCAGACGAGTTCGGCAAGCCCGTCCCCCTGATGGGCCGGCGTGCGCTCGCCCGTGCCGCGCATTTCGGACAGGCGCACCGAAAACCCGCGCCGCGCCAGCTGCCAGGCGGCTTCGCTTCCGGCGAGGCCGCCGCCGATGATGTGAACCTTCTGTGTCATGAAATCGCGCCTAGCCCTTCTGCAAGCCGACGGGAAGGGACTGATTGGTGGGGGACGTACCGCTTACCCCCCCCTTTGGTCGAGGCGCCGCGGGGGCTTTCTGCCGCCCTGGGACTTGTCCTGAAGGACAGCGCATGGAATGACGCGCAAACGGGCGCGCGTCACCGGCGCTCGCTCGAATGAAGAAGGGGTCGAAGGTCCATGCCCAGACGCGCGCTCATCGAACGCCGGCCATGGCTGCTTTGCAGCCTGGCGCTGGCGTTCCTCTACGGGTGGGTCCTGCTGACCCGCACGCCGCTTGCAGGGCTCTATCTGATGGCGCTGTCGGGCGCGCCGTTCGGCTTGCTGGCCGCTTATGCGCTGCTGCGCCACAAGGGCAGCGACACGCAAGGGCTCGGGCTCATGCTGGGCCTCGAAGGCGTGGCGACCGGGCTTTCATCTGTCTTTCCCGACGCGACGATGATGGTGATGCTGTTTGGCTGGGCAGCCGGGCTGACGCTTTTCCTGCGCCACCGCGCGGCAACACCCGATCTCAACCGGCGGATAGGCGCTGCGGCGCTGCTGCTGGGGACCCCGGCCATGTGCTATGTCGCGGCCAGCCAGAGCGATGCCAGCGTGCCGCTGTTCTATGGCCTGCTGCTCGGCGCCCTGGCTGCGAGCGCGTGGATGAGCACGTTCGCGCAAGGGCGCGTCGGGATCGGCGGGGTGCTGGTGGTCTTCGGCGGGGTGTTGCAGATCACCGTGCCCGACTACCTCTCGGCCCAGAACGGACAGGCGCCGATTGCCTGGCTGGCGTTCTATTTCGGCAACCTTGTCCTGGCGACAGGCGTGACCGGCGAACTGCGTCTGCGCCACGCGCGCGCACTGACCGACTGGGACAACTTCTAAAAGGCTGCCTCCGCCGGTTCACGCGGCGCGCGGCCCCGTGGAACCGGGCGGTTCAAGCCTGTCCGGCGTGTCCGGGAAGCACAAGTTCACCGGTTTCGCTACGCGTCACCGGGCCATAGCCGATGATCGCGCTCAACGGCAGTTCGCCGTAAAGGTGCGGGAACAGCGCCCCGCCACGCGCGACTTCCCAACGGATCGCGCCTTCGAGCGCGTCGAGGTTGACCGCGGCGAGGAACAGATTGTCCTGTCCGGCAAAATGCTTGTCCAGCGTGCCATTCACCTGTCCTGCATCGGACAGGTGAATGTACCCATCGGTGACGTCGATCGGTGCGCCGGCGAAGGTGCCTTTGCCCAACAGTTCGTCCATCTGCTCGGCGGTCAGGATCTTGTAGGCGATCCCGGTCGAGGCGATTTCGTTCATGCCTCGGCGTCTCCTTCGCTTTCGCTGGCCGGAGGCAGAGCCTGTCCGTCGCCCGCAACCGGTGCATCGACGGCGGCGCCCGCTTCGGCTTCGTCGTCCTCGCTCGTTTCGTTCAGGCTGACCGCGCTGACGACATGCTCGTCCTTGGCAACGTTGAACAGGCGAACACCGGCCGAACCGCGCCCGATCACCCGCATCGTCTCGAGCGGGAGGCGGATCATCTTGGCCTGGTCGGTGACCAGCATGAGCTGCTGCTCACGGGTGGCGGGGAAGCTTGCGACCACGTCGCCGTTGCGGGCGATGTTATCGATATTGGTGATGCCCTGGCCGCCACGGCCGGTGCGGCGGTACTCGTAGGCCGAGGACATCTTGCCGTAACCGTTGGCGCAGACGGTGAGGATGAACTGTTCGCGCTCGGCGAGCTCGGTAAAGCGATCATCGGGGAGGGCGCAGGTGCCTTCGCGTTCGCCCTTCCACGGCGCGAACTTCAGGTACTCGTCGCGTTCGTCCGAATCGGTCCCCACGCGGTGCAGGATCGAGAGCGAGATCACCCGGTCGTCGTCCTTGAGCGTCATGCCGCGAACACCGGTCGAGGTGCGGCTCGTGAACTCGCGCACGTCGTCACCGGCAAAGCGGATGGCCTTGCCCTTGCGCGTGGCGAGCAGCACGTCGTCGCTTGGGTCGAGCAGGGCCACGCCAATCAGCCAGTCGTCGCCGGGGGTGCCGTCGGGATTGGTGTCGAACTTCATCGCGAACTTGCCGTTCGAGGGAATGTTCGCGAACGAATCCATCGAGTTGCGGCGCACGTTGCCCTTCGAAGTGGCGAACACGACAGAAAGCTTGCCCCACTCGTCCTCGTCCTCGGGGAGGGCGAGGACGGTCTGGATCGTTTCGTCCTTGTCCAGCGCTGGCAACATGTTGACGATCGGTCGACCGCGCGTTGCCGGACCGCCTTCGGGAAGGCGATAGACCTTGAGACGGTAAACCTTGCCCGCGGTCGAGAAGAACAGCACGGGGTTGTGCGTCGAGGTGACGAACATCGTCGTCACCGCATCCTCGTCCTTGGTCGCCATGCCCGCACGGCCCTTGCCGCCGCGCGCCTGGGCGCGGAAGGTCGAAAGCGGGGTGCGCTTGATGTAGCCGTCCATGGTGACGGTCACGACCATATCCTCGCGCTCGATCAGGTCTTCGTCGTCGATCCCGTCGAAAGCGGCGGTGATCTCGGACAGGCGCGGGGTCGCATAGGCGTCGCGCACGGCCTTCAATTCACCGCGCATGACTTCGTAGAGCTTTACCCGATCGGCCAGGATCGAGAGGTATTCCTCGATCGCGGCGGCCAGCTGCTTGAGCTCGTCGCCGATCTCGTCGCGGCCGAGCGCGGTCAGGCGGTGCAGGCGCAGGTCGAGGATGGCGCGCACCTGGATTTCGGACAAGCGGTAGACACCGCCCGATTCCTCGGCGTTGGGCTCGATCGCCTCGACCAGGCGGATATAGGGCGCGATCTCGCCGATCGGCCACTCCTTGGCGATCAGCTTGGCGCGCGCTTCGGCCGGGTTGGGCGAGCCACGGATGATGCGCACCACTTCATCGAGGTTGGACACCGCGACGACGAGGCCGAGCAAGATATGCGCCCGGTCGCGCGCCTTGTTCAATTCGAACTTGGTACGCCGGGTGATCACTTCCTCGCGGAAGGTGATGAAGGCCTTGAGGATGTCGCGCAGCGACATGATTTCCGGGCGGCCACCGCGAATGGCGAGCATGTTGGCCGCGAAGTTCGACTGCGCGGGCGTGTTGCGCCAGACTTGGTTCAGCACGACCTCGGGCGAAGCGTCCCGCTTGAGGTCGATGACCACGCGCACGCCTTCGCGGTTGGACTCGTCGCGAATGTCCGAGACACCCTCGATGCGCTTGTCCTTGGCCGCTTCGGCGATCTTTTCGACGAGGTTGTTCTTGCCGACCTGATAGGGGATCGAGGTGAGCACGATCGAGCGACGATCGCCGCGACCTTCCTCGATTTCATGGCGGCAGCGCTGGACGATCGAGCCGCGCCCGGTGACATAGGCGTTGCGCGCGCCGCTCTTGCCCAGGATCAGCGGTGCGGTCGGGAAGTCGGGGCCCGGAATGATTTCGCACAGTTCCTCGACCGTGGTCGCGGGATTGTCCATCAGGGCAAAACAGCCGTCGATCACTTCGCCCAGATTGTGCGGCGGAATGTTCGTCGCCATGCCGACCGCGATACCACCCGCGCCGTTGACCAGCAGGTTGGGGAAGCGGGCGGGAAGAACGGTGGGTTCGCTTTCCGAACCGTCGTAGTTGTCTGCGAAATCGACCGTGTTCTTGTCGATGTCGGACAGCAGTTCGTTGGCGCTCTTGTCGAGGCGGGCCTCGGTGTAACGCATCGCGGCCGGCGGATCGGGGTCCATCGAACCGAAGTTGCCCTGGCCATCGACCAGCGGCAGGCGCATCGACCAGGGCTGGGTCAGACGGGCCAGCGCGTCGTAGATCGCGCTGTCGCCATGGGGGTGGTACTTACCCATGACGTCACCGACGATGCGGCTCGACTTGCGATACGGCTTGCCCGCGACATAGCCCGCTTCCTGGCACGCGTAGAGAATGCGCCGGTGCACCGGCTTGAGACCGTCGCGCACGTCGGGGAGCGCGCGGCTCACGATCACGCTCATCGCGTAATCGAGATAGCTCGACTTCATTTCATCGACGATGTCGACGCGGGCGTATTCGCCCTCGGGGCCACTCGGCGGTGTCTTTTCGGTGTCGTCGCTCACGCGCTTTTGTCGTCTTTTGCTGCAATTTTCCAGAACGGATAGTCTGCCCTAGGGCATGGCATGGGCGATTGCCACTGCAACCTTGCCCGAGGGGCCGTTTGGGGCGCTCTTTTCCACAAATTCAAGGGCGGAGCGCCGCTTTTTCGCGCCGAAAGGGGTACCTGCAAGGCTACGCCGCCTTGCCGGTGCGACGAGCCGAGCCCCGTTGATGCGACCAGCGGCATTCAATACGCGTTCAGCCGGTGAAGCCTATTGCGCCGCAACGGTTGCCAATTTGAAATTTCGCCGCCATCACGCGGCACGTAAGCCGATTTTTTCCGGGAGTATCGCGCAACGGCGCGCCTTCCTGTCGCACAAGAGGAGTTAGCCTGTTTATGGCTCGCACGTTCCTGATTTCCCGAGTTGCCCTGGCTGTCGCTCTTTCGGGCGGCATGATCGCCACCATGGCTCCCACCGCCGCCTTCGCGAAGAAGAAGGAAGAGCAGAAGGGCGCCGCCGGCGAATACTCCAAGCCGTTCGTCGAAGCGGTGATGCCGATCCAGAAGGCCGTGCAGGCGGGGCGCACCGCGCTGACCGCGACCCCGAACGAGACCACCATCAAGGCCGCCGCCGACACGATCAACACCGAGCTTGGCGGCGATGCCAAGGGCGCGTTCGCGAAGGCCGAGGAACTGGCCAAGTCGGGTGACGAGAAGAACCTGCTGGGTGACATGATGCGCTTCTTCGCGATCGTCTCGCAGGATGACGCGCTCAAGATCCACGCCTCGCAGCTGCGCCTCGAGAGCGGCAAGGTCGATGCCAAGGATGCCGGCGCGCTCAACTACGAAATCGGCGCGAGCTACTTCAACACCAAGGACTGGCCGCACGCGATCCAGTACCTCAAGGCGGCCAAGGACGCCGGTTTCGTCGCGCAGCAGAACGATATCGACATGTTGATCGCCGAAGCCTACCGCCAGAGCGGCGACACCGCCTCGGCCAACCAGATCATCAAGGCCAAGCTCGACGCCGAGATCGCCGCGGGCGAAAAGCCGAACGAAACGCTGCTGCGCCGCGCGCTGCAGACCGCGTTCGACGCCAAGGACCTGGCCACCGTCGCACAGTATTCGCCGCTGCTGGGCAAGAACTATCCCTCGCCCGACGTATGGTACGTGACCGCCGCGATGATCCGCGAGCTGACCAGCCTGCCGCCCGCGCAGAACCTCGATCTCATGCGCCTGATGTTCGATGCCGGCGCGCTCAAGGAAAAGCGTGACTTCCTCGAATACCTCGAGGATGCCGATCCGCGCGCCTATCCGGGCGAAGCGCTCAAGGTGATGGACGCCGGCCTTGCCAAGGGCAAGCTGGCCGCATCGGATCTGGGCACCGAAAAGGCCGACACCGAAGCGCGCGCCAAGTCCGACAGGGCCTCGCTTCCCGGCCAGGAAGCCGAAGCCAACAAGCCCGGTGCCTCGGTCAAGGTGCTGACCGATGCGGGCGACGTGTTCCTGAGCTACGACCAGCCCGCCAAGGCCGAAGGGTTCTATGCGCGCGCTCTGGCCATGCCTGGCGTCGATGCCAACAAGGTCGCCATGCGCCTGGGCATCGCGCAGGTTCGCGAAGGCAAGTACGCCGACGCGCAGGCGAGCTTCGCCAAGGTGACCGGCGCGACCAAGCCGGTCGCGGACCTGTGGGCAGCCTTCGCCGCCAGCAAGGGCGCCTGATTGCGAACACGGCGCGGGGGGCAGGGCGCTGCGGCGCTGCTCCCCCCCCCCCCCCCGCCATGCGCGGGGATCGGTTCGATCCAGACACGAAAAAGGGGCGCTGCGAGGACCTTCATCAGGTCTCGCAGCGCCCCTTTTTTTGGCGATGCGCCGTGTTCTGCAGTGCTTGTCCTGCGTGCGACGAAAACCCTGTCAGGCGTAGGACAAAGGGCGCGGCCTGCCGGTCAGGTGATCGGTTCGAACGCGCCGGTTTCCTTGTCCATCAGGTGCAGAACACCGTCGGAGATGGCGAAGAACGTGCCCCGCAGCGTCAGTTCGCCGCTTTCCACCTTCTCGCGCACCCAGGGGAAGGTCATCAGGTTGGCCAGGCTCACACGCACGCCAGCCTGCTCCATCTGGATTTCGGCCGGGCGGCCGGTGGTGCCGTGCTCGTGGACGACCGCTTCACGCGCCTCGTCGAGCAGCGCGATCCAGTTGGCGACGAAGCCGCCCGCACCGGGCTCCTTGTCCTTGACGCTCTGGCTCAGCGCCGCCTTGCAGCCGCCGCACATCCCGTGGCCCATGACCACGACTTCCTTCACGCCCAGCACCTGGACCGCGAATTCGAGCGCGGCCGAAACACCGTGATGGCCCGGCGTCGTTTCATAGGGCGGAACGAGCGCGGCGACATTGCGTACGACGAAGATCTCACCGGGATCGACGTCGAAGATCTGGGTCGGGTCGACACGGCTGTCCGAGCACGAGATCACCATGACCTGCGGCTCCTGGCCGTCCTTCAACTTGGCCCAGCGTTCGCGGTGCGGTGTCCAGCCGGTCGACCGGAAGCGACGGTAGCCGTCGATCAGGCCATCCAGCACGGGGGACAGGGTTTCGCTCATGGGGGCTCCTTCTTGGAATTCTCGATGGGTTGGGCTGCAAACGATACAACAGGCTTTCTTGCTGATCGTTGCGGGGCCGAAACAAAGCAACAGCGCAATCCAAATAGGCTTCATATTGGGGGTGGCAAGCCCGGCCATGAGCGACTATCTGGGCGGAATGAACGATCTGTCCTCCGCTCCCAAGCCCGAACGTCAGCGCAAGCCCGACTGGATCCGCGTCAAGGCGCCGACCAGCAAGGGATACGGCGAGACTCGCCAGCTCATGCGGGACCTCAATCTGAACACCGTGTGCGAGGAAGCCGCCTGCCCCAACATCGGTGAGTGCTGGACCAAGAAGCACGCCACCGTGATGATCCTGGGCGATACCTGCACGCGCGCCTGCGCTTTTTGCAATGTGAAGACCGGGATGCCCGGCCGGGTCGATCCGGCCGAGCCCGATCATGTTGCCGAGCTGGCGCTCAAGACCGGGCTCGAACATATCGTCATCACCTCGGTCGACCGCGACGACCTGCCCGACGGCGGTGCGCAGCAGTTCGTGAAAGTCATCGAGGCGCTGCGCGCGGCGACGCCCAAGACCACCATCGAGATCCTGACGCCTGACTTTCGTGGCAAGATGCGCGCTGCGATCGAGGCGATCGTCGCGGCGCGTCCCGACGTGTTTAACCACAACCTCGAAACCGTGCCGCGCCTCTATCCCACGATCCGTCCGGGCGCGCGCTACTACGCCTCGCTGCGTCTGCTCGAGGAAGTGAAGGCCCACGATCCTTCGATCTTCACCAAGTCGGGTATCATGCTGGGGCTGGGCGAACAGCGTCTCGAAGTGCACCAGGTGATGGACGACATGCGCTGTGCGGACATCGACTTCCTGACCATGGGCCAGTACCTCCAGCCCACGCCCAAGCACGCCAAGGTCGCGGAATTCGTGACCCCGCAGGCGTTCAACTCCTACGGCGCGATTGCCCGCGCGAAGGGCTTCCTCCAGGTTGCCTCCTCGCCGCTGACGCGTTCGAGCTATCATGCGGGCGACGATTTCGCCCAGATGCGCGCCGCGCGCGAAGCGCGTCTCGCCAAGGAAAAGCGCTGATGTCCACCCTTGGACAGGTTCGGGCGCACGCTGGACAACGGCGCGCGTCCAAAGGCGCGTGGAAAGCCTGACACATGCCCGGAATTCATGAAACGCACCGCCTTCCCTACAGTGCGGAGCAGATGTTCGATCTCGTCGCCGACGTGGGGCGCTACCAGGAGTTTCTGCCCTGGGTCGTCGCCACGCGGGTCCGTTCGGACAGCGGGACCGAGATGATCGCGGACATGCTCGTGGGCTTCAAGGCGCTGCGCGAGAAATTCACCTCGCGGGTCGAGAAGATCCGTCCGCAGGAATTGCGCGTCCACTACGTCGATGGCCCGATGAAGGACCTCGACAACGTGTGGCGGTTCCATCCGGCGGGTGACCACGCCTGCGATGTCGAGTTCGACGTGCGCTTCTCGTTCCGTAACGCGCTGTTCGAGAAGCTGGCCGGACAGTACTTCGACAAGGCCTTCCGCAAGATGGTCGCCGCGTTCGAGACCCGCGCCGCGGAACTTTACGGTGCGCCGGCGGGCGAGTGAACGCGCGCTTCAGTTATACTTTGTAACTGAAGTGGGAAAAAGTGACTGAAACGGCAGGGGCCGGGTTACATTGTGTAACCCGGCCCCTGCCGTTTGCGGTTGCCAAGAGTAACCGAACACTTCCATCTGCCTGTTTTTCAGGCAGAGTTTTTCTACGGAAGCAGCAAATTCAACGCGGTCAGCGCCGCCTTGTGGCGGATCGCGGCGCGATCCTCACCCTCGATGTGCTGCTGTTCGGCGTTGACCTCGTCGTCACCCCGAAAGGCGCGGGCAAAGACCACGGTGCCCACGGGCTTGAGCTCGGTGCCGCCATCGGGACCGGCAATGCCGCTGATCGCGACAGCGACGTCCGCCTTGCTCTTCTTGATCGCACCCTGTGCCATGGCCCAGGCCGTAGCTGGAGAGACTGCGCCAAAGGCATCGATCAGGTCCGATTGCACGCCGAGCATGTCCTGCTTGGACTCGTTCGAATAGGTCACGAACCCGCGATCGAGCACCGCCGAGGAGCCGGGCACTTCGGTAAGCGCGGCGCAGACGAGACCCCCGGTGCAGCTTTCGGCCACCGCGATCATCCGGCCAAGCGCCTTGTTTTCGATGATGACCCGCTCGGCAAGCTCGAACAGGTCGGTCGGGAAGAGAAGTTGTTTGCCCATGTCAGTCCTTGCAAATCGCAAGTTCGCGCGGAAGCACGGGCTTTTCGGCGTGCTGCGTGGCGAGCTTGTCGGCGCGGGCGGCCAGCTCGATGAAGAGCGTGATGAGGCCTGCGGTATTCCTGGGGGGGAGGGGAGCGAGAAGGTCGATCGCCAGATCGATCTGCTGGCACGTTTCGGGTTTGATCGCCTGCTCGACCAGTCCGGAGACCGTCGCATCGACGAGGGGCTTGAGCGCGGCATCGTCCATCTGCGCGGCGATCCGGCCAAAGCTGGCGTCGCGCCGGGCAGCCAGTTTGACGAACGCGGCACGGGCGTCGGGCCAGTAGGCCTGGCGGTTGGTTGAATAGCGCTGGACAACGTCCTGTCCATGGGTGGTCAGGAAAGCGTTGGCGGGCAGCACCGCCCGGCAGCGCCGCGCCGTTCCGTCGATCACCTGGGGCAGCGAATAAGTCAGTACAGAACGGGCTTCGTCACGGGTCAGGCAAGCGGTGTCGAGGCTTGTCTGCGCCGCGCTGGCAAGCGCCGGACACAGCGCCACAGCGAAGGCGACCAGGCCAGCCAGGCAGCGACGCGAGGGCCGGATTTGGTCAGGAACGATCATGCAACTGCACCACGAAAGGTTCTCCTTGCGCCCTGATTACGCCCGAATGAGGCTTACCGCGGCCTGGGCGGCAATGCCCTCGCGCCGCCCGGTGAAACCCAGTTTTTCGGTCGTGGTTGCCTTGACGCTGATACGATCGGTTTCGACGCCCAGGATTTCGGCCAGGCGCGCGCGCATGGAATCGCGGTGCGGTCCGATCTTGGGCGCTTCGCATATGATGGTCACATCGGCGTTGCCAAGGGCGTATCCGGCCTCGCGCACGAGTGTCCCGGCATGGGACAGGAACTGGTCCGAGGCCGCGCCTTTCCAGCGCGCGTCGCTGGGTGGGAAATGCTGGCCGATGTCGCCCGCGCCGATCGCGCCGAGCAGCGCATCGACGAGGGCGTGGATCGCGACATCGGCGTCGCTGTGCCCGGCCAGGCCGTGGCTGTGGTCGATCTTCACCCCGCACAGCCACAGGTCTTCGCCCGCTTCGAGCCGGTGGACGTCGTAGCCGGTGCCGACCCGGAACGCGGGCAGGGGGGCGGAGCCGCCGGACGGGGCGAAATCGTGACCGTAGGTGAGCTTGTGCAGGGCTTCGTCTCCTTCGACGAGAGCGACGGCGCAGCCCCAGGCCTGCGCGACCTGGGCATCGTCCCCGGCGCTGGCGGGGCCTTCCCATTCGCGATGGGCGGCGAGGATCGTGGCGTAATCGAAGGCTTGCGGGGTCTGCACCCGGCGCAGGTTCTCGCGGCGGGCGGCAGCGCCCATCATCGCTCCGTCTGCCCCGGCCTCGCAGTGGGCCAAGCTATCGACCACCGGCAGCACGGGAATGGCGCCGCGATGGCGATCGAGCGCGGCGATCAGCCGCGCGATCACCGCTTCGGGGAGCACGGGCCGCGCGGCGTCGTGGATGAGTACCTTGTCGGGCTGCGAACCGGCCAGCACCTCAAGCCCGATCCGTACCGATTCCTGGCGGGTCGCCCCGCCGGCGGTGAAGATGAGGCCGTCGATCCCGGCAAGAAGCCTGCGCGCCGTTTCCTCCGCATCGGCGGGGATGACGACGACGATCGGGGCGATTCCCACCGAGGCGAGCGATTCGACCGAATGGCGCACCACCGGCTTGCCGCGCCAGGGCGCAAACTGCTTGGGCAGCGGCTGTCCCGCGCGCAAACCCTGGCCTGCGGCCACGACGATCGCGGCGACGCGGGGGCGGGAAAGGGGGGGAGGGGACGGGGCTGGGGCGCTTGCGGACATCGCGCCACCGGGTAATCGCTTGCTGCGACGAGGGCAATCCACTATGCGCTGCCTGTTTTTTAGGCACAGTTGCGCAAAATATGACTCGTGAAATGATCCCCCAGCCGGTGGCCCCGGCGCTCAAGCCCATCCACGTCGGTCCGATCCGGATCGACTGTCCGGTCGTGCTCGCGCCGATGACGGGGGTTTCCGACCTGCCGTTCCGCACGATGGTGCGCCGCTTCGGCTCGGGCCTCAACGTCACCGAGATGATCGCCAGTCCGGCCGCCATCCGGGAGACGCGCGTTTCGGTGCAAAAGGCGATGTGGGACCCGATCGAGGACCCGGTCTCGATGCAACTGGTCGGCTGCGAGCCCGAACAGATGGCGGAGGCCGCCAAGCTGGTCGAGGATCGCGGCGCGGCGATCATCGACATCAACATGGGCTGCCCGGTGCGCAAGGTCGTCAACGGCGATGCCGGCTCGGCGCTGATGCGTGACGTGCCGCTCGCCACCCGGTTGATCGAGGCGACGGTCAAGGCGGTCCAGGTGCCGGTCACCGTCAAGATGCGCATGGGCTGGTGCCACGACAGCCTCAACGCCCCGGAACTTGCGCGGATTGCGGAAGATCTGGGCGCTCGGATGATTACCGTCCATGGCCGCACCCGCAACCAGATGTACAAGGGCGAGGCCGACTGGGGCTTCGTGCGCCGGGTCAAGCAGGCGGTGTCGATCCCGGTCATCGTCAATGGCGACATCTGTGGGATCGACGACGCCGCGCAGGCGCTCGAACAGTCGGGCGCGGACGGGGTGATGATCGGGCGCGGTTCTTACGGCAAACCCTGGGTGCTCGCGCAGATCATGCAGTGGTGGCGCGGCGAGACGGTGATGGACGAACCCGGCTTTGGCCAGCAGTACGAAATCATCCGCGAACATTACGAGGCCATGCTTTCGCACTACGGCGCGGACACCGGCGTGAAGATGGCGCGCAAGCACCTGGGTTGGTACGTGAAGGGCATCAAGGGTTCGGCCGAGTTCCGCAACCGCGCCAACTTCATCGAGGACCCCCGCGCGGTGCTCGACGCGCTCGCCGAATTCTACGCCCCCTACCGCAACACGCAGACGGCATGACGCAGGGCGCGGGGACGGCCTTGCCCGAAGCGATCCGGGTCCTCGCCAGCCTGCCGCTGGCGGTGGTTCTGCTCGAACCGGGCCTGCGCATCGCCTCGCTCAATCCGGCGGCCGAGCAGTTCTTCGGCCAGTCGCTGCGCCGGGTGGTGGGGATGGACCTGCGTGATCTGCTCGAGGTGGGCAGTCCACGGGTACTGGACCGGCTGAGCGACTACGAGACGCCGGTCTCCGCGCACGAGCTGGTGGTCGGGGTCAAGGGCATGGGCGGGCGCCGGATCGATCTCAACGTCGCGCCGATTTCGGACATGCCGGGCTGGCAGATCCTGACCATCCACGACAACAGCGCGACCGAGGCGCTGGGCGACGATTCGGGCGGAGTGGATGCCGCCGCGCTGCGCGGGCCCGAGATCATGGCGCACGAGATCAAGAACCCGCTGGCGGGCATTCGCGGCGCCGCACAGCTGCTCGCGCGCAAGGTCGCGGACAAGGACCGCGCGCTGACCGATCTCATCACCGGAGAGGTCGACCGGATTGCCGACCTGATCGGGCGCATGCAGGACCTCAGCCGCCGCACGGCGCCTCCGGTGGTGCCCTGCAATCTGCACGAATCGGCGCGCCGGGCGATTGACGTGATCGGTGCCGGGCGCAGCCAGAGCCCCGACTTCACCGGCATCGTCGAAGAGTTCGACCCCTCGCTCCCGCCGGTGCTGGGCAGCCCCGATGCGCTCGTCCAGGTCATCATCAATCTGCTGTCGAACGCGCTTGAGGCGTGCGAGGGGCACGCACGTGCGCCGCGCGTGGCGGTGCGCACGCGTTTTGCCAGCGGCCTGCAGCTCCACACCGCGACCGATGGCGCCCCCTTGCGCCTGCCGGTCGAACTGCGCGTGACCGACAACGGCGAAGGGGTCGCGCCCAGCCTTCGCGAGCATATCTTCGAACCGTTCGTGAGCAGCAAGAAGACCGGGCAGGGGCTTGGCCTGCCACTGGTGCGCAAGCTCGTGCGCGAGATGAACGGGCGCATCACCCACGAACGCGACGAGGACCAGGGGCTGACCCATTTCCGCGTCCACCTGCCACTCGCCACCGAAACGCGAAAATCGCTGATGGGAGAGACACCGCGATGATCGAGGTTCTGCTGGTCGAAGACGATCCCTCGATCGCCATCGTCATCGACGCCGCGCTTGGTGCCGAAGGCGCACGGGTCACCCACGTCCACACCCTGGCCGAACGCGACCGTATGCTGCGCGAACGGCGCTTCAACGCGCTGGTGACCGACGTGATGCTCCCCGACGGCGACGGGATCGAGACGATCGGCGCGGTGCGCGCGGTGTGCCCGGACATGCCGATCGTGATCCTGTCCGCGCAGAACACGCTCGACACCGCAGTGCGCGCGACCGACACCGGGGCCTTCGAGTATTTTCCCAAGCCCTTCGACATCGACGAACTGGCGCGCACCGTGCGCAAGGCGGCGGGCAACCTGGCCACGGGCGAGACGCTGGAGAACGACCCGCTGGTGACCGAAGGGCTGCCGCTGGTCGGGCGCAGCCAGGCCATGCAGTCGGTCTTTCGCATGATAACCCGCGTGCTGCGCAACGACCTGACCGTGCTCGTGCTGGGCGAATCGGGCACCGGCAAGGAGCTTGTCGCCGAAGCCATCCACCAGCTCGGCAACCGCCGCGACGGGCCGTTCATTGCGGTGAACACCGCCGCAATTCCTGCCGAGCTCATCGAAAGCGAGCTGTTCGGGCACGAGAAGGGCGCCTTCACCGGCGCGGTCGCGCGCCATATCGGCAAGTTCGAACAGGCCGCCGGGGGCACGCTGTTCCTCGACGAGATCGGTGACATGCCGATGCAGGCGCAGACGCGGCTGTTGCGCGCGCTCCAGTCGGGTACGATCCGGCGCGTGGGCGGGCAGGAGGAAGTCCGGCTCGACGTGCGCATCATCGCGGCGACCAACAAGGATCTCGAACCCGAAATTGCCGCAGGGCGCTTTCGCGAGGATCTGTACTACCGGCTCAACGTGGTGCCGATCGACATGCCACCGCTGCGCGAACGCAGCGACGATATCGAGGTCCTCGCCCGCCACTTCCTCCAGCTCGCCGCCAGGGAAGGGCTGCCGCGTCGCCAGTTGACCGCATCGGCGGCCCAGCTGCTCAGCCAGCAGGCCTGGCCGGGCAACGTGCGCGAGTTGAAGAACTTCATCTACCGCCTCGTCCTCCTCGCGCGCGAAGACACCATCGATGCCGACGCCGTCGCGCCGCTGCTGCGCCGGGACGCCCCGCCCGAGGACGAGGGGGGCAGCGTCGCCGCGCTCGATATCGAGACCGCCATCGGCCGCTGGCTCGAGCGCGAGCATCCCGCCTCGGGCACGATCTACGCCAGCGCGCTCGCCGCGCTCGAGCGGCCGCTGTTCGCCTCGATCCTCAAAGAAACCGCCGGGAATCAGCTGCGCGCCGCGCAGGCGCTCGGCATCAACCGCAATACCTTGCGCAAACGGCTGAGCGAACTCGCGCTCGACCCGGAAGAGTTTACGCGCCGCTAACGATGGTCTAGGTCGGCCAGACGGGCAATCGGGGCATTTGGTCGTCTGCCTGTCATTTCACCCTTGCTCTTGAGCAACAGGGGTGTTGTATAGGCGCAACGATGACTGCCTCGCCCGTACTTCGACGCAATTGGCCACGGTGGTGGCGGCGCTTCCAGATCGCCGCCCACCGCGCCAATTTTTTTGCCGTTATCGCGGCGGTCTGCGTCGTCGCCTTCGTGGTCATGAGCACGATCACCTGGATTGCGCTCAACGGCGGAACCAATTCGACCAAGCCGCTGCCCTCCAACCTCACGGCAACGCTGCTGGTGGGGATGCTGGTTCCGGCCATGGCGCTGGTGGTCCTGCTGGGGCGCTACATCGCCCTGCAACGCGCCGCGCAGAGCATTGGCGGCACGGGCCAGATGCACGTGCGCCTGGTGTTCATCTTCTCGCTGATTTCGGCCATTCCCACGCTCCTGGTGGTGATTTTTGCGTCCTGGCTGTTCCAGTCGGGTGTCGAGTTCTGGTTTTCGGAAAATTCGCGCGGGCTGCTCGAAAACGCGAACAAGCTGGCGCGCGGCTATTACGAACAGACGGTGCTCGACGTTGGCTACCAGTCGGTCGCTGCGGCGATCGATGCGCGTAAGGAAATGGAAAAGTCGCCGGTCGTCAGCCCGCGTTTCCAGCGCTTCCTGGCGTCCGAGGTGCTGCGCCGCAGCCTGTCCTTCGCCGCGATCATCCAGATCGATGCGAGCGGCGAGCAGCGCACCCCGATCATCGCAGACCCCGACAACGAATCCGAAAATAATCGGCTCAGCAAGGACATGCTCGACCACCTCGCCAAGGGGCAGCCCTATGCGGTGGAGGCGAAGAAGGACCGCATCGTAGCGGCCGCACCGATCGAGATGAACGCGGGCGTCTATCTGCTCGTGGCGCGCAGTTCCGAACTGCTTTCGCTCAGTCAGGGCCAGCGCGCCGAGAGCATCGTGCAAGCCTACGAATTCCAGACGAGCCGGGCGCGGGTGACGCAGCTGCGCTTCAACGTCGCGCTGTTCATCGTCGCGCTGGTGCTGGTGGGCCTGTCGGTGTGGTTCGCGCTGCGCTTTGCCGACCGGCAGGTGCAGCCGCTCTACGAACTCGTCGAAGCGGCGCGCCGGGTGGGGGCGGGCAACTACGCGCTCCAGCTTGAAGGGCGCACCGGGACCGACGAGATCGGCCTGCTCAACCGCGCCTTCAACCGCATGACCGCGCAGATCGACAAGCAGACCCAGGCGCTGCTCGGCGCCAACCTCCAGCTGCACGAGCGGCGCCTGTTCATCGAGGCGGTGCTCGAATCGGTCACCTCGGGGATCATCTCGCTCGATGCGACGGGCGCGATCCTGCTGATGAACAGTTCCGCGCTCAAGCTCACCGCCCAGACCGCCGTGCCCGAAGGTATGCCGATCAGCGATCTTGCCCCCGCGATCGGCGCGCTCATCGAAAAGGGCGACCAGAACGGCATCGTCCAGTTCAGCCGGGGCGGCGAACTCCTTACCCTTGCGGTCAAGACGAGCCGCGATGCGACCGGCTATGTCATTACCTTCGAGGACATCACCCGCCAGTTGCTCGACCAGCGCACCGCTGCCTGGTCGGACGTCGCGCGGCGCATCGCGCACGAGATCAAGAACCCGCTGACCCCGATCCAGCTCGCCACCGAACGCCTGAGCCGGCGCTACCGCAAGCAGATCACCGACAATCCCGAGCTGTTCGAGGACCTGACCGCGACGATCATCCGCCAGGTCGGCGATCTGCGGCGCATGGTCGACGAATTTTCCTCCTTCGCGCGGCTGCCCAAGCCGGTGTTCCGCACCGAAGACCCGGTCGCACTGACCCGCCAGGCGCTGTTTCTCCAGGAAGTCGCGCGGCCCGACGTCTCGTTCCGTTTCCACGCCGAGCCCGACATCGGCATGATCGACTGCGACCGTCATCAGTTCGGTCAGGCGATGACCAACGTGCTCAAGAACGCCGTGGAAGCGACCGAGGCCAAGGCCAAGGACGCGCCCGAAGGTTATCGCGGCAGCATTGCGGTCGACGTCTCACTCGACGACGAGACGATCGTGGTGCGCATCGTCGATAACGGCATCGGCCTTACCCAATCGCGCGAACGGCTGATCGAACCTTACGTCACCACCCGCGAAAAGGGCACTGGCCTTGGCCTTGCGATCGTGAACAAGATCGTCGAGGAGCATGGCGGCGACATGACCTTCTCCCCGGCGGAGGGGGGAGGGACCTGTGTGACCATGCGCTTCGCCAGCGACCCTGTGGCGCGCCAGAGAAAGCAGGAAGCGGCCGAATGAGACCTCTCCCGATCGTCACCACCCTTCGTTCAAATCCATCGATCAAGCAGAAGAAGACACGGCCATGGCACTCGAAATCCTGATCGTCGACGACGAACGCGACATTCGTGAACTGGTCGCCGGCGTGCTGAGCGACGAAGGCTACGAATGCCGCACCGCCGGAGACAGCACCGCCGCGCTTGAGGAGATCGACAAGCGGCGCCCCTCGCTGGTGCTGCTCGACGTGTGGCTCCACGGCAGCCGGCTCGACGGGCTCGAAGTGCTCGACGCGATCAAGGCGCGCGAGCCCGAACTGCCGGTCATCATCTTCTCGGGCCACGGCAACATCGACACCGCGGTCGCCGCGATCGGGCGCGGCGCTGTCGATTTCATCGAGAAGCCGTTTGAGGCCGAGCGGCTGATCCACCTCGTCGGCAAGGCGACCGAAACCGAGCGCCTGCGCCGCGAGAACGCCCAGCTCAAGCAGGACTATTCGACCGGCGAGGAATTCACCGGGTCCAGCGGTTCGATCAATCAGGTCCGCGCGACGCTCAAGCGCGTGGCCAACACCGGCAGCCGCCTGCTCATTACCGGTCCCGCAGGGTCGGGCAAGGAAGTGGCCGCGCGCCTGCTCCACGCCTGGAGCCCACGCGCCGACAAGGCCTTCGTCAGCGTCAATTCGGCGCGGATCACGCCCGAGCGCTTCGAACAGGAGCTGTTCGGCGAGGAAAGCGACGGTGCGCTGGTGCGTCCGGGGCTGCTCGAAACCGCCGATGGCGGCACGCTCTATCTCGACGAAGTGGCCGACATGCCGCTCTCGACCCAGGCGCGCATCCTGCGCGTGCTGACCGATCAGGCTTTCGTGCGCGTGGGTGGCACGCGCCAGATCCGGGTCGATGTGCGCGTGGTGTCCTCGACCTCGCGCGACCTCGAAAAGGAAATTGCCGAGCGGCGCTTTCGCGAGGACCTGTTCTACCGTCTCAACGTCGTGCCCGTGGCGATCCCTGCCTTGCGCGAACGGCGCGACGACATCCCTGCGCTGGTCGACCATTTCTTTGCCCGCTATGCCAACGAACAGGGCGTTGCCCCGCCGCAGGTCACGCCCGAGGCGATGACCGCGCTGCAGGCCTACGAATGGCCGGGCAATGTGCGTCAGCTGCGCAACGTGGTCGAGCGAACGGTCATCATGGCCCCGCGCGAGAAACTGGCCCGGATCGAGCAAGACATGTTGCCCCCGGAAATTTTCAGCAACCGTCCGGGCGGTGACGGCGGCGTGACGGTGATGATGAGCGCGCCTCTGCGCGAAGCGCGCGAAAGCTTCGAGCGCGAATATCTGCGCGTCCAGATCCGGCGGTTTTCCGGCAATATCTCGAAGACCGCCTCGTTCATCGGGATGGAACGCTCGGCGCTTCACCGCAAGCTCAAGCTGCTGGGAATGTCCAGTGGCAAGGAAGGCGAGGGCGGCGGTGAGGGCGACGCGTAACGCGCCTGACACAACTTTGCGATTTACTGCACTGCAGCGAGCGGGTAATTTCGATTCGCTTACGGCATGATCCGGGGGTCGGGCATGCCAGATCGCGGACCGCATTAGCGGCCGCCAAAAAGAAGGAGAATACCAATGGCTGGTCGGACGCTTTCAGCGAGGCCGAGAGCGAGTGCAGCGACGGCGGCGGCGGAACCCAAGCCCGCTCCGGCATCGGCACCTACGACAAGCACCGCGGGTGCGACACCGGCTGTCTCTGCCGGAAAGGGACAAAATCTTCAGGACCAGTTTCTGAACCTGCTGCGCAAGAACAAGACACCGGTGACCATGTTCCTGGTCAAGGGCGTCAAGCTGCAGGGCATCGTGACGTGGTTCGACAACTTCTCGATCCTGCTGCGTCGCGATGGTCAGTCGCAGCTGGTCTACAAGCACGCGATCTCGACGATCATGCCCTCGACCCCGGTCGATGCCGCGCAGTTCAGCAGCGGTGAAGGTTCGAAGAAGACGCGCGCGCTCCAGGACGTGTTCCTCTCCAGCATCCGCAGCGCGGGTGTGCAGGTGACCATGTTCCTCATCAACGGCGTCATGCTCCAGGGGCGCGTTGCCGCCTACGACCTGTTCTGCATGCTGCTCGAACGCGAAGGTTACGTCCAGTTGGCCTACAAGCACGCGGTCTCGACGATCCAGCCGGTAACCCCGGTCGATCTGCAGAGCCACGAAGAGGCCGAAGACTGATCCTGTCTTGAACGACGAAGACCTGAAGGGCGAGGTCACGCGCGGTGCGCGTGCCCTCGTCGTCTATCCGCACATGCGTGGCAACCGGGGCAGCGGCGAGCTGGACCCCGACGCGCGTCTCGAGGAAGCCAAGGGCCTGGCCCTGGCGATTGGCCTCGAGATTGCCGACGCTCTCATCATTCCCATCCGCGAGCCGCGCGCCGGTACGCTATTCGGCGAAGGCCAGATCGAGAATATTTCGATCGCCTGCACGCTGAACGAGGCCGAACTCGTCGTCGTCGACGGTTCGCTTTCGGCGATCCAGCAGCGCAACCTCGAGGAAAAGCTCAAGCGCAAGGTGATCGACCGCACGGGGCTTATCCTTGAGATCTTCGGCGAACGCGCGGCGACCGCCGAAGGGCGCCTGCAGGTCGAACTGGCGCACCTTGATTACCAGGCCGGGCGTCTGGTGCGCAGCTGGACTCACCTCGAACGCCAGCGTGGCGGTTTCGGGTTCCTGGGCGGGCCGGGCGAGACGCAGATCGAGGCGGACCGCCGGATGATCCGTGACCGCATGAGCCGCATTCGCCGCGAGCTCGAACAGGTGCGCCGTACGCGTGGCCTGCACCGCGACCGGCGCGAGAAGGCGCCGTGGCCGGTGGTTGCCCTCGTTGGCTATACAAACGCCGGAAAATCAACGCTTTTCAATCACCTGACGGGCGCGGATGTCATGGCACAGGACCTCCTGTTCGCCACCCTTGACCCGACCATGCGCGCGGTGCGCCTGCCCGGCGTCGAGAAGGCGATCCTGTCCGACACGGTGGGTTTCATCTCCGATCTGCCCACCCAGCTGGTCGCGGCGTTTCGCGCAACGCTTGAGGAAGTGACCGCAGCGGACGTGATCCTTCACGTGCGCGACATCGCCAACCCGGACACCGAAGCGCAAAAGCGCCAGGTCCTGGCCGTCTTGGCCGATCTCGGCGTGCTGCCCGGCGAAGGGGATGACATCGACGAGGAAGAGGGTGCCGAGCCCGGAATCCCGATCGTCGAGGTCTGGAACAAGTGGGACCTGCTGAGCGAAGAACAGGCCGATGCCCTGCGCGACGTCATCGCGCACCGCAGCGAGGAAACGATCATCCCGCTTTCGGCGGTAACCGGGGAAGGGTGTGACACCCTGCTCGACGTGGTGGGCCATGGCCTCAACGCCGATGCCAGGGTCTACAGCTTCGTCCTCCCGGCAGCCGATGGTCAGCGTCTGGCCTTCCTTCACGCACGCGGCGAAGTGCTTCGCGAAGAGGCTGCGGGCGAGGACGAGAACGGTCCGCTGATGCGGATCGAAGTGCGCCTCGCCGAACGCGAACTAGGCCGTTTTCGCGCGCTCTGAGGCTTTTACCGCCTGCCAGAGCGCTTCCTGCGCATCAAGATCGAGCGCCGCAAAGGTCTCGCCCCGTTGGTGGGCGAGCGCTTCCATCGCCCGGAAGCGGCGCTCGAACTTGGCGTTGGCCGCGCGCAGCGCGTCTTCGGGGGCAAGGCCGTTCAGCCTTACCAGATTGACCGCAGCGAACAGCAGATCACCCGCTTCCTCAAGCTTTTCTGCCGCTTCAGCCTCACGCAGTTCGGCGATTTCCTCGTGCACCTTGACCTCGGCGCCGGTCGGGTCGGGCCAGTCGAAGCCGACGCGCGCGGCGCGTTTCTGGAGCTTTTCGGCGCGCATCAGGGCGGGCAGGGCGCGCGCCACGCCATCGACCGCGCTGGTCTCGCCCTTGGCCGCGCGTTCGCTCGCCTTGAGCTTCTCCCAACGTTCGGTCTGGCCGGTCTCCTCGTCGCCCTCGCCAAAGATGTGCGGGTGACGCGCTTCGAGCTTGTCGGCAATGGCCTGCGCGACATCGGCAAAGGCGAAGACGCCGCCTTCCTCGGCCATGCGAGCGTGGAACACCACCTGGAGCAGAAGATCACCCAGTTCCTCCCGCAGCGCGCAAAGGTCCGCGCGCTCGATCGCATCGGCCACTTCGTAGGCTTCCTCGATCGTGTAGGGCGCGATCGAGGCGAAATCCTGCGCGCGGTCCCACTCGCATCCGTTCACCGGATCGCGCAGTCGCGCCATGATCGCAAGCAGGCGGTCGAGTTGCTGGTGCGGCGCGGGACGGGTCATGATTCTCCTTGAAGGCTGGGGCAGGGCCGAACCGGTCGGCCAGGGCATCGAAAATGGTACCATCCATCCACTAGCCGGGCGGGCTGCCGCGCGTCCATGCCCGATCGGGACAATTCGCAAGCTTGGCGGGCCGCGATGCCCGGATCGGCTCACCTTGGCCTTAAATACAATAGCTTCGTAGCCGTGATGATGTACGATCATTCGTTGCGCCGATGCCCGCTCTGGTGCATTCAACGCCCGGCGGTTTCGCGGGCACGGTGTTCGTTCAGCTTGCAGACGGCTGCAGTTCGTAGGGTCCAGGCGGCATAAGAGCGCCTAACGAAAGAAGAAGGATACAGGATTTCCATGAGGAAGATGCACGCAATCTCGTCGCTTTCATTCGCGGCAGCCATGACCGTGGCGCTGATGCCTTCGGTCGCGTCGGCTGATGCGGCGCGCGGCAAGACGCTGTTCACCCGCTGCATGGCTTGCCACACGGTCGAAAAGGGCGGTGCCAACCGCATCGGTCCGAACCTGTCGGGCGTGGTCGGGCGCAAGTCGGGCACGGAGAAGGGCTTCAAGTACTCCGCGGCGATGAGCAAGGCCAAGCTAACCTGGACCGAAGCCAATCTCGACAAGTGGCTGACCAAGCCGGCCGCGCTTGTTCCGGGCACCTCGATGGCCTTTGCCGGTCTGCCCAAGGCCGAAGACCGCCAGTCGCTGATCGATTACCTGAAGAATCCGGGCAAGTAAGTCCGTTCGCGGATGCGCTGGGGCGATTGCCCCCGGCACTCCAGCGCATCCGCGCGTTACCGGCTTGCACGGCCTGGGCGCTGATCTCGATCATGGCGTGGCGGCGGCCAGTGTGGCACGCTCACGGCGATCCGAGACCAGACAGGCCAATGCAATGCCCAACGCCAATTCCGCCCCGCATGACGACCAACGCGATGCGCTCGCCTTTCTGGGAGACGACGCGATCTGGGGGGAGCCGGTCGAACGGATCGACACCCATGGTGCGAGCGTTTTCCTGACGGGCGAGCGCGCCTTCAAGCTCAAGCGCGCGGTGCGCTATCCCTACCTTGATTTCTCGACCCGCGAGAGGCGCCGCGCAATGTGCCTGCGCGAACTCGTGCTTAACCGCCGGACAGCGCCAGAGCTCTATCGTGCGGTCCGGCCCTTGCTGCGCGGTGGCGATGGGGCGGTGCAGCTGGGGCCGCCGATTTCGCCCGCGTGCGGCGGTGAGGCCGAGCACCACGTGCTTGATTGGCCGGACGCGCTTGACTGGGTGATCGAAATGCGCCGTTTCGCCGCGCATGACCTGTTCGACACCCTGGCCCACGAGGGGCGGCTGACACCCGCAATGCTGCGCGATCTGGCCGATGCCATCGCGCGCTTTCACGCCCGTGCCGACACGGTTGCATGCACGCCGCCCCATGCGGCCGCCGACCGGGTTCGGGCGGTCATCGAGGGCAATCGGGCCAGCATGGCGGCCACCGGCCCCGATATCCTGCCTCCGCAGGAATGCGACGCGCTTCTCGCGTTGAGCCTGGGCGCGCTGGAGGGCTGTGCGCCAATCCTCGAGGCGCGCGGGGGAAGGGGGCTCGTCCGCCTTGGCCACGGCGATCTGCACCTGGGCAACATCTGCCTGTGGGAGGGCAGGCCGACGCTGTTCGACTGTCTCGAGTTCGACGACGAACTGGCGAGCGGCGACGTGCTCTACGATCTTGCCTTCCTTGTCATGGATCTGTGGCATCGCGGTGAACGCGACGGCGCGGCCCTGGTGTTCAACCGCTATCTCGACATGACCGACACCGATGGCGAGGCTTTTGCGGTCATGCCCCTGTTCCTGTCCATGCGCGCGGCGGTGCGCGCGCATGTCAACGCCAGCGCGGCCTTGCGGATCGAAGCCCCCGATGCGCGCCAGGCCCGCGTCACCGAAGCGCGCCGCTACCTTGCGCGGGCACGCGACTTCCTGAGACCGGACAGCGCGCGCGTGGTCGCCGTCGGCGGGGTGTCGGGTTCAGGCAAATCAACGCTGTCGGCCCAGCTTGCCGCGCACCTTGGCGGCGCAGCCGGAGCGCGCTGGCTGCGCACCGATGTCCTGCGCAAGCGCATGGCGGGTCAGGCGCCCGAAACGCCGCTGCCGCCGCAAGCCTATACCCGTGCGAGTTCTCAGGCGGTCTACGCGAGGATGCTCGCAGCGGCCGATGCCGTGCTGCGCCATGGCGGCTCTGTTCTGATGGATGGCGTCTTTGCCGATCCGGATGAGCGGCGCGCAGTCGAGGATCTGGCCCAGGCGCATCGGGCGCGGTTCGACGGCCTGTGGCTGACGGCCGAGCGCGCGGTGCTGGCCGAACGGATCGCCCAACGACGCGGCGATGCCTCCGATGCCAATGTCGCCGTGCTCGACCAGCAACTGTCCGGCACGCCGGGAGACCTGACGGGGTGGCATGGTGTTGAGAGCGCCGCAGAGCGCGGCACGCTGCGCGAAAAGGCTTTTGCCGTGCTGGGTTTGGCACCGTGCTGAACCCGGCCGTTCGGGACTGACGGCAATGGGGGCAACTGAACCGGATAGCCCCCCACTGCGGCACACGATAGATTGATAATATATATTATGTTAAATCAGGAGGCAAAAACGAAGTCTGTCGTTAGCCTGCGAAAGCCATCCCCCACACATTCATTCGCGCAGCTTACACGGACGAACAAGCTTACAGCGACGACTGGACGCCGGCGCCCTGAAACAGATTGATCACGATGACCAGCGCGACGATGATGACCGCCCAGATCAACGCGAGCCTCGCCGTGCGTCCCAGTCCCAGACGCCGAAAGCCCGAATGGCCCGAGACCAGGAACAGACAGCACAGGATCGCGATGATCCCGCTTATCGTGCCCATCGTGCTCACGGCGCGATAACCAGCCCGTCGTAAGCGACTTCGACGCCCTCGGGGACTTCGCCGCTCAAAGTTGCGTAGTCCATGCTCTTGTCGAGATGGGTCAGGACGGTGCGCTGTGCGCCGCTGCGCTGCGCGAGTTCAAGCGCCATGCCAAGGTGCGCGTGGGTGGGATGCGGTTCACGGCGCAGACAGTCGACGATCAGCAGATCGGCGCCGTCGCACAGATCGACCATGTCCCTCGTAATTTCACTGAAGTCTGTCATGTAACAGACAGATTTTCCGTCACAATCGAAGCGAAATCCGGTCGACTGCGCCGGGCCATGCGGCATCTGGGTATGATCGATGCGGTACCCTTCGCACAACCGCAGGTTGTCGAGATTGTCGAGCGAGACAAGCGTGGGATAGCCATATTGTCCGGCAAAGACATACCCGAACCGCTGGCGCAGCCGTCGCACCGTCTCCGAAGCGGCAAAACCGGCCATCGGCCCGGCCCGGCCATACCGCAGCGGCCGCAGGTCGTCGATGCCGTGGCAGTGATCGGCGTGATCGTGGGTCCAGAAGATCGCATCGAGGCGATGGATCTCGTTTGCGAGCAATTGCGCGCGAAGGTCGGTCGGCGTGTCGACGAGGATGCGCTTGCCCGCTTCGCTTTCGAGCAGGATGGCAACGCGCGTGCGGCGGTTGCGCGGCTCGTTCGGATCGCACAGACCCCAGTCAGCACCGTGTTCGCCGCCAAGGCGCGGGACCCCGGTCGACGTGCCGCAGCCAAGGATGGTGACCTTCACGCGGCGCTGTCCTGCGGCTGAGCTTTGCTGAACAGGGCAAAGAAGTTGCGCGTCGTCGTTTCGCCCAGGTCCTCAACGCTCACGCCGCGAAGCTGCGCGACGAACCGCGCGGTGTCCGCCGTGAACGCCGGTTCGCACTTGCGCCCCCGGTGCGGTACGGGAGCCAGGAACGGGGAATCGGTTTCCACGAGCAGCCGCCCGGCCGGAATTTCCGCCGCGAAGGCTTGCAGATCGGCCGCGTTCTTGAACGTCACGATGCCCGACAGGCTGATCGTTAGGCCCAGGTCCAGCACCGCGCGCCCGAACCCGGCGCTCGCCGTGAAACAGTGGATGAGCGCCGGGAACGCCCCCTTCCCGATCTCTTCGCGCAGGATCGCAATCGTGTCGCTTTCGGCATCGCGGGTGTGGATCACGATCGGCAGACCGGTCTCGCGCGCCACGCCGATGTGCATGCGAAACAGCGCCTGTTGCACCGCGCGATCGGACTTGTCGTAATAATAGTCTAGCCCGGTTTCGCCGATCGCGATGACCTTGGGATGCGCGGTCGCCGCGCGCAGGACGGCTGCACCAAGGTCGGCGTGGGCGTCGGCCTCATGCGGATGGATGCCCACCGAAGCCCACACGTCCGTTTCGCGCGCAGCGGTCGCGATCACGCGATCCCACTCGCACTGGCGGGTCGAGATATTGAGGAAGCCCTTGATCCCGGCCGCGCGCGCGCGATCGAGCACGCCTGCCTGGTCCTCGACGACGCCTTCGTATTCGAGATGGCAGTGGGAATCGATCAGCATCATTCGCTCTGGTCGGCGGGCAGTTCAAGGCGCGGAAACACGCCCTGCGGCTTGTCGACAGCGTAGCCACTGGCCGCCAGCGTGGCGAACCACTCGGTGTCGGCAAGTGCGGCGTAGTCGCGGGCTTCGGGGCTCACGCCCATCTGATCGAGCAGCGCGTCGATGGCCTGCGGGACGACCGGGCGCACGGCAATGGCAAGATCGCGCACGACCTGGAACAGCGTCATGAGGACCGCTTCCATCCGTTCGGGATCGCTCTTGCGCAGCGCCCAGGGGGCCTGTTCATCGACATACTGGTTGCACGCGAAGACCGCGCGCATCCAGGCATCGAGCCCTTCGCTGAAGGCGAGCTCGGCAAAACGGGCGCGCAGCTCGGCGATGCCGCCCGCGACGGCTTCGAACAGCGCGGTATCGGCCGGGGCCACCGCAAGACCGGCCTTGATCGTGCCGCCCATGTTCTTGAAGATCATCGAGAGGCTGCGCTGCGCGAGGTTGCCGAAGCTGTTGGCAAGCTCGGCGTTGCAGCGGGTCACGATGGCGTCGTGCGACCAGGAGCCGTCCTGCCCGAAGGCCACTTCGCGCAGGAAGAAATAGCGCAGCGTATCCACGCCATAGGCCTCAGCCAGCGTGATCGGATCGGTCACGTTGCCGAGCGACTTCGATTCCTTCTGGCCACGGTTGAGCAGGAAACCATGGCCGAAAACCTGTTTCGGCAACGGCACGCCCGCGCTCATCAGGAACGCGGGCCAGTAGACCGTGTGGAAACGCACGATGTCCTTGCCGATCAGGTGCAGGCTGGCCGGCCAGAACTTGGCATAATCGCCGCTTTCATCGGGAAAACCAAGGCCCGTCAGATAGTTGGTCAGAGCATCGACCCACACGTACATGACATGGTTGTCCGAGCCCGGCACCTTCACGCCCCAGTCGAAGCTCGTGCGCGAGATCGACAGGTCGCGCAGGCCACCCTCGACGAAGCGGGCGATTTCGTTGCGGCGGCTTTCGGGGCGGATGAAATCACCCTCGGCGTAAAGCGCGAGCAGCTTGTCCTGATACTTCGACAGGCGGAAGAACCAGGATTCCTCGACGGTCCACTCAACCGGTGTGCCCTGGGGCGAGAGCTTTTCGCCCCCTTCCCCGGTGACCAGTTCGCTTTCGTCGTAATAGGCTTCGTCGCGCACCGAATACCAGCCCTCGTAGCGATCGAGGTAGAGGTCGCCATTGGCCTCCATGCGCCGCCACAATTCCTGCGTGGCCGCGTGATGACGCGGTTCCGTGGTACGGATAAATACGTCGTAATCGATGTTAAGAGCGTCGCACATATCACGGAAATATCCGGACATTTCCGTAGCCAGATCGGCCACCTCCATCCCCAGGTCGCGCGCCTTCTGCATCATCTTGAGGCCGTGCTCGTCGGTCCCGGTCTGCAGGCGGACGTCGAAGCCCTCGGCCTTGCGGTGGCGGGCGATGACGTCGGCCGCGATCGCCTCGTAGGCGTGGCCGATGTGGGGCTTTCCGTTGGGATAGGAAATGGCGGTGGTGATGTAATAGGGCTCGCCCATGGCGGCGTCGCGCTTTCTGTGTTCGAGGGAGATCAGGTGCGGCTGTCTCTAGGCATTGCCGACGAAGCCAGCAACCCGCCAATGTCCATTATAAGCACGCCGGGATCGAAATTGTAGGTTGGCGCGCGCACCAGCAGCTGGCCCAGGCTCTGGTGCGCCTCGATAACCGCCAGCTGGTGGCGCCGCGTCGTTTCGCCGATGCAGCCCAGCAGCACCGCACGGGCCAGCTCGATTGCGGCAAGCTGGCGCTCGCGGGCGGGACGCGGCCCCATCTCCCGCGCGAGCGCGCCGCGCAGCACATAGTCGCCATCGCCCCGCTCCACGATACGCACCATCAGATCGTGTATCGTGCCGAGATCGAGCGAGACGAAGGTCCGCGCGAGCCCTGGCGAGCCCTGCGCGGCGCGGATCGCGGCCTGACGGCTCGGTGCATCGGCCTCGGGCACTTCGCGGCGCAGCATCGTGTCGAGCGCGGCCTCGTCGAGCGGAGCGAAACGCAATACCCGGCAACGCGAACGCACCGTGGGCAGAAGCCGCCCCGGCTGATGCGCGAGAAGGATGAAGTAGGTTCCCGCCGGTGGTTCCTCGAGCACCTTGAGCAGGGCGTTGACCGCGCCCTTCTCCAGATCGTCGGCCGGATCGACGATGATCGCGCGCCGGTCCCCAAGCGTGGGGCGTGTGGCGAGCTTGCGGATCATCTCGCGCACCTGATCGACCGAGATGTTGCGCTTGGTCTGGTAGGGCTTGCCTTCCGCCTTCTTCTTGGCGTCGTCATCGCTCGCGGGAAGCGGGGTCAGGACGTGGATGTCGGGATGGCTGTCGATCGCGGCATCGTCGGCCGGATCGACCCCGCCGACGAGCCGGGCCGCCGCCGCGCGCGCGAAGGCCTGTTTGCCAAGCCCGCGGGCGCCGGCGAAGAGCCATGCATGATGCATGCGCTCGGAGGCGATCGAGCGCAGCCATTCCTGCCACGCGGCATCCTGACCGAAAAACGCGCTGTCAGCCACGCGCGTCACCCGGTTCGCCGAGCAGCGAGGCGAGCGCATCGAGCACCCGCTGGTGGATTGCCTCGGGCGTGCCGTTGCCGTCGATCCGGGCAAAACGGGACGCTTCTTCCTCGGCAAAGGTAGCAAAAGTCGCGTTGACGCGCGCGTGGAAGGCGGGATCGCGTCCGCCGATGCGGTCGCTGCCATCGACATCGCGCTGCGCGAGACGGCGCATCGCCTCCTCGGGCGCGACGGTGATGAGCAGCGTGCGATCGGGCATGAGCCCTTCGCTGCCGATCCGGTGCAGCGTCAGGATATCGCCATCGGACAGCCCGCTCCCGCCGCCCTGATAGGCCCGGCTCGAATCAAGGAAACGGTCGCAGATGACCCAGGCGCCGCGCGCCAGCGCGGGCCGGATCAGGCGGTCGACGTGATCGGCGCGCGCGGCGGCGAACAGCAGCGCCTCGGCGCGCGGACCCCAGCCTGCCTCGTCCCCCTCGACCCCGTCGAGCAGCAGACTGCGGATGGCCTCGGCGCCGGGTGTCCCGCCCGGCTCGCGCGTGGTCACCACCTCGATCCCGCGTGCGCGCAGGGCCTGCGCCAACAGGCGGGTCTGGGTAGACTTGCCAGCCCCTTCCCCGCCTTCGAACGCAATGAACTGTCCCGTCCTCATCACAACCCCGTCTTCATCAAAACAGGGTGATAAGCCCGTTGCGCAGCCTGTCCAGTGCGCCGCCCTTGCCGACATCGGCCGCTGCGTAGAGCGGGACGTGCCCCGGTGACAATCCTTCGACCGCGATTTCAAGGTCGCCGATGCGCTCACCCTTGGTGACAGGAGCGGCGATCGGGCCACGGTAATGCACCGAAAGCGTGACCTTGCGCCCCGGCGCCGACGCGGGAAGCGTGGCGTGGACCTCGCGATCGGCGACGAGCGGAACCGAAAGGTCGACCCCGCCCTGAACCTTGGCGGTGGCGATAGTCTGCCCCTTGTCGAACAGGTGGCGCGGCGTCCAGTCGGCAAAACCCCATTCGAGCAACTTGTGCGCCGCGGCATCGCGGATCTTGAAGGTCGACGATCCGGCCAGCACCATCACCAGACGGCGGCCATCGCGAATGGCGGTGCCGACAAAGTTGTAGCCCGCCTCGTGGGTATAGCCAGTCTTGATGCCGTCGGCGCCGGGCACCACGCCCACCGTCGGATCGTGGCTGCGCATCGCGACGTCGCGCCAGTGGTAGGTCTTGACCCCCGAAAATTCGTGATAGAGCGTGGGGTGGCGCATGATCATCGCGTCGGCCAGCTTCACCATGTCGCTGGCGGTAACGTAAGTCTGGCCATCGTCCATCCACCCGTTGGGGGTGTTGTAGTGGCTGCGGCTCATGCCCAGGCTGCGCGCCGCCGCGTTCATCTTGTCCGTCCAGGCCTTGACGCTGCCCGCGTACCCCTTGGCCAGAACGATGCACGCATCGTTGCCCGAAGCGGTCATGATGCCGTGAAGAAGTTCCTCGGTCGTCGGATTGTCGTTCGAGGTGATGTACATGGTCGAGCCCTTGGCCCACCATTCCTTCTCGGTTTCCTTGTCCATGCGAAACCGGCGCTGGAGCGAGAGGCGGCCCGCATCGATCTCCTCGAAGGCAACGAAGGCGGTCATCACCTTCGTCACCGACGCGGGCAGAAACGGCACGTCGGGCTGACGCTGTTCGAGCACCTGCCCGGACCCCAGGTCGACGAGGATGCTGACAGGAACCGGCGCGACTTCGGCGGGCGGGACCGGATTGCCCACCGTGCCTGCGCCGGGTGTCTTTGCCGCAGGCGCGGCAAGAAGCGCGCCACCCGATGAAACCGAAACCAGCGCACCCAGCGTTACCGCCGATGCGCGCATGAACTTACGATACGATACCAAGACCCGCTACTCCACAGCACCTTGACCGGTGCCTTGTCCGTTGCCGACACGCGACTGGCGGGCGGTGCGCGGGGGCTGCAACGCCACGCCCACGCGCCCGAACCGTCAATCGGTATGCTGGATTCGGGCATCCCTATACCCGGCCCGCTGCGCCTTCTCCAGCGCCGCAGCGGCTTTTGCACGATCGGCGAAAGGTCCGATCCGCACAAGCCAGAATTTGCCCGGATGGGCGACGAAACCGCCCAGCTTGGCCGCCAGTTCGCGCGCGTTGGGTTCGACCGAAAACGCGCCGACCTGAACGACGAAGCCATTCTTGAGCCCCGGCCCGGCCGACTTGGGTGCGGGCTGAGCGGCGGGCTTGACCGCAGGCGCCGGGACAGGCGCCAACGGGGCTGCGCCCTTGTGCACGGTGACGGCCTCCATCCTGGGACTGGGGGCAAGGGGTGCCGAAGCGGGCGCCGGGATGGGCGCGACCGGCGTCTTGGCCTGCGCCTGCGGCTTGCTCTGGGGTTTGGGCAGCGGCGTGGCGGCCGGTTTCGGCGCGGTGTGATCGAGCTGCTCGATCATCTGCTCGGTCACCTGCGGCGGGATCGGCGGGGTCGACGGCGGAGGCAGCAGCGGTGACTGTTCGGCCAGCTTGGAGCGCAGCACCTGAAGCAGGCCCGGCGGCGTGTCCATGCGCAGCGGCGCTTCCTTGTCCTGGCGCAGCAGAGCGCGTTCGGGCTCCGGCGGATTGACCCGGCGCACGCGCACGGCAGCGCCCTTCGCGCCCGAAATGCCCAGTTGCCTTGCGGCCATCGGCGAAAGTTCGATCAGCAGCGAATTGACCATCGGTCCACGCCGCTCGATCCGCACCAGGGCCGTGCGCCCGGTATCGAGATTGGTCACTTCGACATAGCTTGGCAACGGCAGCGTCTTGCTCGCGCCGGTCACGCCGACAAGCGAGGCGTCCCCCACGCTGGCCAGCCCGACGGCATCGTAGTTCATCTGGTCGAGCGGGGTCCACACGGTACCATCGATGGTAAACGGATCGCCGATCACCACGGGATAGTCGGCAGCGGGACCGGTGCGCGGCAGGGCCGGCTCGTCCTTCGCGCGTTCGCGCGCAAGTGCGCCGGGGGCTGAATTCGAAATCAGGACAAGCGCGGTAATCAGCCCCAGAGCGGGCCTAACGGGCAATTTCATCTGCAAGCAATCCCACCGACAACGCGTAATAGTTCGAGCAGTTGTATTGCAGGATCACTCGATAATTCCCGGTTAACAGATAGGCGTTGGTACCGGGCCCGTCGGGCTGGAACAGCGAGGCGAGGACATCGTCCGCAAGGTAGCCTCGCGGCTGCACGCCCAGCGCCCGCCATTCGGCCACCGTCTTCCACTGCGAGTGGCGGGCATGAACGCGCTCGCACGACGGCGCCTTGAGCTTGGTGGCGTAGCGATCGGGATCGAGCCCGGCGGGAACGCTGGCGCGAACGCCCCAGGGCTGCCCGGGCCGCCAGCCTGCGTCCTGGAAGTAATGCGCGATCGACGCGATGGTGTCGGCCGGGCTGTTGAAGATGTCGGTCGTTCCGTTGCCATCGCCATCGGTGGCAAGGCGCAGGTACACGCTGGGCAGGAACTGGGGGTTGCCGATAGCCCCCGCCCAGCTGCCCTTGATCTGGCTGGCCGGAACCCCGCGATCGATCATCTTCATCAGCGCGATCAGTTCGCCTTCGAACAGATCGCGTCGGCGCCCTTCCCAGGCCAGCGTGGCCAGCGAACGCGCGGTGTCGAAATCCCCGGTATAGCCGCCGTAATTGGTCTCATGTCCCCAGATTGCAAAAAGGATCGAGGCCGGAACGCCAAAGCGCCGCTCGATGCCCGGCAGGATCGAGGCAAGGCTCTGGTACTTGGCCCGTCCGCGCGCGATCAGCGAGGGCTGGAGATGGCGCGAGAGATACCCCGACATCGGCGGAGGCGTGTTCGAACGGCCCGGCTGCGCGGTGTCGAGCTCGATCACCCGCTGGTTGGGCGTGAGCCCCGAGAGCGTGCTGCGGATTGTCGCCTCGCTCACACCCTGCTGACGGGCGTGGGCGGCGACGGTCGTCATGTAACTGCCAAAGGTCTCCCCTTGCGCGCAGGCGTGCATGGCGGTGAGCGGCAGCACGGCAGCCATCGCGGCCAGGAGCGTCGGCGCGTGACGCACAGAACGGGGGAGCGGGACATGGAATCGCAAATTCATCGCCGATGGTTCTCGCACATGCGCGCGGCCTTGCAAACCGGGTGCAAGGGCAAGGCCTTGCGGATGGCCGCATTCACAGGCCCGCTGGCCGATGGGGCGGCGCCACGCTTGCGCCCGGCCGCGGGTCGGGCTCCCCATTGGCCCCTCGTTTGCCCAGGGCGCAAAGACGCTTGCACTCCCGGCGGGTTTGTCTATGCGCAGGGCAACGCCGCAGGAAAACGCCGCGATGGGCCAAAACCACCCTCGCACGCGCTCGCGGTACGGGCCCGATCGGGTATGGAAGCGTGGCCGAGTGGTTGAAGGCACTAGTCTTGAAAACTAGCGACGGGGTAACTCGTTCGTGGGTTCGAATCCCACCGCTTCCGCCAGATCGTGCGCATTTTAGCGCTGTTTAAGGCAACCGGAAACAGGCTCGACTTGCGCAAGGCAGCGCCCTTTACGGCGCCCACGGAAAACCGCACGCTTTCGCCACCTTGCGGTGGCGAAAGCGTGCGGTTTGCCCTGTCGGACGCAAGGGGCACGCCCCTTGGTGTCCGATCCTTACGCCAGATCGTAACGATCCGCGTTCATGACCTTGGTCCAGACTTCGAGGAAATCGGCAAGGAAGCGGTCTTCGCCGTCGCTCGAGGCGTAGACTTCGCACAGCGCCCGGAGCTGGGCGTTCGAGCCGAACACCAGGTCGACGCGGCTCGCGGTCCACTTGGGCGCGCCACTGGCGCGATCGTGGCCGAGATAGGTTTCGGCCTCGGAGGTCTCATCGCGGGTCCAGGCGGTCCCCATGTCGAGCAGGTTGACGAAAAAGTCGGTGGTGAGCGCGCCCGGACGTTCGGTCAACACCCCGCGGGCATCGCCCTTGTGGTTGACACCCAGGACGCGCAAGGCCCCGATCAGCACCGTCATTTCGGGTGCGGACAGTCCGAGGAGCTGCGCCTTGTCGACCAGAAGCTCATCGACCGGGACGGGATAGTTGGCACCAAGGTAGTTGCGGAACCCATCCACCCTGGGCTCGAGCCAGGCGAAGTTTTCGGCATCGGTCTGCTCGGGGCTGGCATCCACCCGCCCCGGCGTGAAGGGCACCTCGAGGTCGCGCCCGGCTGCCCTGGCCGCCAGTTCGATGCCCACGCCGCCGCCCAGCACGATGAGGTCGGCGATCGAGACGTCGCCAAACCCGGCCTGGATGCCTTCATAGACCGCCAGCACGCGGGCAAGTTCGGTTGGCGCGTTGACGGCCCAGTCCTTTTGCGGGGCCAGCCGGATGCGCGCGCCGTTGGCGCCGCCGCGATGGTCGGTCACGCGGTGGGTCGAGGCCGAGGCCCAGGCGGTGCCCACCAGATCCGCGACCGACAGCCCGCTCGCCGCGATCATGCCCTTGAGCGTCGCGACATCCGCATCGCCCAGCGGCGCGAAGCGCGGTGCGGGCAGCGGGTCCTGCCACAGCAGGTCCTCGGCAGGCACGTCGGGGCCGAGATAGCGCGCCTTGGGGCCCATGTCGCGGTGGGTGAGCTTGAACCACGCGCGCGCAAAGGCATCGGCGAACTTGCCGGGGTTCGCGCGGTAATCCTCCATGATCCGGCGGTATTCGGGATCGACCTTCATCGCCATGTCGGCGGTGGTCATCATCGTTGGCACGCGCCGCTCGGGGCTGTGCGCGCCGGGGGCCTGCGTGTCGGCCGGGTTGCCCACCGGCTGCCACTGGTGCGCGCCCGCCGGACTGGTGACGATCTCGTACTCGTGGTCGAGCAGCATGTCGAAGTAGCTCATGTCCCACGTGATCGGCGTGGGCGTCCACGAGCCTTCGAGGCCCGAGGTAATCGTGTCGTCGCCCATGCCGCTGCCGGCCGTCGAAACCCAGCCAAGGCCCATTTGCGCGATGTCCGCACCTTCGGGCTCGGCGCCGACCAGCGCGGCATCACCGCCGCCGTGGGTCTTGCCGAAGGTGTGGCCGCCTGCGGTCAGCGCCACGGTCTCCTCATCGTTCATGCCCATGCGCGCGAAGGTCTCGCGCACATCGCGCGCCGAGCCGACCGGATCGCTGTTGCCGCCCGGTCCTTCGGGATTGACGTAGATGAGGCCCATCTGGATCGCGGCAAGCGGATTTTCGAGATCCATCTGCTTGTCGGGCTGGATGCGTGTTTCGGCACCCTGTCCGACCCACTGTTCCTCGGTGCCCCAGTAAACGTCAGTCTCGGGCGCGTAGACATCCTCGCGCCCGCCGCCAAAGCCGAAGATCGGCCCGCCCATGCTCTCGATCGCGACATTGCCCGCGAGGATCATCAGGTCCGCCCAGCTGAGCGCGGCGCCGTACTTGGCCTTGATCGGCCAGAGCAGGCGGCGTGCCTTGTCGAGATTGCCGTTGTCGGGCCAGGAATTGAGCGGCGCGAAACGCTGCTGGCCCGCCCCTGCCCCGCCGCGCCCGTCGCCCGAACGATAGGTCCCGGCCGAGTGCCAGGCCATGCGGATGAAGAAGGGCCCGTAATGCCCGTAGTCGGCCGGCCACCAGGGCTGGCTGTCGGTCATCAGCGCGGTGAGATCGGCCTTCACGGCGGCAAGGTCGAGCGTCTTGAAGGCTTGCGCGTAGTCGAACCCGGCGCCCATCGGGCTTGGGTCCTTGCCGCCTTGCGCCAGGATGTCGAGGCTGAGCTGCTGGGGCCACCAGTCACGGTTGGTGCGCCCGGTCAGCGCGCGGACCGGGTTGGCGTGGAACGGGCATTGGCCTTTTGGACTTTCGGCATTCATCTTGGCTCTCCAGTCTTTTGTTCTTCCCGCTTCGGAGCGTTCGGCGCGGCGCGAGCAGAGCTGGGAACGAACGGCGGGCATGCCAGGGGCGACGCGGCGAACAGGCGGCGCGGGCACGTCCCTCTGGGGTGATCGCGCGGGGCAAAAGGCCAGGAGGTCTGCCGCGCGGGGGCACTGCAAGGGGCGCATTCCACACCGCGGAACGAACGGCGCGCTGACACGCCGCACAGGATAGGCCGGGCACGGACCGCGCACAAGCGGCAAGCGCCGCCTGCGCGCGATCCATGCTGGCCGGTCGTGCGCTCAGGCCTCGATGAAGGCGAGCAGGTCGGGGTTGATCACGTCGGCGTTGACAGTGAGCATCCCGTGCGAGAAGCCCTCGTAGATCCTGAGCGTTGCATCCGGCAGGATCTCGGCCTGGAGCACGCCCGCATTCGTGTAAGGCACGACCTGGTCGTCATCGCCATGAAGCACCAGCGTGGGCACGCTCATGGCCTTGAGGTCCTGGGTCTGGTCGGTCTCGGAGAAGGCCTTGATGCCCTCGTAATGGGCCTTGGCGCTGCCCATCATGCCCTGGCGCCACCAGTTCTGGATCACGCCTTCGATGGGGGCCACGCCGTCCCGGTTGAAGCCGTAGAACGGGCCTGCCGCCACGTCGCGGAAGAACTGCGCGCGGTTGGCGGCAAGACCTGCGCGCAGGCCATCGAAGACGTCGATCGGCAGGCCGCCGGGATAGGCCTCAGTCTTGAGCATGATCGGCGGCACCGCGCTCACCAGCACGGCCTTGGCGACACGGCCCTGCGGGATGCCGTAACGCGCGACATAAGCGGCAACTTCGCCGCCGCCGGTCGAGTGACCGATGTGGACCGCGTTCCTGAGATCGAGGTGTTCCATGACCGCCGCGGCATCGGCCGCGTAGTGGTCCATGTCGTGGCCTTCGCTCACTTGCGCCGAGCGGCCGTGGCCCCGGCGATCATGCGCGACGACGCGGTATCCCTTGGCAAGGAAGAACAGCATCTGCGTGTCCCAATCGTCCGACGACAGCGGCCAGCCATGGTGAAACACGATCGGCTGGGCATCCTTCGCCCCCCAATCCTTGTAGAAGATATCGACGCCATCGGTGGTGGTGACGGTGGGCATGGGAAAAGTCCTTTCATCGAATGGCAAGGCCGGGACAGGCCGATGCCCCCCTTTTGCGTGGGTCGAGCCTTTCTGTTCAGAGGGATAATTTCATCCCATCTTTTCGATCGATTCGAAAAGCTTTCGAACGACCCCTGTTCGCATCGGGCCCGTGCCAGCGCTTAGGCGCCCTTTCGCGATGGGCGCGCGGAACTATCCATGAGTATAGCCAGCCCGATGTCTGCGGGCATGACAGACGCCTCGCACGCAGCTAGGGTCGCGGTGCAAGGGACAGGAGAGGAAGGGGCAGAGTGGCACGCAAGGTGGCCCATGAGGCGTGAACGCGAGGGTGTCCCGCGATGAGCCTGCCGATGTCGATCCTCGCCGCGCTCACACTGGTGGGGCTGCTCTTCGTGGTGGCCGCACTGGTCGAGCGGACCGGCCACCGGCGGCGGCAGAATTCGCGGCTGCGCCGCCGCGCCTATACCCTTGCGCTCGGCGTCTATTGCACCAGCTGGACGTTCTACGGTTCGACCGGGACGGCCGTGCGCGCGGGCTGGTCGTTCCTGCCGATCTATCTGGGGCCGATCCTGCTGCTGGTGCTTGCCCCGCGCTTTCTCCAGCGTCTGGGACAAGCGGTCGCGCACGAGCGGGCCACCACCGTATCGGACTTCATCGCCGCGCGTTTCGGGCACGACGCCGGAGTCGCCCGGCTCGTCACATTGATCGCGCTGCTGGGCACGATCCCCTATCTCGCGCTCCAGCTGCGCTCGATCGGCAGCGCCTTGACCATCGTTTCGGGAAGCACCATCGCAACCCCGGCGATGATCGTCTCGGCGGGCTTGCTGACACTTTTCGCGGTGCTGTTCGGTGCGCGCCGGTTCGAACTGGCGGGGCGCAGCGAAGGCTTGCTCTACGCCGTCGGACTTGATTCGCTGATCAAGCTCGCGGCGATGGCCATCGTCGCCGTGCTGGCCTGTGTGCTGCTCGTCACCAGCGATAACGAACGCATCGCGCATGGCCTTCACGCGGTGGCGCAGACTTTTGCCCCGCAGCACCTCTCGTTCGACGTGCTCGCCACGTTGCTCGTCTCCACGTTCGCCATTATCGCGCTGCCGCGACAGTTCTACATGGGGCTGGTCGAAGCCTTCGACGAGGAAGACATGAGCCGCGCGCGGCTCGGTCTCGCCGCGTATCTGGGCGCGATGGCGCTGCTCATCGTGCCTATCGCGCTGGCCGGGCGTGCGCTGCTGCCCGACGCCACGCCGCCCGATCTCTACGTTCTGAGCCTGCCCGACTGGGCAGGGTCGAACCTGGCGCTGGCCGCTGCCCTGCTCGGCGGGATCGGCGCTGCGGCCTCGATGGCCATCGTCGATACGACGGCGCTTGCCACGATGGTCTCGAACGACCTGTTCGCGCGGGCCGTGATCGGTGCGCCCGAACGGTCGCGCTCGGGCACGATCGGACGGCGCTTGCTGTTCACGCGTCGCCTGTCGATCGCCGGGATCATGGCGCTCGCGCTTGCCTTTGCCCTGCTGGTGAGCGGGCAGCAATCGCTTGCCTCGATGGGGCTCGTGGCCTTTGCCGCGATGGCCCAGTTCACCCCGCACCTGATCCTGGCGACGCTGGGGCGCGACCGCGATCCGGTGGCCGCCCGAGCGAGCCTGACGGTGGGGCTCATCGCCTGGGCCTACACGCTGGCCCTGCCCCCGATCCTGCCCGCGCCCTGGCTCGCCGCCCTGGCGCATACCCAGCTCGACCCGGTTCATCTGCTCGGCATCGGCGCCGCCGGCCCCTTTGTCCATGGCGTGCTGTGGAGCCTGGGGCTCAACCTTGCGGTCCACGCCCTCGTCGCCGCGCGCACGATGCCCGCGCCCAACGCGCCGCGGCGTCTTGGCGGGTCGCGACGGGTGACGAACCTGGGAGAACTTGAGCGTTTCCTTGCCAGTTTCGTTGGCCAGGACGCAGCGCGGGGCGAGTTTCCCGAAGAACTCCACGGGTTGCCGGTGGATCGGCGCGCCGCCACTCGCGCTCAGGCACGGATCGCGCAAGTGGTCGGTGCCTCCTCGGCCCGTACGCTCGTCGCCTCGGCGCTGGCGAGTGGACAGATGGACCTTGCCGACGTGACCCGTCTGCTCGACGAAGGGGGCCAGTCGCTGCGCTTTTCGCGCCAGTTGCTCGCCGCCACGTTCGAGAACATCGACGCCGGGATCAGCGTGGTCGACGCCGAACTCAACCTCATCGCGTGGAACTCACGCTATGAGGAGATCCTCAAGTACCCGCCCGGCCTGGTCCATGCGGGAATGCCGATCGAGGCGCTGATCCGCCACAACGCGCTGCGCGGCGACTTTGGCGGCGATGACGTCGAGACCAGCATCGCGCGCCGGCTCGACCACTTGCGCGCGCGCCAGCCCCACAGTTTCGAACGCCGCCGCGACGACGGGCGCGTCATCAAGACCGTGGGCGGCCCGATGCCGGGCGGCGGCTACGTCATGTCCTTCACCGACGTGACCGAGGAAGCAGCCGTGCGCGACGAACTGGGCCGCACGCTGGCCGAACTCGAGCAGCGGGTCGAGGATCGCACCCGCGAACTGCGCGAGGCGAACCAGCAGCTGGCGCGGGCCACGCGCGACAAGACGCGCTTCCTGGCCGCGGCCAGCCACGACCTGCTCCAGCCCCTCCACGCCGCGCGCCTGTTCACCGCCGCACTGGGCCGCAAGGCCACACCCGAAGCGCTCGGCCTCGTCACCCGTGTCGACAACGCCATCGTCGCGGCAGAGGAATTGCTGCGCGCCCTGCTCGACATCTCGCGCATCGATGCGGGCGGGATCGTCCCCGAGCCGCAAGTGCTCGACCTCGCACCGTTTCTCAAGGATCTGGCCGAGAGCTTCCGGCCGAGCGCCGAGGCCAAGGGCTTGCGGCTGACCATCGGATCGCTGCTCGGCACGGTCGAGACCGACCCTGGCCTGTTGCGGTCGGTCATGCAGAATTTCCTGTCGAACGCCTTGCGCTATACCCGCAAGGGCGGCGTGGTGCTGGGCGTGCGGCGGCGCGGCGGCTGGCTGCGTGTCGACGTTGTCGACACCGGTGTCGGTTTCGCGCCCGAGGAGGCCGAGACCATCTTCGGCGAGTTCACCCGGCTCGGCACCATTGAGGCGGAAGGTCTCGGGCTCGGCCTCGCGCTGGTCGAACGGATCGTGCGCCTGCTGGACGGGCGGCTGGAGGTGTCCTCGAACCAGGGACGCGGCAGCCGGTTCAGCCTGCTGCTTCGCGCGCACGCGACGCGGGCTCCCAGCGCGGCGGCGGTCGAGCTGCCCGCCGCTCCGGCTTCCCGGACGCATCGCCTGACGGTCCTTGTGGTCGATAACGACCAGCGCATCGTCGAGGCGACGGGTGCGCTGGTCGAACAGCTCGGACACCGCGCCATCGGCGTGCGCACCACGGCCGAGGCGCTGGCGGTGGCCGATACGGCGGATGCGGTGCTGGCCGACTACCGGCTCGACCATGGCGAAACCGGCCTCGCTCTCATCGAGGCGCTGCGCGCGCGGCGGCCGGGGCTAGCCGCCGCGATCCTGACCGCAGAGCCACAGGGCGAGGTCCGCCAGAGCGCCGAGGCGCTGGGTGTGCGCATCTACGCCAAGCCGGTCCCGCCCGAGGCGATCGAGCGCTTTCTGGCTTCGATCTCAGTGTCTGAGATGCAATCCTAGCGAGCGCGCGACGAGCGCGGCCTGGGTGCGGTTGCTGACGTCGAGCTTGCGCATGATCGCGGTCATGTGCGCCTTCACGGTCGCCTCGCTGATGCCGAGGCTATGCGCGATCTGCTTGTTGAGTTGACCGTCGAGCACGGCGAGCAGCACCTTGAGCTGCGTGGGTGTCAGATCGGCGACGCGTTCGCGGATCGGGTCGAGATCGGACGCGCCATCACTCGAGGACACGCTTCGCCGCGTGGCGGGAGTGCGTCCGGCGAGCGCAGCGGAAATCGCGTCTTCGATTACAGCCAGATCGGCGTCCTTGCGCAGGAAGCCCCGCGCCCCGAAGGCGCGGGCCTCGTCGGCCGCGTGGTCGCCTTCCGCGCTCGAAACGACGAGGATGGGCACGTCGGGCCGCTCGGCGTGGAGCAGCGCGATGCCCGAGAAGCCCACCGCTCCGGGCATCTTCAAGTCGAGCAGGATGAGCGCGAGATCGCCGCGCTCGGCCACCATCCCCGAGGCGGCGACAAGCGTCCCGGCCTCGAGCACGGTCGCGTCGGGCGCCACCTGCCCGACCGCGAGGGCAAGCGCCTGGCGGAAGAGCGGGTGGTCATCGGCGATGAGGATGCTGCGAGTCATCCTCCGGGTTTAGCAGCTTGGCTTCAGGCCGTCGCGGGCTGCGGGCGATTGGCGATGAGGTTGTCGACCACCGAGGGGTCGGCCAACGTCGAGGTATCGCCGAGGTTGGAAAAGTCGTTCTCGCCGATCTTGCGCAGGATGCGGCGCATGATCTTGCCCGAGCGCGTCTTGGGCAGTCCCGGTGCAAACTGGATGACGTCGGGCGTGGCAATCGGGCCAATCTCGTGGCGCACCCACTTGACCAGCTCGCGGCGCAGGTCCTCGTCGGCCTCGACCCCCACGTTGGTGGTGACGAAGGCGTAGATGCCCTGCCCCTTGATCTCGTGCGGCATGCCGACCACCGCTGCCTCGGCGACCTTGTGGTGCGCGACCAGCGCGCTTTCGATCTCGGCCGTGCCCATGCGGTGGCCCGAGACGTTGATGACGTCATCGATCCGGCCGGTGATCCAGTAATAGCCGTCCTCGTCGCGGCGGCATCCATCGCCGGTGAAGTAGAAACCCTTGAAGGTGCTGAAATAGGTCTGGAAGAAGCGCTCGTGATCGCCCCACACGGTGCGCATCTGTCCGGGCCAGCTGCCGGCAACGACGAGGCAGCCCTCGCCCGCTCCGGTAATTTCCTTGCCCTCGCCGTCGAGCAGCATGGGCTTCACCCCGAACATCGGCTTGGACGCCGAACCGGGCTTGAGCGCGGTGGCACCGGGCAGCGGGGTGATCATCACGCCGCCGGTCTCGGTCTGCCACCAGGTGTCGACGATCGGACAGCGCCCCTCGCCCACCACGTTGTAGTACCAGGACCAGGCTTCGGGATTGATCGGCTCGCCCACCGAGCCGAGCAGCCGCAGGCTCTTGCGGCTCGTCGCCTTCACGAAATCATCGCCCTCGCGCATCAGCGCGCGCAGCGCGGTCGGCGCGCCGTAGAAGATCTCGACCTCGAACTTGTCGACGATCTGCCAGAAGCGGCTCGCATCGGGATAGCTGGGCACGCCTTCGAACATCACGGTCGTCGCGCCGTTCATCAGCGGGCCGTAAACGACGTAGGAATGGCCCGTCACCCAGCCGATGTCGGCAGCGCACCAGTAGATCTGCCCCGGACGGTAATCGAACACGTATTCGTGGGTCATCGAGGCCCAGACGCTGTAACCGCCCGTGGTGTGCAGCACGCCCTTGGGCTTGCCGGTCGAGCCCGAGGTATAGAGAATGAAGAGCGGGTCCTCGGCCGCCATTTCGACCGGCTCGCAGTCCGCGCTCTGCCCGGCAACGCCCGCGGCCCAGTCGATGTCGCGCCCTTCGACCATCGGCACGTCCGCGCCGGTGTGGGCGAGCACGATGACGGTACCGACACCAGGGCAGTCCTTGAGCGCCTCGTCGACATTGGCCTTGAGCGGCACGCGCTTGCCGCCGCGCAGCCCCTGGTCGGCGGTGAGCACGATCGAGCTGTCGCAGTCTGTGATGCGTCCGGCGAGCGCATCGGGCGAGAAACCGGCAAAGACGATCGAGTGAATCGCGCCGATCCGCGCGCAGGCGAGCATCGCCACCGCCGCTTCGGGCACCATCGGCAGGTAGATCGTCACCCGATCGCCTTTCCTGACCCCGCGTGCCTTGAGCAGGTTGGCGAAGCGGCAGACCTGCGCGTGCAGATCACGGTAGGTGATGCGGCGCTCGCCAGTAGTTGGATCGTCAGGCTCGAACAGGATCGCGACCTGATCGCCGCGCGTCGCAAGATGCCGGTCGAGCGCGTTGGCCGAGAGGTTGAGCGTGCCGTCAGTGAACCAGGAGATGCCGAAGTCGGCCTCATCGAAACTGGTCTGCTTGACCACGCTGAACGGCTTGATCCAGTCGATCCGCTGCGCTTCCTCGGCCCAGAAGCCTTCGGGATCGTCGATCGAACGGGCGTACTTTTCCTGATAGCGCGTCTCGTCGATCAGCGCGTTCTGGGCCCAGTCTGCGGGGACGGGATAAAGGGCCTCGACCATCAGTAAACTCCTCTCCGGTGTGTTGCGCTCCGGTTAACCCGGGTTTGGACGGGTCCTAACACATCCCGCGCGGCGTCACGACATTAGACAATGGTCGAATGCCTGCGCCGATGGTCGGGATAGTGCGCGGCGGAACGCTCTTCGAATATAGGCGTGTCCCGGGACAATCCCAAGGGGCCGTTCCATTGGTTCGGCCCAAGAGAATGGAGCTGGTCGGGACGACATTAGGAGAGGGAAAATGTCGAACCAACGGCGTTTGTCCTGCGCCCTTCTGGCCGCGAGCGGGCTTGTCGTCCCGCACGTCGCCCTGGCGCAGGCAAGCGATCGCGAGGCCGTGTTGGAGGCGCGCCTCGCCAAGCTCGAAAGCGAAATGGCCGCCTTGCGCGCCGATCTTGCTGCTGCGCGCGAGGAGACGCCCGGCGCTGCGCCGCCCAGCCTGCCAGCGTCGTCTGCCCCCGCGGTGGCATCGGCGGTGTCGTTGGCGCCGCCCCCCACACCGCCGGCAAGTCCGCCGCCAGCAACGGACGGCTTTACCGCGGGCAACGGCGCGACGCGCATTCGGCTCGGCGGCTTCATCAAGATGGTCGCCAGCACGAGCCGCTTCAGCGACGGCGAAGTGGCGACCAATTCGCTGGGACGCGATTTCTACCTGCCCCAGACCATCCCGACCGGTGGCGGATCGGCGCAGCGGGTCGAGGATTTTACCGCCAAGCAGACCCGCCTGTGGCTCAACTTCGACACGCTCGTCGCGGGCCATTCGCTCAACAGCTACATCGAGGTCGACTTTCAGACCTCGCCGGGATCGCAAGGCTCGCAGCGCACCACCAACGGCTACAACCTCGCGCTGCGCCGCGCCTGGATCAAGCTCGGACGAGTGACCATGGGCCAGGACTGGTCAACCTTCCAGTACACCGGCGCGCTGCCCGAAAGCACCGATTTCGTCGGGACGACCGAGGGGACGGTGTTCGTGCGCCAGCCTCTCATACGCTACAGCGCGCCGCTTTCTCGCGCGCTGACGCTGCACGCCGCGCTCGAGGAACCGGAATCGGGCACCGCGAACGCGGGTTCGGCCACGCTCACCGAAAATGGCGACGATCGCCTGCCCGATTTCGCCGCCCGCCTCGCGCTCGCCGGAAAGGCGGGCGAGGCGTCGCTTGCGGTGCTCGCCCGGCAGGTGCGGGTGGACGATGCCGGGCTTGGCGACACGGCCTTTGGATGGGGCGTGAGCGCGGGCGGCAAGCTCTTCCTCAACCCCGCCCGCTCGGCGGACCTGCGCGCCATGGTCACCTACGGGCACAACGCGAGCCGCTACATCGGGCTCAATTTCGCGCCCGATGCGGTTTACGTCGCGGCGACCAACCGGCTCGAAGATGTCGACGTGCTGGCCGGGCTGCTCGCCGTGAAGGTCCCGCTCGGCGGGACGCTGCGCACGAACGTGATGGCGAGCTACCAGCGCGTGTTCTACGCCGACGCGCTCTCCGAAGCGATGATCGGCACGTACAACAGGCAGGCCTGGAGCGTGGCGGCCAACCTGTTCTACTCGCCCGTGCCCAGCGTCGATCTCGGGGTCGAGATCCGCCACGGCACGCGCCAGCTCGTCAACGGCGATGACGGCGCGCTCGACCGCCTCGAATTCGCCGCGCGGTACAGCTTCTGATAGGAACGTTCAAAACACCCCGCGCGCGCGCACGTCGCACGGGGCACATTGGGAGAGTGCGCAATGGCAACGACTTACGAACCGTACGACGAGCTGCCCAAACACCACAAGGCGACCGGGAACGAAAAGCTGGTCATCACCGCCTCCTCGCTGGGGACGGTGTTCGAGTGGTATGACTTCTATCTTTATGGCCTGCTCGCCAGTTTCATCTCGAAAGTCTTCTTTTCGGGCGTGAACGAGACCACGGGTTTCATTCTGGCGCTGGGCGCGTTCGCCGCAGGCTTCGCGGTGCGCCCGTTCGGGGCGCTGGTGTTCGGGCGACTGGGCGATCTGGTCGGGCGCAAGTATACCTTCCTGGTGACGATGGGCCTGATGGGCCTGTCCACCTTCACCGTGGGCCTGCTGCCGGGCTATGACAGCATCGGCATCGCCTCGCCGATCATCCTGGTGGCGCTGCGCATCGTGCAGGGGCTGGCGCTGGGCGGCGAATACGGCGGTGCGGCGACTTATGTCGCCGAACACGCCCCGCACAACCGGCGCGGGCTCTACACCAGCTTCATCCAGATCACCGCGACCTTCGGTCTGTTCGCCGCGCTGCTGGTGGTGCTGGGCGTGCGCACCGGCATGGGCGAGGACAGCTTCGCGGGCTGGGGCTGGCGCGTGCCGTTCCTGCTCTCGGCGATCCTCCTGGCGGTCTCGATGTGGATCCGCCTCCAGCTCAACGAAAGCCCGGTCTACCAGAAGATGAAGGAGGAAGGCACGACTTCCAAGGCGCCGCTGACCGAGGCGTTCGGGACCTGGGGCAATCTCAAGTTCGTCATCATCGCGCTGTTCGGCGCGGTCGCCGGCCAGGCGGTGGTCTGGTACACGGGCCAGTTCTACGCGATGTTCTACCTTGAAAAGATACTCAAGGTGGACGGGGCGACGACCAATTACCTGATTGCCATCGCGCTGGCGCTGGGCACCCCGCTGTTCGTCTTCTTCGGGTGGCTGTCGGACAAGATCGGGCGCAAATACATCGTCCTGGGCGGCTGCCTGCTGGGCGCTGTGACCTATTTTCCGGCCTTCCACACGCTTGCCGAAGCGGCCAATCCGGCGCTTGCCCGCGCGGGCCAGACCGCTCCGGTCGTGGTGAGCGCCAACGCGGGCGAGTGCTCGTTCCAGTTCGACCCGATCGGCAAGAACACCTTCGACACCACCAGCTGCGACATCGCCAAGGCCTTTCTCGCCAGGAACGGCATCAACTACACCAACCGGGCCGCGCCCGCAGGCACGATCGCCTCGGTATCGATCGGCGGGGTTGCGCTCGTCGCGCCCAACCCGGCCGAAGTCTCGGGCGAGGCGCGCGCGGCGGCCATCACCGCCTACCAGCAGAGCATCAAGTCCGCCCTTGCCGATGCGGGCTATCCCGCCGCCGCCGATCCCGAGCAGATGGACACCGTGACCGTGGTCGCGGTGCTGTTCTACCTCGTGGTGCTGGTAACGATGGTCTACGGGCCGATCGCCGCAATGCTGGTCGAACTGTTCCCGACCCGCATCCGCTACACCTCGATGTCACTGCCCTATCACCTGGGCAACGGCTGGTTTGGTGGCTTCCTGCCGACCACCGCTTTCGCCATGGTCGCGGCGACGGGCGATATCTACTACGGCTTGTGGTATCCTGTCGTGGTGGCGCTGGTGACCGTGCTCGTGGGCGTGTTCTTCCTGCCCGAAACCTTCCGCCGGAACATCGACGCATGAGCGCCCCGCCACCTGGATGATCTTTCGAAATGCTCCCCGCCCGCCTGATCTCAATCAAGGCGCGGCGGGGCCCGCTGTTTTAAGCCCCCTGTCAATTCCTTCTCCCATCGGAGTACCCACGATGACCCTTTCGACCACCGTGACCCTTCCCACCCGTTCGGGTATCGAACTGGACGTACGCCCCGCCAGCGAGGCCGACGAGGCTCTGCTGGCTGCCTTCTTCGATCGCGTGAGCGAGGAAGACCGCCGCTTCCGCTTCCTGGCCGCGGCGGAACACGTCAGCCAGGCCCAGCTCGCGCCGATGGTCCAGGCCGATCATTTTCGTACCGAATCCTGGCTCGGCTTCGCGACCGGGACCGGCGAACTCGTCGCCTCGGGCCTGCTCGCCTGCGACGGTCCGCTCGACACCGGCGAGATCGCGATTTCGGTGAGCAGCGCTTATCGCAACAAGGGCATCGGCTGGGCCATGCTCGATTTCCTGGCCAAGCAGGCGCAGGAGCGGGGATGCCGCCGGGCGATCTCGATTGAAAGCCGCGACAACCACGCCGCGATCGAACTCGAACGCGAAAAGGGCTTTGTCCCCGAAGCCTTCGAAGGCGATCCCACGCTGGTCATCCTGTCGAAGAGCTTCCGCTAGGCCGCTGGCTTGCACACGAGCGGAAAAAACGGGGTGGGCCAGACGTGGTCCACCCCGCTTTTTGCGCCTTCCCCGCAGGCTGAGACACTCTACGCAGGATCGCCCTAACCGGGCGGCAAGATGTTTGATCGCAAGGGGCTCTTCGCGCAAAGCGGAGAGCCCCTTGCCCTATCGCCCCCCATTCGACACCGCTCCATTCGCGACGGGGGACGCCCCAGCCCATCCGGCGCAGACGATGCGGATGCCACGCGCCGATGTCGCGCTGCTATGCGAAGTGCGTCAGGGCACGCGACCGTGGAAGCGCGTGCAGCTGGAGGATCTTTCGGTCGGCGGCTTTCGCATTGCCGCCATGCCCGAGGCGCGGCGCGAAGTGCCGCTGCGCATCCGCATCCCCGGAATGCACCTGCTGAGCGCGCGGATATGCTGGCAGCGCGACGGTGCCATCGGCTGCGAATTCGCCGAACCGCTCCATGTCGCGGTGTTCGAACATATCGCGCGCCAGGCGTGCGTCTGAGCCCTTTCACCATCGGGCGTCCTCTCGCCGCAGGCCAACAGCGTAATGAACGCGCCCTTGCCATCGCGGCGCGTCTTCGCAAGACTGCCTGATGCCGCCACACCCTGGCGGAACACAAGGGGAAGACGATGCAGCGAACCATGGTGAGCATGGCTTTGGCGGGCGCGGTGGGCCTTTCCGTTGCTGCGGCGGCGCAGGCCCGTGACACGCCACAGGACGAACCCTCCGCGCGCATCCTGGTTTCGGCCAGGGGTAGCGTCGAGACGCCGCCCGACCTCGCAATCGTGACGTATACCCTCCACGGCGAGGGGCAGACCTCGGACGCCGCGCTGACCCACCTCCAGCAACGCGCGACCGCGATCGAGGGCGCGCTGGCCCGCTTTCTCAAGGCCAAGCCCGACCTGCACACGGGAGACCTTTCGATCCGGGCGGTCCGCGGAGAGAAGTGTACGCTCACCACCTACGGACCAGCCCGGCTCTCGACGGACGCCTGCGCCATCCAGGGCTATGTCGCCGATCTGGCGATGACGCTGCGCACGGACCGGGTCGATCAGGCGGGCACGCTGACCGGGTTGATCGGGCGGCACGAAGGGCTCAACCCGCGCATCGTGCGCTTCGAGCTTTCGGACACCAGCGCTGCGCAGCGCGAGGCCATGCGCAAGGCCCTTGGCGATGCGCATGAGCAGGCGGACCTGATTGCGCAAGGCACAGGGGCGAAGCTCGGCCCGGTGCTGCGCATCCAGGATGCCAACTACCGCGAGGTGAAAAGGCCCATGATCGAGCCGGCCCGCGCGGCCCCGCCCCCGCCCGCGCCGCCAGCGCCTCCGGCCGTGGCCATCGCGCTGCGCCCCGCACCGATCACCACCAGCGTCCAGATCTCGGTCGCCTACGCTCTGGCTAACTGAACCGGCCATCGGGGGGGCGCAGGCGGTGAAGCGCGTGCCCGCAAACGCAAAAGGGCGGACCGCAAGGCCCGCCCTTTCACTGCCTGGGATAGAACCCAAGACCGGTCAGATGTGCAGCGCGCGCCCGTAAGCGGCGAGCACCGATTCGTGCATCGCTTCCGAGATCGTGGGGTGCGGGAAGACCGTCTGCATCAGTTCGGCCTCGGTCGTCTCGAGCGTCTTGCCCACCACGAAGCCCTGGATCATCTCGGTCACTTCCGCGCCGACCATGTGTGCACCGAGCAGTTCGCCGGTCTTGGCGTCGAACACGGTCTTCACGAAGCCCTCGGGCTCACCCAGCGCGATCGCCTTGCCGTTGCCGATGAACGGGAAGGTCCCCGCCTTGACGGTGTAGCCCGCTTCCTTGGCCTTGGCTTCGGTCAGCCCGACCGAGGCAACCTGCGGGTGGCAGTAAGTGCAGCCCGGAATGTTGGCACGATCGAGGCCGTGGGGGTGGACGTCCTTGTTGCCCAGTTCCTTGGCGATCGCCTCAGCGGTGGTGACGCCTTCGTGGCTCGCCTTGTGCGCCAGCCAGGGTCCGGGCGTGCAGTCGCCGATCGCCCACAAACCCGCCACGCCCGTGCGGCCGAAATCGTCGATCTGGATGAAGCCGCGGTCCATCTTGGCGCCGACCTTCTCGAGCCCGACGTTCTCGGTGTTGGGAACGATGCCCACCGCCGAGATGACATGGCTGTAGCTTTCGGTGCTGACCGAGCCGTCCTTGGCCTTGATCGTGACCTTGACGTCCTTCGCGCTGGCCTTGACCTCCTGCACCGCCGCTTCGGTGAGGATCTTCATGCCCTGCTTGGTGAGCGCCTTGCTCATGAACGCGGAGACGTCCTTGTCCTCCACCGGCATGATCCGGTCGAGCATCTCGACGATCGTCACGTCCACGCCCATATCGTTGTAGAAGCTCGCGAACTCGACACCGATCGCGCCCGAGCCCATGACCAGCAGCTTGGTCGGCATCTCGGTCGGGGTCATCGCGTGGCGGTAGGTCCACACGCGCTTGCCGTCGACCGGAGCGAACGGCAGTTCGCGGGCCCGCGCGCCGGTGGCGACGATGATGTGCTTGGCGGTGAGGGTTTCCTTGCCCTTCTCGCCCGCAACTTCAAGCTTGCCGCCACCCAGAAGCGTACCGGTGCCCATGTGGACCTCGATCTTGTTCTTCTTCATCAGGTGGGTGACACCCTGGTTGAGCTGCTTGGCAACCCCGCGCGAACGCTTGACGATGGCGTCGAGGTCGGCAGTGATGTTGTCGGCAGCCAGACCGTAGTTCTTGGCGTGCTTCATCTGGTGGAAGATTTCCGACGAGCGCAGCAGCGCCTTGGTCGGAATGCAGCCCCAGTTGAGGCAAATGCCGCCGAGCAGCTCGCGCTCGACAATGGCGGTCTTGAGGCCGAGCTGCGCGCTGCGGATCGCCGCAACATAGCCGCCCGGACCGGAACCGAGGACGATGACGTCGTAGGAAGCTGCCACTGTCTTAACTCTCCTGTTCGATTGCGCGGGGCCTGCCCTCGTCGTCGATGGCGACGAAGGTGAAGACCGCCTGGGTCACTTTCACCCGCTCTTCTTCGTAACGATGGCGGCGCCAGGCCTCGACCGCGATGGTCATCGACGTGCGCCCCACCCTCTTGATTTCACCATAGACGGTCACTTCGTCACCGATGCTGACCGGCTTGTGGAACTGCATGGAATCCATGGCGATCGTTACCGCACGCCCGCGCGAGAAGCGCGCTGCGATGAGACCGGCCGCCATGTCCATCTGGCTGACCAGCCAGCCACCGAAAATATCGCCATAGGCGTTGGTGTCCGCCGGCATCGCCGACACGCGAATGGTCGGCTCGCGATTATCCTCTGTCACCCGCACTCTCCTTTGTCCCGTCCACGATGCGGCAAGGGCGATCATCGTCTCCCAGCACCACGAACGTGAATGTCCCGTTGGCGACTTCGCGCTGTGTCTCGCCAGCCCGCGCGCGCCCGAAGCCCCGCGTGCGCACGGTCATCGAAGTGCGCCCGATCCGTTGCACCTCGGCGAACACGTTGAGTTCGTCGCCGACCTGCATCGTGTCCGGAAAGGCGAAATCCGTGGCCCCCACGACGACCGCCTTGAGCCGCGTGCGCCGGGTCACCAGCGAAGCCGCACCCAGCGCCAGTTGGGCCATGAGCCAGCCCCCGAAGACGCCGCCGTAGGGGTTGAGGTCGGTGGGCATCGCGGTGACGCGAATGACCAGGTCACCCGCACCGCGCTCCACCGACCCTGTGGTCATCTCAGGCGATCATCCCCAGCGGGTTCTCGACCAGTTCCTTGAACGCGGCCATCAGGCGCGCGCCGTCGGCACCGTCGATCGCGCGGTGGTCGAAGCTGCCGGTCGCGCTCATCACGGTCGCAACGCCGAGCGAGCCATCTTCCATGACCCAGGGCTGCTTCTGGCCCGCACCGATCGCCAGGATCATGCCCTGCGGCGGGTTTACCACCGCCGAGAAGGACTTGATGCCCATCATGCCCATGTTCGAGATCGAGGCCGTACCACCCTGGTATTCCTCGGGCTTGAGCTTGCCTTCCTTGGCGCGCTTGCCCAGGTCCTTGGTCATCGTGGCGATCTGCGAGAAGGACTTGTTGTTCGCATCGGGCACGATCGGGGTGATCAGGCCACCCGGGATCGACACCGCAACCGAAATGTCCGCGCGTTCATACTTGATGAGTTCGGTTCCGGCGAACGAGACGTTGCACTCGGGCACTTCGATCAGCGCGAGGCCGAGCGCCTTGACCAGCATGTCGTTGACCGAGACCTTGAGCCCGCGCTTGGCGAGCGTCTCGTTGACCTGCACGCGCAGCGCCATGAGCGCATCGAGCTGGACGTCGACCGACAGGTAGATATGCGGCGCTTCCTGCTTGGACTGCGTGAGGCGCTTGGCGATGGTCTTGCGCATGCCCGAAAGCGTCTCGATGGTGTGCGGCACGCGCGCATCGAGGATCGCAGCGGCACCGGCCGAAGCGGCGACAGGCGCAGACGCGGGGGCCGCCGCAGCCGGAGCGGCCACGGGGGCCGTACCCGGCTGGAACGATTCAATATCGGCCTTGACGATGCGGCCCTTGGGGCCCGAGCCCGTGACGCTGGCAAGGTCGATGCCCTTGCCGGCGGCGAGACGGCGCGCGAGCGGCGAGGCGGCGATACGCTCACCGCTTGCACCGGCAGGCGCGGCGGGTGCCGGCGCGGCG
>NZ_JALHLF010000029.1 GCF_022832435.1 Novosphingobium organovorum | reverse complement strand
GAACATCCCCGTCACCAGATACCGATCGCGCAGCGCCTCGTTCGAGACACCCTCCATCATATCCGGATGCGTCGCGTGGTAGGTCTTGCAGAACATGGGTCTTCCTCTCAAGTCGGTCGGGTCCACGGCAGCGGACTCACATGATCCTTATAGTGGGACTGGTTTGCACATTGTGGACTCCGTGACAAGGGCCGGAACGGTGTCTTTTCCCGCCCGACCGACCTTCGTGGCCGGTTGACCCGCGCGCGCGATGCCCTACAGCAATATGGGATAGATGGAGATGCGTCCCATAAAGTGGACCACTCCCGGCAAGGCAGGACAATGGCAAGCGTTCGAGACGACAAGGTCCGCGAAGATCGCGGCGAAGTGGAGGTGAAGGGCGCGCAGACACTGATGCGCGCGCTCGACATTCTCGACCAGGTGATCGACGGTCCGATCCGCGCCGCCGATCTGGCGCGCAAACTGGGCATGAGCAAGACCACCGCGCACCGGCTGGTGCAGGCGCTCAAGACGCGCGGCTATCTTTCGGTCACCAGCGAAGGTTTCGGGCTCGGCCCCAAGCTGCTCGAACTGGGCGTGATGGCGACCGAGCAGATCGACTATGTGCGCATCGCGCGCCCGTTCATGGAAGAGCTGTCCGAGGAGACCGGCTTCTGCGTCTTCGTGGGCAAGCGCGAGGGCGACTGGTCGCGCCACCTCGACCGGGTCACCGGCCGCCAGCGGCTGCGCGTGGCGACGGCTCCCGGAGACCGCCGCCTGATCGCGGAAACGGGTCTTGGCAAGGCGCTGCTGCTCGACGAGAGCGAGGAAACCTGGGCCGAACTCTACCGCCAGGCCAAGGCGGGCACCGCGAGCGCGGCGCAGGTCAAGGCCTATGTCGAGCAGATGAAGGCGCATCGCGAACGCGGCTATGTGGTCCACGATAGCGAGATCGGCGACGGCGTGCGTTCGATCGCGGCCCCGGTGCGCGACGCGCGGCGCCAGATCTGCATCGCGCTCTCGATCGCCAGCGCGGCGCACTACCTGACCGACGACATCGTCGAACAGCTGGTCGAGGCGATCGTGCGCACCGCGGGCAAGATCAGCGAGGCGGTCGGCTACCGCGCGGCGAAAGCCTGATCGCCGCGCCAACGGCTCCTCAGCGTTCGGAACGGGCGAGGGAGACGCTCGCCGCGGCTTGGGTCTCACGCACGACGATCGGATTGCGGCCCCACAGCTGCTCGTAACGCCAGCCCGACAGGTCTTCGACGACTGCGCCCGCCTCGGCGCTCGACGGGGTGCGCGCACCGGCGCGCAAGTGTTCGATCTCGGCCATGAGCGTGGCGTGCGTGGCCGGCGAGAGCCGGAAACGCAGCGAAACCAGCACCCCGAACACCAGCATCCCCACAGTCCCCACCCCGAGCAGGAGCGTGATGGTGAGGATCGCACCGTGGCTCTGGACCTCGGCCCCCGACACGAAGCCGCCCGCCTGCATGATGAAGCCCACGCCTGCAACAGCCACCGCCTGTGTCGCCTTGCGCACGAAGGTCATCACGCCTGCAAAGCTGCCCTCGCGCCGCGTGCCGGTGACGATTTCGTCGACGTCGGCCATGTAGTTGTAGGTCGCCCAGGGAATGTAGTTGAGCGCGCCGCGCCCCAGGCCCGCAAGGACGATCGGCGCCCAGATCGCCTGGCTGCCCGCCTCGAGCCCCAGCGCCCACAGCCCCACCAGCGTCAGCGCGCCCGCCGCGAAGGAGGCCGCCGCGATCTGGTAGGCGTGGCTGGGCGCGGTGCGCAGCGCAAGGTTGATCGCCAGGATCACCGCGACGAACTGGACGATGTACATCGTGCCCAGAAGCTCGGAGGCGAACGCGGTCGATCCCGCCAGCGCGAAGATCACGAAGAAGGTGAAGGCCGCGTTGAACACGTCCTGGCTGATGTAGCCGCCCAGATACATCCCCAGGTGCAGCCGGAAGGCGCGGATGCGCATGGTCGAGAACAGGTTGCGGTAGAGCGCCTTCAGCGCCTCGAGCGGGCCCGCCGCACCGCGCGCGCGCACCGGTGCAGGCACGCCGCCGGGCATGTGCCGCTCCCAGCTGAACAGGTAAAGCATCCCCGCCGTCACCATGAACAGGCCTGCGAAGATCAGCCCCATGTAGAAGAACGTGTCCGCGCTGTCGCGCCCCAGCGCGTTGATGAGCCAGAGCGGCAGGAACCCGGCAAGGATCGCCGAAGCCTGACCGAACAGGATGCGCCATCCGGCGAACCGCGCCTTGGTGCCGTAATCGCTCGCCATTTCGGCGGCCAGCGTCTCGAACGGGATGATCTCCATCGCATAGACCAGTTCGAACAGCACGTAAGTCACGAGGTAGAACCAGAAGTCCTGCCCCGGCAGCCACATCAGACCGAAGCTGGGCAGGAGCGGGATCGCGGCAAGGATGAAGAAGCGCCGCCGTCCGAAGCGCCGCCCGAGCCAGGTTCCCCCGAAATTGTCCGAGATATAGCCGATCATCGGCGAGGCGAAGGCGTCAAGCACCCGTGCGACGGCAAAGATCGTCGCCGCCTCGCCCGCCGAAAGTCCGCAGAACTGGGTGTAGAAGATCAGCACCCAGCCCGAGATGACCGCCATAGAGCCCGCGCCCAGAACATCGTTCGAGCCATAGGCCAGGAAGTTGGGCAGACGCACTTTGCGCGCAGGTTTACTGGCTCGTGTCACCACAGGCTCGATCCTCTTCTTCCAAATCAGGGGGCCGGGGCGCACTTCGTGGCTGGTGCGCCTTGCCGGTTTGTCTTTTTATGTCGGAGTATTTGTCGGCGCTTTACTCCGAATGCAATTGCCGGGATCGCGCGCTCACGAAAAGAGCGCGCGATCCTGCCTAGATGTAGGTCCGCAGGAACTCGGCCAGCGCGCAGATCGCGAGGCTCTGGCCATAAGGCATCGAGGTGAGCGCGATGTCCTTGTAGAACTGCTTGGTATCGCCCATCGCGGTGCCGAAGCTGACCTGCTGCAGCTCGCCCGCATCGTCGATATTGGCAAGCACGCCGCGCACCGCCTTGATGCCCACCGCCTCGTAATGGCGCGGCAGGTAGCCCTTGCGCACGCCCTTGAGGATACCATAGGCAAAACCCGCCGCCGCCGAAGCTTCGAGGTAGCTGGTCGGATCGTCGAGCAGCGTGTGCCACAGGCCGCTCTCCGCGTCCTGCATCGCGGCCAGCGCCTTCACCTGCGCCTCGAGCGTATCGATCAGGAAGCTGCGAAAGGCATCGCCCGGTGCGAGGTCGAGCAGCTCGATGATCTCGGGGATGGCGATCGTCACCCAGCAATTGCCGCGCGCCCACAGCGCCTCGGCGAAGTTGTGCCGCCCGGTGAAGTCCCAGCCGTGGAACCACAAGCCGGTCTTGCGATCGGCAAGGTACTTGATGTGGACGAGGAACTGGCGCTTGGCCTCCTCGACGTAGTGCGCACGGTCGAGCAGCAGGCCGATCTTGGCGAGCGGCAGCACGCTCATCATCAGCGTGTCGTCCCACAGCTCGCCGGGGTTTTCATCGTTGTAGACGATGTGCTGGAAGCCGCCCTCCTCGGTCTTGGGCAGGCCATCGGGCGCCATCAGCCATTCGGCCCAGGTATCGAGATAGGGGATGTAGGAGGGATCGCCCTCCAGCTCGTAGAGGTAGGCCAGCGTGATGAACGGGGCGACCGTGTTGATGTTCTTGGTCGGCGTGCCTTCGGCAAAGCGGTCGGCGAACCACTGGCGAATGATGCCCAGCGCGGTTTCATCGCCGGTCTGCTCGAAATAGCGCCACATGCCGAACAGGCCCACCCCGTGGGTCCATTCCCACCCGGCCCAGCCCTTTGTGTCGATCACCCGGCCATCGTCGAGACGCAGCAGGAATTCACCGGTATCGTCCGTGATGTTGACGAGGTTGTCCATCAGCCGGGCGATGGTGCGGGTCACATCCGCGCGCGGAATGTCATGCGTGAGGGCGGCCAATCAAGGTCTCCTGATAAACGTAAGGTCTGAACGCCGGGGCGCTTTGAACGGGAAGGACGGCGCGCGTCATGGCTGCGCGCCGGGTAAGGACGAAAGGGTTCGCGGCGCATCGACCCGGCGTACCGGGATGCCGCCCCGGCTGTTGCGCAAGGTGACGAGACGCACGGATTCCAGCGCATCGCCAGGCGCGCCGTCCGAGGTGACGGCGAGCGCCAGCGTGTTGGCGCCGTGGTGATCGAGGATGCCCTCGGGGATCGGGAAAGTGCGCTGCGGGCCAACGTGGGCGATGAACTGGCCCATGTTCCAGCCGTTGACGAAGAGCAGCACGCGGTAGCGGCCGGGCGAACGCGGGGTCTTGGGATCGCCGATCGACACCCCGACCGTCGCATCCTCGCCCGGCGGCACGGCGAGCGTGAAGCGGGTGCGATACCAGGTGGTGCCGGGCCGGGCCTCGCCCGCCGGGACGGGCGTTTGGGCCCATCCCGCATCGTCGAAACCGGGCAGGTGCCAGCCCATCCGCTCGCCATAAAGGCCGCCGTTGTTCATCACGCCGCGCGCCGGGTCGGGCAGATCCTCTCCGCCCCGTGCGCCCTGGATGGTCCAGCGCACCGGCACCGCGAAGCTGGGGCCACCCGGTGCTTCGAGCGAGGCCGAGATCAGACCGCGCGCCTCCTTGTGGAAATCGTCCGCGCCAAGGTCCCAGTTGTGCCCGTTCGAGCGGACCATGACCGCCAGGACATGCTCGCCCGGCGCCTGCGCCTCAGCGGGAAGCGTGAACGTCTTCATGCCCAGCGTGATCGGGCGCGGCAGTCCGCCGGGAGTCTCATCCTCGCCCACGAAGCGCCCGTCGAGCCAGAGCTGGACCAGCCCCGCCCCGCCCGCGCCATAGGCCAGCGTCAGGCTCCTGGCCGCCTCGCCGCCGGTAAAGCGACCGCGATACCACACGTCGCCCTCGTGAAAGCCATAGGCGTCCATGGTCATGTCGGGCTGCCCGTCGGGACGCGGGGTGTTGCTCGCCCCGCGCCGGCTGCCGACGGCTTTCCAGCCGCTGTCGTCAAAGGCGGGCGCGGCCTCGGGCGATCCCGCCTTGCTGCGCCACTGCGTAAGCGCGGGCAAGGCGATCGGACGCGGCCCTTCAAGATCGGTGACGGCCCGCAGACTGCCCGCGATCCCCTTTACCGTGCGCACGCCCTGCCCGTTCCAGCGGAGCGAGCCCACCGTGCCCGGCGCCCAGACTTCGAGCGGGCTCACAGCATCGGTATCGCCGCTGAGCGCCAGCCGCGAGCCCGAAAGACGCGCCGAGCGCACCAGTTCGGGCCCGCGCACGAGCGCGACGCCCGCTGCGGTATCGATGCGGCTATAGCGCTCGCCCTCGGCCTCGTCGGCGAGGATCAGGACGAGCGGCGCGCGCCCGCCCCCGCTGATGCGCACCACGCTGCGCGCCTTGTGATGGTAGGCCAGCGTGAGATCGCCGCGCGCGGGGTCGAAGGACTGGCGATCGAGCGCCCCCTCGAGCACCTCAACCCTGGGCGCGCTGGTATAGCGCAGCACGCTCTGGCCCGGCTCTCCGGCGCGCCCGTAGAGCAGCACAAGGTCGCCGCCCCCCGCCAGCTTCGAGACGCTCTGCAACTCGCTAGTGGCATAGACCAGCCGCTGCCGGCCAAGGTCCGCGCCCGCGATCAGCCACTTGGCATCGAACCCGTGGAGTTCGAGCGGCAGCGTGTAGCGCCCGTCGGGCAGGTTCGCGGTGACGGTGAACACATCGTCGCCCCGCCCGTTGGAGGGCTTGTGCGTCACCATCAGGAAGCGCGCGTCGCTTTCAGGATTACGGTTGTGGTAGACCTGAACGTCGGCGTCCGAAATCTGCGGCTCACCCGCCGGGACCATGCCCGCCAGATCGGGGAAGGAAGCGATCAGCCCGCCCAGCTGCTTCATCTCGAGCGCCTTGTCGCGCAGGTTGCGGGCCTCGGAAATGGCCGCGCCGTAATCGTAGCTGGTGAACACCACTGGCGCAGGCAACCAGCCCCAGCTGGTCCCCCCATAGGTCATGTAGAAACTCTGGATGCCGATCCCGTTGGCCAGGTTCGTGCCGTAGAACACACGCTGGTAGCGCTTGCCGCGCTGGATCGCGTTGCAATCATAGCCCCCGTTCGAGCCCCAGTAATCGAACCAGCCCCCGCCGAATTCGGCCAGGAACCCCGGCGTTTGGGGCGAGGCCGAAGCCCCGCCCCGGTCGCCGCCCGGTCCATAGAAGCCCCAGTCGGGAGCCGGCGAACCCTTGGTCGGCTGGCCGCCCACGGTGCAGGTTCCGCCGGGATAACCGTCGAAAGCGTAAAGATCGTTCGGACCGTGGACGACATGCGCCACGGACGAGGTTTCGGGCACCCAGAAGCCGTTGCGGCCCTGATCGTTGTGGAAGATCGGCACGGTGATCCCGTCGGCCCGCGCGCGCTGGTAGAGATGATCCATGTAGCGGCGCTGGACCGGGGTGGTGAGCGCCAGCTCGTTCTCGATCTGGTGGAGGATGACGGTGCCCGAATGGCCCTTGCCATCGCCGTTGATCTGGTGGCGCGCGATGATCGCGTTGACCCTGTCCAGCCACGCGTCGGCGGCGGCAAGGTATTCGGGATCATCGGTGCGCGCACGCGCACGCTGGTTGACCAGCCAGCCGGGAAAGCCCCCGCGCGACAATTCGGCGTTCACGTAAGGCCCCGCGCGGGTGATGACGTAAAGCCCCTCTTCCTCGGCCATCGTCAGCAGCCGGTCGATGTCGCGCACGCCCGAAAAATCGTACACGCCGGGCTTGGGCGAGTGGTAGCCCCAGTCGAAATAGAACGCGACGGTGTTGAACCCGCTCGCCTTCATCTTCTGCAGCACGTCGCGCCACAGATCGGGACTGGGCAGGCGAAAGGGGTGGAACTCGCCCGACCAGATGACCTGGCGCTTGCCGTCGATCATCAGCGAGCGCGCGTCGAACGACACCCGCCCGAACGTGCGCACCGGCGCCTGCGTGTCGGGCAGCGCGTGGGCCACCTGCGCGCGCGGCGTCAGCGGGACGAGCGCACTGGCAAGACAGGCGAGCGAGAGGATCGAACGGCGCATCGCAGGCTCAGTCCATGTGGAACAGCAGGGGAAGCGGCCATTCGCGCGGACGGTTGTCCGGCTCGACCTCCATCAGCGGCGCCATCCAGTCCCACCAGCGGCGCATGACCGGATGATCGGGCAAGGCGGACAGCGCGGCGTCGGGCGTCGGGTGCATCACCGCGAAGAGCGCCAGGCTCTCCTCGTCGAGGAAGATCGCGTAGTCGCGCACACCCGATTCGTGGAGCAGCTGGGAAAGCTCGGGCCAGATCGCGTCATGGCGCGCGCGGTATTCCTCCACGTTTCCCGGCTTCAACTGCATCCTGAAGGCTCTGAGCGCCACGCCGTCCAACTCCCAATGTTCCATTATGTGGATACTAATACCGATATTTGGTAGCTCGATCCGACCGGGGCGTCAATGGCCTGCGTTGTCGAAATGCACGCCCGAAAGACGCGGGTCGGCCACGTTTTCCAGAACCATCGGCGCGCGCGCGTCGTGGCGGAGCGTGCGCGCGACAAAGTCCTCGATGTGGAGGCGCTCCACATGGCGGGCCCACAGCCCCCAGGCGGGCAAGACGCCGAACATCGAGGGCTCGGGATAGGCCTCGGCGCGATCGGGAACGGTTCCGGTGAAGGCCTCCCCTCCCCCGTCAAACGTCAGGTCGATGGCGTGAAGGTGAACCGATCCGATGGCGCGCTCGGCCAGCCCGGCCAGGATCACCGGCAAAGGCGTTTCGATCCCGCGCGCGGTAATCTCACCGATCGAGACACCCCGCACCGCGCCCGGCGCGGTGCCCGCAGGGCCGCGTAGCCGCCGCCCCAGCCGCACGAAGACCGGCGCGCTCGTCACCCCCTCCATGACCAGCCGGCGCGCGACGACATTTTCCATCACCGCCCCGTCCACGGTTTCGAGCGCGAGGCCCCGGCAATGGAGGAAACGGCAATCCTCGATCAGCACGTTGCGAAAGGCGCCGTTGCTCTCGGTCCCGAGCTTGATCCGCCCGGTCACCCGATCCCGGTCGGGCGCGAGCCGCTGGCTGCGCCCGAAGGTGCCGTCGAGCAGCGTCCCCAAATCGAAGCCCGAGACCTGGCAACCGCGAATGACCACGTTTTCGCTGGCGACAGGGCGCCCCAGCGCAAGACTGGCCTTGACCACGATGGCATCGTCGTTGGGCGTGTTGACCCGGCAGTCGCGTACCAGCGCATCGCGCACGCCATCAAGGTCGATGCCGTCGCGCTCGGTATCGATGACAAGGTTTTCGAGCACCAGCGCGCGGGTTCCCGTCGCCAGGATCGCCATGTGCCCGCCGCGCGCAATGGTGAGGCCCGAAACGCGCACGCCCCGCCCGCCGCGCAGCGCCAGCGCCTTGTTGCCAAGCCCGTTCATCGCGGCCCGTTCGGGTTCGAGCCGCGCGATCGCCTCGGCGCTCATCGCGGCCATCGACAACGGCCTCTCGCCCGGGCCCGCGCTCCAGCGCGCACCGGGGCCATTGCGGGTCAGGCCATCGCCCTCGATCCGGCCCGGTCCCTCGATCACGAGATTGTCGACCTCCTCCCCCCACAGCAGCGAATTGCGCCAGTGGCTATGGCCGAAGTCCTGATAGAGCCCCTCGGCGGGTTCGGGCGCATCGTAGGCCCCGGCGTGGAGCGCCGGATCGGCCGCGACGAGCACCGCGCCCGGCTCGAACACGATCCGCAGGTTCGACCGCAGCCGGATCGAGAAACACAGATAGCGTCCGGCGGGCACGCGCAAGGTGCCTCCGCCGCTTCGCTCCAGATCGGCCATCGCGCGGTTGAACGCTGCGGTATCGAGCGTGCGGCCATCGCCGCGCGCCCCCGCCATGCGCACGTCGAGCACGCGGCGCGCGTGGACGACGGCCAGCGCGCGGCCGGACAGGAGCAGCGCGGCGCCTGCCGCAAAGGTCCGTCGCACCATCCCGGCCACTCAGTTGCCCGCCGGCTTCCCGGTGGCCTGTGTCAGGCTGGGCGCGATGGCAACGGCCTCGGGCAAAGGCGGGTGGGCGGGGTCGAAGGCGCCGAGCGTCACGTGCCCGGCGAGCGCGGGGACCTTCGCGCGCACCTGCCGGGCGACGGCGGCGGCCATCAGCCAGGCGCCGTAATTGTCGGTATGCGTGCGGTCCGCGCCGTTCTGCGCAAAGGCCCGCGCCGCCCGCTCGGGGCCGAGCGCCTCCATGATCGTCACGCTGTCGGCGTTGAGGTCGATCAGCGGGACCTGCTCCGCGCGCGCGACCCGGCGCGCGGCTTGGGCGTAAGCGCCAAGCGTGTCCGTGATCCGCCCGGTCGCATCGAAATTGCGCCGCTCGGGCGAGGCGACCAGCACCGGGTGCATCCCACGCGCGCGCGCTTCGGCAATGAACACGCGCAAGTAGGCGGGATAGGTGCCGTCGGGCGAAACGTAGGTCAGCGGCCAGGCGGTTTTCTGGTCGTTGTGCGCGAACTGGATGAACAGCCAGTCTCCGGCGCGCGCCTGCGCGAGGACCTTGGAAAGGCGCAACTGCGCGATGAAGGACTTCATCGTCCCGCCCGACTTGGCGTGGTTGGCCACCACGACCTTGTCGTCAAGCATCGCGGGCAGCATCTGCCCCCAGCTCGCGTACGGTTCGGCATCCTGATCGGCCACGGTCGAATCGCCGACGAGAAACAGCGTGGGCGCCTCGGCCGGTTCGATGCGGATACGCGCGACTTGCGGCATGCCGAGAAATTCCAGGCTCAGCCCGTCATCCCAGTCCGCGCTTTTGGCCTCGGCCGGATCGAGCAGGACGTGATCGGCCAGCAAGGGCGCGCCCGAGGGATCGGCGGGCAGGCGCGCATCACGCACCGCCACGAGGAACGATCGGGTCACGCGTTCGCCCGCGCGCGTCGCCACGCCAGCAAGGGCCAGACGGCGGCTCTCGACCTTGACGGTCGTGCGGCCGGGTCGGCGCGCGTCGCCAAGGGTGAGCGTCACCTTGTAGGTGCCTTGGGGCACGGGCAGATGGATCACGAAACCACCCTGCCCCGCATCGGACACGTGGCTGGCGGGGCGATCGATCGTCACCGGCCAGTCCGGCGCCGCGCGGAGTGTCGTCGCGCGAACGGGCGTCGCGCCAAGGGCGGCTTGCCCGATCATCGCGGTTGCAAAGGCGCCCAGCTCCAAAACCCACCGCCTGACGCCTGTCCACCGTGGTGCGCGCATGGTCCCATTCTCCCTCTCCCGTGACGGTGTCCGGAACGGTTCGGACGCGAAGCGGCGCCGTTACCATTTTGCCTCTGGAATTCTCAGAAAAGGTGTATATGGTAGAACTACATTCCGCAATATGGGATTTCATGGCAAGTGAGACCCGACCGGAAGCCTTTTGAAGAAGGTTAGGGAGAAGGTTGGAACCCCTCGCTTTTCAGGCCCTGTTGCCACGTTTTGCGGCGTCTTTTACGTTCCCGGCACGGTCCTCCCATGTCGGTCCTGGCGGCCCCCGTGTCCTCCGACCGGGGGCCGCCCTTTCAGGCAGCTTCGATCCGTTCGACCAGCGCACGGCCGACCCGCACGAGCGAGCCATGCCGCGCGCCCTGCGGCAGGTCCAACCGCGCGCTGACATCCTCCCAGCGAACCATGTCACGGGTTATCGCCGCGCCCCAGCGCCCATCGCGATAGACGTCGAAATAGCACACCAGAGCATCGCCCAGCCGCACGGTCATCGGCCCTTCGACCCAGCCCGGCGAGAACGGGGCTCCGAGCGGCGCGAACGGGCCGAGCGGGCCACCCGCCGAGGCCGCGCGCAGCCACTTGCGCGGCGGCGTCACCGTCTCGTCCTTGACCACCAGCCACAGCCCGCCGCCCGGCGCGCGGGCAAAGGTCCCGTCGATCACGCTGAAGCCCGGATCGTAAAGCACTTGCGGCACGGCAAAGTCCTCGAAATCGCTGGTCGTGGTGTACCACAGACGGTGGTTGTAGCCGTTTTCGGACGTGCCTGCCGTCTCGGCAAAGCGCCCCTCGACCGTGCTCGACCAGAACAGGACGGTGCACCGCCGGGCCGGGTCGTAGATCGCCTCGGGCGCCCAGCAATTGCGCGTTCCGGCGACACCGGCCATCACCGGCAGCGCGCGCTGGGGCGTCCAGGTCACGAAATCGCGGGTGGTGGCGTGGCCGATCGTCACGCCGTCCCAGGCACTCGTCCACACCGCGTGGTAGGGCGCGTCGCGCCCCTCGCCCCGGAACACGAAAGGATCGCGCAGGAGCTTCGCCTCGCCCACCTGGGGAACCAGCACGGGCGCACCCCCGCGCAAGGGGCGGAAGGCGAAGCCATCCTCGCTCACTGCCAGCTTGAGCCCGTCACGCTCGCCCTTGCCGGTCGAGAAGTAGGCGAACAACAGGACGTCCTCGGCTTCGGCCCGCCCGCCTGGCAGGCTCGCGCAACTTTCCAGCGCGGCGGCCCCCAACGCCAGACAGGCCCCACGTCGGTCCAGCGTCATTCCCCGTTCTCCTTTGCGGGCATTGCCAGGTCGACGTGCGCGGGCGCGTTGCGATCGACCGAGAGGACCCCGTCCTTCACGCTCAATTCCGCGATCTGCAACACGCTGCGCCGCGCCCAGGCCGGATCGCCCTTTGCTTCATCCTCACCGTCCTGATGCACGAAATAGACAATATAGGCGCGCCCTTTCGCCACGATCACGTCGGGATGCTGGCCCTTGGCGCGGTCGGTCGGCGCGGTGCCGGGCTCGGTCAGCAAATAGCCGGGCTGGCGGCTCCAGTGCGTGCCATCGGCCGAGCGCAGGACGAGCAGGCCCTTCCAGGCGTCAGACACCAGCCACCAGGCGCCTTTCCAGAAGAACGCCTTGGGCCCCTCGCCCGGCGTGTCGGTCAGCCGGTCCCTGACCTGCCAGTGGACGAGATCGGTGCTGTCGGCGGTGCGGATCGCCTTGCCCATGCGCTCGTCGTTGAAGAACAGGCGGTAGCCGCCGCCGGGCAGCGCCACCACGCTGGGATCGATCACCTTGTCCGAGCCCAGATCGAGCCGGTCGCCGCAGGTCCAGGTGCGCAAGTCCGGGCTGGTCAGATGGACGATGAAGCGCGGCGCGTTCCAGTCGCGAAAGACGCCGGGGACCACGCTCACCCACATGTGCCACAGCCCCCCGAACCGCTCGACATCGGGCGCCCACAGCGTTGCCCCGGTGCACGCGGCCGGAATTGCCGCTGTGCCGCCGTAGCGCCAGTGGACACCATCGGAGGAGCGGGCGAGGCCGATCGCCGTACCGTGCACCCAGCGCACGTCGGAAGGGGAGTCCACCGCGATGTCCGCGCGGCGGTTGGTGTAGAACATCACCCATTCGCCGCTCGCCGGATCGTAGACCGTGCTGGGATCGGCCGCGCCGTCGTGGATCGGGTCGCGATAGAGGGGTTTGGGGGCCACTGGGCCATCCGCTGCACCTTGCGCGCCCGCGATGCTCGCGCCGAACAGCAGCGCGGCCCCTATCGCGCGCCGCGCGTGCAAAACCGCTTTCATCATGACAGACCTTTCGAGTGGGAGAGAAAACAATGACGCATGATCGCCGCCAGTTCCTGGGTTCGGTTTCGGGCCTCACCTCGGCGCTGGCCGTGGCCCCGGCCGTGGCGGGGCTGGCCTCCACCGCGGCGTTCGGGGCAGACGTTCCCGGCGCCCGGCGCTTTCCAATCTGGCCGGGCGCCGCGCCGGGCGCTCCGACCGGTGGGGTCAAGGACGTGCGGATCCTGCGCACCAACAAGGGCAACCCGGACGATTACGCCTGGACCAGCATCGAAACCCCGATACTCACCGTGTGTCCCGCCGCCAAGCCCACCGGCGCGGCGGTGCTGATGATTCCGGGCGGCGGTTACGCGCGCGTGGCGGTGGGGATGAAGCCCTCGGCGATCTCGCGCTGGTTCGCCAGCCAGGGGGTGACCTGCTTCGAACTGCTCTACCGGCTCGCGCACGACGGTTGGGAGGCTGGTCCCGATACCCCGCTGCAAGACGCCCAGCGCGCGATGCGGGTGATCCGCGCCAACGCCGCGACATGGAGCATCGATCCCGCCAACGTGGGCGTCATCGGCTTTTCGGCGGGAGGCCACCTGTGCGGCAGCCTCGCCACGCGCTGGAACGTAAAAACTTACGCGCCGCAGGACGCCGCCGATGCGCAGGATACCAGGCCCGTGGTCGCAGGGATGTTCTTCCCCGTCGTCAGCATGGAGCCCCCGCTCGCGCACAGCCAGTCGCGCCACGAACTGCTCGGCGCCGAGCCGTCGGAGGCGCTGTCGCAGAAATATTCGCTCCAGCGCGATGTTCCGGCAACCACCCCGCCGGTGCTGCTCGGCCACGCGGCGGACGACACCGTGGTCGACTGCGCCAATTCGATCCGCATGTTCGAGGGCTGCCGCAAGGCGGGCATCCCCAGCGAACTGCACATCATCGAGAAAGGCGGCCACGGCGCGCCGCTGTTCGAGAAGGACGGCCGGGCGAGCGAGTGGCTCACCCGCTTTGCCGCCTTTGCCCGCCGGCACGGGCTCAAGATCCCCTCGGACTTCGCCTGAAGGCAGGCGGGGAGCGCATCGCGCTCCCCGCCGCTCAATCGCCGTGGGGTTCATCGCGCGGCGCGATCCGGAAGTGGCGGATGCGCAGATGGCTCTTCGTCGTGCGAAAGGCGAACCAGCCCCGCGTATAGGGCTGCGCATCGTCGAGCGCGAACAACCGCTTGCCCGCATAATCGACCGCGATGCGGGGCCCATCCGCGACCAGCCGCACCCGCGTCCATCGGTTGGGCACCAGCCGGCTCGCGGGGTCGCTGCGATCGTTTTCGGGCAGCAGCGGCCGATCGCCCGCGCGGCCGATATAACGGCGCAGCCGGGTGGTGGTGTTGCGGTTGCCGCCAATGCCAACATAGTAGGTCTGCAGGCTGTCGTAATCGGCAAAGGCGCCGCTGCGTGGATGCGCGAGCGGCGATCCTGACACGACCGACGGATCGTGCGCCATCCAGAAGGCGTTGACATCGCTCACCGCATCGTTGGGGCCGCCGTCCTGTACAGCCATGACCTCGAAGGTGATGGTGACAGGCCCCGTGATCGGCGCCTTCCACCACAGCGAGAGCCCTTCGGGCGTATCGATGTCGAGCACGCCGTTCGCAGCCCGCACCCGCGCCGCCGCGCCCGCTTCGGCCTCCAGGCTCCAGCCCGTCAGGCCATGGCGGAAGTGATCGCTCAGACCCACCCCCCGCGATGCCGGGTGAATGCAAGCCGACAGCGAAAGCGCGAGCAGCAGCGAAACCGCGCGCGCCCTCATTCGAGACTGTCGCCGATCAGTGCAAGATTGGCGGTCGCCGCGATACCCCACTGCGCGGCGTCATTGGTGGAGACTTCGGTGATCTCGTCGATCGGCTTGAGCACGGCGGCGCCATCCACCCGGTGCCCGCCGCGCGTCTGGTCGCGCCCTTCGCGGTCGCCCGATCCGAAGAACTCGGCCCAGGCACGCCGGGCCAGCTCGGGCTTGCCCCGCTCGACCGCAGCATAGGCGGTGTAGCGCGAATGCGCCTGGGTCAAGGCGCGGCCCTTGCCCGAGGCCCCGGTGCGCGCCCGGAATTCGGCTTCGGGCGCGTTGTAGAGCTCGCAGTAATCGAGCCAGACCTCGCGGTAGGCAGGCTCGTCGAGCAGGTCGAGCAGCTCGGCGGTGATCTCGAACACGCCAAACACGCCGTTGAGATGGCTCATGCTCACCGTGTCGCCCGCGCCGAGGAACGTTCCGGTCTTGAGGTCGAAGTTCGCGCCGCCCACCAGCCAGCCCTTGGGAAAGGCCGCGATCGAGCGCATGCCGTTGACGATCCGGTCGCGCCATCGGGTATTGCCCGTGCGCTCCCACTCGGCCAGCCAGGCCGCGATCAGCGAGCCCCAGCTGGTGCCGAACTGGAGGAATATCTGGCCATCGGGCAAAGGCGCCTCGTTGACCACCGCGCCGGTCCCGGCGGGCGGCTTGCTGCCATCCTCGCGGTGCATGACCTTGCGCCCGATGTCGACGTGCTGAAGCGTGTAGTCACCCTCCAGGCACCCACGCATCAGGTCGCCGCAGCGCTCGTCGCTGGTGAGATAGTAGTAGAAGCGGCGGTAGGCGGCGTTGGAAATGCGCGGCTGCTTGGAACTGTCTGCCCAGTGCTGCACGCCGTGGCGCGTGCCCAATCCCTTGAAGCGGCCCGAATGATAGACGTCCACCTCGCCGGTGTGGCGCGTCATCGCCTCGGCCAGCCGGAACACGTCGGCCCGGCCGGTGCGCAGGAAGCCGTACCACAGCCACATGTCGCTCGAGAGTTCGGAATTGTCCCAGGCAAAGCCGCCAATGTCATAGCGCCAGACGTGCCGGTCGTTATCGTAGCTGTGCATGACATCGCCGTAGTTCCAGAAGCCGTACCAGCGCCGCTCGTCGACCTGGCTGACGTAGAAATCGAGCTCGCGCTTCGCGCGGGTCTCGATCTGGGTGCGCTTCGCCCCGCCCGCAGCGACCGGGTCCCACAGCGCGAACATCCCGGCCGATTTCACCCGCGCCACATTGGGCACGAGGCGCGGCGGAGTGGCCAGCCCCTCGCCCATCGTCGCCAGTCGTTCGCGGCTGGGTGTTGCGGGCAAGGCCCAGAGGCGAAACTCACTCGTGCGCGCAATGCCCGAAGGATCGCCCCAGCCCGGCTCGTAATCCTCGTAGGTAATGTCGAGCCCGAGGTTCTGGTGGACGTAATCTTCCATGCCCAGAACATCGTGGTAGAAGCGCATGTCCATCGCGGGCGCATCGGGCGCGTGGTACCACACCGTGAAGCGCGCCATGTCCGAAGCCGCCCCGGCAATGTCGAGCCCGACCGGGCAGCGCTGCCAGAAATCGTGCATCCCGAACGCAACGCCGCCTGAAACGCCGCCCACGTAGCCCAGCCCCGGACTGCGCCCGGCGGTATCGACATCGATCCAGCCGAAGCCGGGCGCGGTACGCTTGATGATCGAAAAACCATCCGAATTGGGCTGGCGCAGGCGAAAATCGCCCCAGGCGGGGATGTATTGCAGCGTGTCGCGCACCGTGGCGGCCATCTGGTCGAGCGGCGGCACGGGCTCGCCCGCCACTTGCGCCGCGCGGAACGCCGCGCCCGGATCGCGCCTGAGGCCCGTGAGCGGGCGCACCGCCTCGCCCCACAGCCCGCCGTTTTCGCCCGCAAAACGCACGTGGCGATCGTGGAGCGCATCGCGCATCGGCACCGCGCCTTCGAGCCCCAGCCCGCGAATGTAGCGCTTGGCCGGATCGCCTTCGAAGATCATCGAATGGACCACGCGCACACAGGACGATCCGGCGTGAAAATAGAGCCGCAACGAAAACGGCAGCCAGTCGCCCGCCGCGCCGCTGTGCTTGCCCGCCAGCTTGACCACCGCGCGGATCGGGCCCTTCTGCTCGACCTCGGCCCCGGTGATGACGCTGGTCCAGCGTGACAGCACGGGCGCGCCGTCCTCATCGTCCGGGCGGTCCTGCGCGCTGGCGACGAGACGCACCTGCTGAAGCACCTCGGCCCCGCCAACCCGCGCCGAGCGGATCAGCGCCTCGCCGCTGCGCCCGATCGTCCAGACCGTTTGCCCCACCGTGACGGTGATCGCATCGCCCGTTTCGGACAAGGACAGCGTCGCCGTCGCGCCCACCCCGCCCGGCCGCACCGTCAGGCCTGACAGCCGGGCGCCATCGGCGGGCACCGCGTGGCCGGTCCACTTGATCGAGCCATCAGGCCACCAGGCCAGCGGCCAGGTCTGCACCGCCTCGCGCCCGCCGCCTGTGCCTTCGAGATGATAGCCCTTCTTCTCATAGCGCGTGCCGCGCGGCCAGGGCTGGCCCCAGGCCTGGCCTTCGTGTCCGGCAGGTACGGTTCCGTCGAGCCAGACCAGATCGTCAGCTGGGTCGAGCCCGGAGCCCAGCGGCTCTGCCCCCCCGTGTGTTTCGCCTTTCGCCCGCGCCACGCCGGACGCTGCGGTCAGCGCCATGGACCCGGCCACCGCCGAGGTTGCCAGCAGCTCGCGCCGGCTCCAGACAAGTTTGCTCATCGGTACCCTCTCTCGCACCCTCAATTTCTTTATGTGGGATGATATTTCATATAGTGGTTGCATCCGTCAACCACCTCTCCCACGAAAACTCCGTCTAATGGTCTATTTGGCGCCCTCGGCACCAGCCCCGATATAGAAGCCGGGATGCGGGGGCTGGTTGTACGCGGTGTTCTGCCAGGCGATCGAGAGGCGATAGGTCCGATCCTGCATGAGCGTCACAAAGCGGTGCGTGGTGGACCAGGGCGTCGTGTAGAGGCGCAGTTCGCGATTGTCCGCGCTGCGCCAGACCACTTCCTCGCGCCAGTCGCCCAGCAGATCGGCCTGAAGCGCCGGGGTCGCCTTGGTCGAATTGTTCGAGGCAAGGCCAGTTGGTGCGAGCAGCGCCGCGCCCTTGCCGATCTCCCAGTTCCATTTGGAAATCGTCGTGCCGTCGAGCAGTTCGCGCAGGAGATCGCCATCCCACCAGATCGCGAAATTGGTCGGACGCGGCGCGGGACCGACAGCCTTTCCCGCAACGTCGAACAGCCGATCCGAGTTGGAGCCCCAGAACTCGGCGCCGTAATGGCGCGGGTCGATGTCCGCGGCGAGCCCGCGTCCGGTGTCGCGCTCGGCGGACTTTTGCCACAGGAGCGCACCGGTCGCCGCGTCCATCAGCGCAGACCCGATGCGCCCGTTATGCCCCGTCTCCTCGAACACCGAGAATTTCTCCAATCCGGGCCGAGCCGGATCGAGATCGCCCACGTGCATCGCATCCCCGTGGTAGAGCGGCTGGGTCCACAACCCGGTACCATCGTCGTCAATCGCCATCGAACCGTAGATCACCTCGTCGCGCCCGTCGTGGTCGACATCGGCGATAGCCAGCTGGTGGTTGCCGCGCCCGCCATAGTCGGCGTTGCCCGGTGCCGCGCTGTCGAACAGCCAGCGCTCGGTGAGCTTGCCCCCGCGCCAGTCCCACGCCGCAAGCGCGGTGCGCGCGTAGTAGCCACGCCCGAAGACCATGCTCGGGTGCACCCCATCGAGATAGGCGACCCCGGCGAGGAAACGGTCCGAGCGGTTGGCGTAGCCATCGCCCCAGCTCTGCGCGAGCTCCCCAGGCGTCGGGTTGCCGCCGGGATAGCGCGGCGGATCATAAGGCACGCTGGCCAGCGCGCGGCCGCTCGCCCCGTCGAACACGGTGAGGGTTTCCGGCCCCCGCACGATACGCCCCTCCATGGGCGCCACCATCGTGCCGTCGGGCTTGACCCGTGCCCCGGTGCGGTCGCGCTGGGCCACCTCGCCGCCGTGGCTGCGCCAGTCCGCCGCCGGATCGCCAAGCACCGCCCCCGTGCCGTCAACCGTGCCGTCGGCGGTCTTCATCGCCACTTCGGCGCGCCCATCGCCATCGAAATCGTAAACCAAAAACTGCGTGTAATGCGCGCCCGCGCGGATGTTGCGCCCAAGATCGATGCGCCACAGCCGCGTGCCGTCGAGCCGATAGGCGTCGAGATAGACATCGCCGGTATAACCCGCCTGGCTGTTGTCGTGGCTGTTGGTGGGGTCCCACTTGAGCACGATCTCGTACTGGCCATCACCATCGAGATCGCCTGCGCTCGCATCGTTGGCGGTGTAGGTGTAGCGCTCCCCGGCCTCGGTCACCCCGCCGGGCGGTGGTGAAAGCGGGATCGACAGATAGCCTGCTGGCCAGACCATCGCGGGCTGCAGTGCCCCTGCGCCGCCTTCGCGCTGCACCGCGTAGTGGTCCTGCGGGGTTCCCGCGGCATCGCGAAAGGCACTGGCCTCGCCAGCGCGCGTGCGATGGACCCGGCGCCCGTTACGCAAAACGGAAAAACGCGCATCGGCCGGATCGTCCGCGAGCACCCGCCAGCTAATCAGCATTCCACCGCCCTGCGCCGGCACCGCGACTGCACCACGCCCCAGCTTTTCGGCCTTCCAGGCCGCCGTCGGCCGAGCCTCGAGCGGGGCCGCAGCGGCCAGCGCGGCCACCACCGCGACCGCCATCATCAACACGTCTCGCGGCGCATGCAGACACGTTCCGGAAAAAATGCTGCCCGCAAATGCGCGAATTTCTTCATTTTCGCTCACCTCGCCCTCAATGACCCAAATTATAGAATTGCATCCCACATATCGGTTTTATAAATGTCGGTCTAGAAACTGATTCGATCAGGCGCCGACAACGCGGCGAATAGAAGAGCAACAGGGACGAGAGAGGAGCGGCTATGCAAATGCAGGCCATTGAAAGTGCGATCAATACGCGTTTAATCTGGCGCAATAACGGGGCATTTTGCAATGCATCGCTGCTGGCGCTTGCCGGGGCACTGCTGTTCCCGGCGCTCGCCAATGCCCAAACCACAGGCGCCCAAACTACGGGTGAAGACGTCGCCGCGTCGAGCCAGCCCCCGAAGAAGGAGGAGCCGGCCGAAATCACAGACCGAACCGCCGAAAAGATCATCACCGAAGCGCGCGAGATCGTCGTGGTGGGCACCCGCGCCTCGCTCCAATCGGCAATCAACCGCAAGCGTGACGCGAACACCGTGGTCGATTCGATCGTGGCCGACGACATCGCCAGCTTCCCCGACAAGAACGTGGGCGATTCGCTGGCCCGCATCACCGGTGTCCAGCTCAGCCGCGACTTCGGCGAAGGCGTGCAAGTCTCGATCCGCGGTGTCGAGCCCGACCTCAACCGCGTCGAGATCAACGGCGTCAGCCAGGTCAGCGCGACCGGCTCGCGCACGGGGGACTTTCGTGAACTGGCGACCGAGCTGGTCAAGTCGATCGACGTCTACAAGGGCTATTCGGTCGACCTGACCGAAGGCGGCATCGGCGGCACCGTGCGCATCGAGACGCGCAAGCCGCTCGACCTGAAGAAGCCTCTGCTGACCGGCGTCATCTCCCAGCAACACCTCGACACCGCGCAGACCTGGAAGCCGCGCGTGACTTTCGTCGCCGGCACTCCCAAGTTCCTGATCGACGGCCTGGGTGTTCTGGTGAACGTCACCTATTCCGACGTCGACACACGCCAGGACTACATCTCGAACACCAACTGGAAGCGCCTCGCCGACTTCGACCATTCGAGCGAGAAGACTGTCGCCGACCCCAACTATGCGGACTACGACACCTACGAGAGTTGCTCGGGCGTCACCGGCGCCACCGCCTCGGCCGCGACTGCCGCGCGCCTTGCCTGCGAAACCCAGTTCTTCGACTGGGCGCCCACCGTGCCGCGCTACCGCAGTTGGAACCGCCACGACCAGCGCATTTCGGGCGATCTTACCCTGCAATACCAAGTCGCCCCCAACTTGCGCGCCTTTGCCAACATGCAGATCAACAAGCGCAACCAGACGCTGCAAGACGTCAACTACTCGATCGATTTGACGCGCATCGAGCGGTTTAACCTCGATCCCGCGCTGGCTACCAACGCCTCGGGGGCAACCTCGCGTCCGCAAGTCCAGCTCGGCACGTCGACGGTCAACGCCAACCATGTCGTCACCAGCATGACCACCGCGCTCAACGCGGTGAACATCGGTTCGGCCACCTCGCCCAACTACAACGGTGCGGCGAACATCGTGGGCGTACAGCGCCGCGACTTCAGCTACGATCAGGACTCGAAGTATTTCTCAGGCGGTTTCACCTGGGACGTCAACCGCTTCAAGGTTGATTTCATGGGCAGCCACGCCAGCGCCCATACCGATCAGCAGACCAACTTGATCGCCTTTGGCACCAGCGTCGCGGGGATCACCATCGACCGCAACAACGCCCAGGGCATTCCGGTCTTCCAGTTCCCGAGCGACTTCGACGCGGGCGATCCGGCGGTCTATTCCGACTTCACCCGGACCGATGCCAGTGGCAACGTGCTGCCCGTCTATGGCCCGACCATCCAGTACCGCCCGGCCGAGTACAACAACAGCGAAGACCAGCTCAAACTCGACGTCGACTGGGAAATCGATCACCCGATCATCAGCATGATCGAATTCGGCGCACAGGCCCGTCGCCAGAAGTTCCTCAACTACGGCGCGGGCGGCTCGCGCCTGATCGATCCCGATACCGGGACCTACCAATCGAACGCCAACGTCTCCTACAACACGATCATCGATGATGATCCGGCGGCCTCACGTGTCAACAACACCTACTACCTGACCACCGCGCAATACCAGTCGTTGCTGTCGCAGATTTCCTCGACCACCGGCGGTGCGCCGCTGTTTACCGGGCTCAAGGGCGCACCGTCCTCGATCCCGGGGCGTATCGCCTACCCAAGTTTCAACGCCGAAGCGCTTTCGGAATACTACGACCTGTCGGGGTTCAACCACGATCTGGTACGCTACGCCGACGGCTACCCGCAGATCCCCTCGGCGAAGATCACCGAGACGATCTTCTCCGCCTATGCGATGCTCGATGTGGACACTACCGTCTTCGGGATGCGCCTGACCGGCAACGCGGGGCTACGCTGGACCCACACCAAGGATGCAGGGCTTGGCACCTACGTCAACCGCGTGACCCGCTTTACCGACACAGGCAGCACGCAAACGGTCACGATCTCCGCGTCCGAGGCTGAGATTTCCAACACTTATGACGATTTCCTGCCCGCCTTCAACGCCAACCTGGAGCTAGCCGACAACCTCTATCTGCGCGCCAACTACGCCAAGAACCTGGCCCGTCCGCGCCCGACGGACCTGGTCCCCAACATCAACTGCCTGGACGACCAGACGATCACCGGCACCGACGATGTTTGCTCGGCGGGCAACCCCGACCTCAAGCCCTACCGCGCGGACCAGTGGGAAGTGAACCTGAGCTGGTACCCCAACGCGGACACGCTGCTCAGCCTGGGTTACTACAAGAAGTACGAAAGCAGCTTCGTCATCGGCAACGTCACGCGCGACAACGTGGACCTCTTCCACGATGGCAACACCTACACCGTGCGCCAGCCGATCAACGGACAGGGAGCCCTGCTCGACGGTATCGAAGTCAGCGCCCAGACGGTCTTCAGCTTCCTGCCCAAGCCCTTCGACGGCTTTGGCGTGACGGGCAACATGACCTACGCACGGGCCATTCGCACCAACCTCACCAACGATGCGACCGGCGAGGCGCTGAAGGAATATCCTGGCCTTTCCAAATACACCTACAACGCCAGCATTTTCTACGACAAGGACTGGCTGAACTTCCGACTGAGCTACAACTATCGCTCGAGCTGGCTGGTTTCCGCCATCGATTCAAACAATGGCGGCAACCCGATCTATCGCAAGGGCGAGGGCTACCTCGACGGCAAGATCACGCTGCGCTTCCCCGATTACCACTTCAACGTGTTCTTCGAGATGCAGAACATCACCAAGGAATACTCCAAGACCTACATCAACGCCGACATGCCGGTCGACCTGTACTACCCAGGCCAGCGCATGTTCGTAGGCGTCCAGGCGAAGCTCTGACCCCGCGCGCGGCCCCGAAGGAGGCGCCGTACCGAAACGAAAACCCCGCCCGTTACCGAACGGGCGGGGTTTTTCCGTGCAATGACGATGGCGTGCGATCACACCTCGCCCGGTGCGAAGCCCAGTGCCGCCAGCAGCGCGCCGCGCGCGGTGCGGCACTGCGCCCACAAGTCCGGCTCGCCCAGATCGTCGGGCGCGATGGCCTCGGGCCAATGGCGCGCGATCACCGCCTCGATCCGGTCGCACGCGGCATCATCCAGCAGGAAGCGCGGGTCGATGGCCGCGTGCGCGTCTTCGCTCACCGCCACGCGCAGGCGCAGGCACGCCGGGCCGCCGCCGTTGCGCATGGATTCGCGCACATCGACCACTTCGAGATGCGCGATCGGATTGTCCGCGGCCTGCACTTCGAGCAACCAGTCCCAGACTTGCGGCGTCTCGCGCGCCTCGCGCGGCAGGATCAGCGCCATCGCGCCATCGTCCAGCGTGACGAGCTGCGAATTGAACAGGTACGAACGCACCGCCGCCTCCAGTCCCACGCGCGCGGCGGGCGCCTCGATCACCACCGCGCCCGGCACCCGCTCGGCGATCCGCGCGTAAAGCCCTTCGCGATCCGCAAAGGCCTGTTCGTGGGTGAACAGCACGTTCTCGTTGGCGACGGCAACGACATCGTTGTGGAAGGCTCCGGCCGCGATTGCCGCCTCGGCCTGCTGCACCAGCGCAAAGTCGCCCTGGGCAANCACGTTCTCGTTGGCGACGGCAACGACATCGTTGTGGAAGGCTCCGGCCGCGATTGCCGCCTCGGCCTGCTGCACCAGCGCAAAGTCGCCCTGGGCAAGGCCGTGGCGCCGCGCCAGGGCCGCGCTGGCGGCGCGGTGCTGGCGCGCCGGGAAATCCGCGCCCTCTCCAGCCCCGGCCCCACCGACGACGCGCTCGCCATAGACCAGCACTTCGAGGCTGCGCGCGTCGTGGCGCGCGCCCAGCCGCATGAAATTCGCCGCGCCCTCGTCGCCCAGCGCGGACGGAAGCGCGGCGTGGACCGCGAAGTAACGGGTGTCGGCAAAGGCCAGGCGCAACTGCCGCTCGGTCTCGGCCGGTTCGATCGAACGGTGCAGCATCGTCGACAGGTTGGCGACGCTGAAGTGGCAGCGCCCATCGTGCGTGTCGGGCGCGGGCGAGACCGTCGCCGCGTTCGCGGTCCACATCGCCGAGGCCGAAAGCGCGTTGCGCACCAGCGCGGGTTCGGCCTGCCATGCCGCGCGGCACACCGCATCATCGTCGCCTGCAAAGCCGAGCGCGCGCAGCCAGTCGGTCGCGGGGCGGGCGTGGGGCAGGAACAGCCCCTGAGCCAGGCCCAGTTCCAGCATCCGGCGCATCTTGCCCAGCCCCTGCAAGGCCGCTGCGCGCGGCGCCGAGGTGGCCCCGGCGTTGCGCGCCGACGCCTTGTTGCCAAGCGACAGGCCCGCGTAGTTATGGCTCGGCCCGATCAGTCCGTCGAAGTTGATTTCGCGCATGGCCATGGCCGTTCCTGCCTCTCTTACGGTTGGTGTCACGGCGAAGGATGGGCTTGGGCCATATCATCGCCGGTACGCTATTTTTCCTCATTTCAATGCGCCGAAAAAGCCCTAAAATAGGCACAAGCTAATGAGTGATGCATATGAACGAGGATGACCGGCGAAGCCTGCCACCAATGGCGATGCTGCACAGTTTCGAAACCGCCGCGCGCACCGGATCGTTCACCGCGGCGGCCAGCGCGCTGCGCCTGACGCAAGGCGCGGTGAGCCGCAACATCGCCGCGCTGGAAGACTGGCTGGGCGCTTCGCTGTTCGAGCGCAGCGGGCGGCGTGTCCGGCTCAACGAGACCGGGCAGCGCTACCGCGAGGCGATCGCCCCCGCGCTCGCCGCGATCCGCCGGGCGACCACGCAGCTGCTCGATCCCGGCCCCGAACACGCGCTCGAACTCGCGGTCCTGCCCAGCTTCGGGATGCGCTGGCTCGCCCCGCGCCTGCCCCGCCTCAGCCAGGCGCACCCCGATCTGGTGGTCAACATCACCGCGCGTTCGGACCTGTTCGACTTTGCCCACGAAGCGTTCGACGCCGCGATCCACGTCGGCGCGGCCGACTGGCCGGGCGCCGCGCACGATCGGCTGTTTCGCGAACAGGTCGTGCCGGTGGTCGCGCCCGCTGTGCGCGAGCGTTTCGCCATCGCCCAGCCCGCCGACCTGCTGCGCGTCCCCCTGCTCGCCCAGTCGCGGCGCAAGGACGCCTGGACGCGCTGGTTCGCGCAAAGCGGCCTCGACGCGCCGCAGGGCATGGCGGTGCAAACGCTCAGCCATTTCCTGATGCTCGCGCAGGCGGTCAAGGCCGGGGCCGGGGCCGCGCTCCTGCCCAGCTTCCTGATCGGCCCGGAGCTCGCGGCGGGCGAACTGGTCGTGCCGGTCGCGATCGCACTGACCGAAGAGCGCAGCTACTGGCTCGCCTACCCCGAAAGCGGCGCCCGCTCCCCCGCGCTCGACCGGTTTCGCGACTGGCTGCAACGCGAAAGTGCCGCCGATCGCGGCACAGACGCGATCAGCGGCTGAGCCTCGCCACCGCGTCGGGATCGTCGCGCAGCCGCAGGTAGAGCGTCCCCTCGGCGGAAGGGGTGACGGTGAGCGAGGACCCGGTGAACCCCACCGGGACCTCCACCGGCCGGGCGAAATCGGCGCTCGCCGAAACCGCCGAGACGAAAAACAGGTTGCGCCCGGTCAAGGTGCAGGCCGCTGTACCCTTGGCGCAGGACAACGCGCGGATCTGCGGCAGGCGCACCAAAGTTGCGAGCGGCTGCCAGGCGCCCGGCACCCCGTTGTCGAGCACGCGGTAGCGCAGCGCCCCATAGGTGCCCTGCGGCAAGGAAGCGCTATCGAAGCGCGCGACGAGGACTTGCGCGCTCGACGGGATCAGGCCTTTGCCAAGGGTCAGCCGCGCGAGCGTGCTGTCGCCCTGCGCGATCTCGACGGCGGCGTCGCGGCCGAAGCTCTTGCCCGCAGGCGCTTCGAGCGAGAAGACCAGTTCGCCCCCTTCGGGCAGCAGATCGTCCGATTGCAGCGCCAGCGGCCGGGCTCCGTCCGCGCGCGCCGGCATGGCAACGCTGCGCGAGAGCAGCCGCGCCGACGGACGCGGCGGTGCGATGGTGACCGACAGGCGGGCGGTGCGCCCTTCGGCCAGCTCGACCTTCGCGACCTGCGCCGTGCCTTCGGCGGGGAGCGGCTCGCCCTCGATCGCCAGCGCCAGCACGTCGTGATCGCCCTCGCGGCTGAGGCCGTCGGGGGTGAGAATGGTCTTGCCCAGCGTAATGCGCTTGACCTGATCGAGCCGCTGGCCGGTCAGGGTACCCACGCTGTCCTGCGCGTGGAGATCGAGCGCGTCGAGCCGGCTCGCCTCGGCCCGCGTGTCGAGCGTGACCGAAACCGGGTCCTTCTGACCCTGAAGCTGAACCGCCAGCTGCACCGGGCCGGGCCGCGCATCCTTGAGCGGCACGCTGACCGCCAGCCGGTCGATCGCATCGACCTTCCAGTCGAGCTTTTGCGCAGGCCCCTTGGCGCCCGGCACCTCCATCATGACCGCCGACACGCAAGCCGGTGCCACGCCCGCGAGCGTGGCCGTGCTGTCGCGCCCGAGGATCAGCGGCCCGCCATCGCCCGCCGCCTGCCAGGGCGTACCGTCGGGCCGCTGGAGCGTGAAATCGGGGCCATCGTAAGCTGAAAATCCCCAGCGCCCATGGACGTGGGCGCGCAGCGCTCCGGTAAAAGCCTTGGGCAGCGCGCGCGCATCGAACACATAGCCGCCGTGATCGGCGCGCGCGACGATCGGCAGCTCGACGCTGCGCCCGTCGGCCGCGGTCACGCGCACCTGCATGGCGTGCGCGAAATCGGTGCTGAACACCAGCGGCGCGCCGTCGACCGGAAGGATCACCGGCCCCTGCACCGCGCAGAGCGGCGCGGTCGACGTGGCGTGGAGCTGCGGCGGCACGTCGTCCTCTATCGTGGGCATACCCACCACCATCACCGACTTGGGCTTGGCGAAAGAGGGCGCGGTGTTGAGCAGCAGCGAGAGCCGGTCGTCCTTCGCCACGGTCAGCGCGGGGAGATAGCCGAACTGCGGATTGTTGAACGCCCCGAACAGCTTGGCGATGTCGCGCGCGGCGCCGATATAGGCGCTGTACGAACCCGACCCGGCCTGCGGCGTGGCGCTGAGCTGGAGCGCGAGATCGGTCGGCGTGCCCGCCAGGGTATCGGCGAGCGAACTGGTGTGCAGATCGCTCAGCACCAGCGAGGAGCGCCCCTTGACCAGACACGAGGCCTGCTCGTCGAGCACCTTGTCGAGGCAGTCCTTCTGCAGCTTGATCCCCAGGCTCGAGGCGAGCACCGGGGCGACCTTCTGCAAGGCCTCGGGATCGCGGTCACCCTGCGCGCGGATCGCGCCCATGAAAGCTTCGAGCCGCGAATGGTCGAGCGAGGCTTCGTAGAGCTCGCCGCCCGCGCGCACGAATTCGCCGGGTTTGCCCTGCACCGCCTTTTCCAGCACGCCGTCCGCCCCGCCCGTGCGCGGCACCATGAGCAGCACCAGCTGGTGCGCGCCTTCGGGCACCTTGAGCGTGAGCGTGTTGTCCTTCGCCTTGTCCTTCCAGCCGCGCGCGCCCGCGATCCAGGCGTCGGGCGGCGGGTTCACCGCGCCGCGCAGGAACGCGGAGACGAGCAGAAAATCGTCGGCCTGCTGGCTGGCGTCCTTGCCGCGCGGCAGGTGCAGCGTGATCGCGTCACCCGGCTTGAGATTGGGCACCTGCGAGACCGGCAGCGTTTCGCCGTTACGGGTCACTTCGGCGAGGATGTCGGGGCCGGGCAGTTCGAAATTGGCGCTCTTGTCGTCGGCGCCCAGGACCGGCGTCAGGGGTAGCGCGGCAAGCCCTGTGGCAAGCGCGGCCAGCCCGACGAGAGCGCGGCGCGGCGAAAGGGCGTTCAGGCGGGAAGCGTTGAGCACGGCAAAAACATCCAGATCAGCAACGGGCAAAACAGCGACAGGACAACCACGGCCTCGCACGCGGAAGGCCCCGCGTGCCAGCTCGAGAGGACAACCCGCCGCCGGCCACGATGTTCCGCAGCGCAGCATGAGGTGCCGGTCGGCACGCGCTCTAAAGCTGTTTCGCGTGCGATTTCAAGCCCTCTTCAGGCCCGCATCGGACCAGCCGAACCGCGCCCCCTTGCCAAGATCCACGCCCTAGCGGGCGCCGGATGAGACGAACCGGCCACCCGTCCCGAACAGGGAACGGATGACCGGCATCTCGGTGGAAGGCCGCGATGGCGCGTGCGGGTTGAACGGGCGATGAAGCGCCTTGCCCGCGCGATGTTTCAAAAGGTTGCCAGACATTCAAACGTTCGGCTTCGTGCCTTAGCGGGCGGTGTGATCCGCCCCCCCCCCCATTGCCTCGTTCCCATCACCGCCCCATGTGTCCACGCAGCCGGGCGCCAGGCGCGCAGCCCGTCAGGCGCGGTGGACGTGCGCGTGTCCGGCTTCGTTGCCGTGTTCGCCGTGCCAGTGATCGGCGCAGCACGAACTGCGCGCGGTCTCGACATAGGCAAAGCTCTCCCAGTAAGCGCGCTTGCCGCCTGCGAGCGCGGGCGCCACCGGGTTGACCAGGGCGCTGTCCGGCACCGCGACGAAGGGCTTCATCAGGCTTTCCGGGCTGTGCGCGGCTCCGCCCATCATCGCCATCTCCACGTCGGCCGCCGCCGCCACGTCCTTCAGGGGATCGCCCCGAACGAGGATCAGGTCGGCCAGCATCCCCGGCGCGATCCGGCCGACCGGCTCGTCGAGGAAAGTCCCCGCGTGGCTCGTCGCGCACTTGAGCGCATCGACCGGGCGCACGCCGTAGCGCGCCATGCCGCGCAAGTTGAGGTGCAGGCTGATCGCCACGAGATCGATCGGCGCGTCGGTCCCGGCCAGGAAATGCCAGCCCAGTTCCATCGTCGCCTTGATCTGCGCGACCTGGCGTTCGAGCGAGGCCAGCAGGGGCTTGCCCCCCTCGCCCGTCAAAGCCTTCACCCGCGCCACCAGCTTGGCGTATTCCCAGCTCGGAAACAGGATCTTGATGCGCGGGTCGTGGACCAGCGTATCGTCAAGCCCCAGCAATGCCTGCGCGACGAACAGGGTGTTGGTCCTCCCCGCCTTTGCCGCCGCGAACAGTCCGTTGACGTCCTGATAGCCGCCGCCGAGCGCGGTGATGGTGCGCGAATAACCATAACGGTTGGTCGCCCCCATGTGCTCCATGCAGTCCATCGCGCTGTGGAGCGCGGGATAGTGGTAATGCGAGCTGAGCGGCAGCCCGTGGCGGTGCGCGATATCCACCACCTGCTTTTGCACATCGTGGCGCAGGCGCACGTAGGTCTTGACCATATCGTAGGAGAGCGCGCTGGCGCGTTCCATCTCGCGTTCGAGTTGGCCTGGTTCGGTGACGGGGCGCATGAAGTTGTAGAAGATGCGCCCGCCGTCGATCGCCTCGCCCGTGGCGTAGTGGCGCGGGGCCACGCGCGCGCCCGAATCGATCGCCTCGCGGTCCTCGACCATGTGGTAGGCCGGGCAACCGGGCGAGCGGGTGGCGGTGATCCCCATGGCGAGGAACACGCGGCCCATGCGATCGCCGTAGTTGTAGCCCTGCATCTGGCGGTGGGTGTGCATGTCGATCAGGCCGGGCATCAGCGTGGTCCCTGCCCCGCCCGCGATCCGGCGCGCGTTAGCATCGCGCACCGAACCTGTCGGCACGATCGCGGCGATGCGATTGCCTTCGACCACGACGTCCTTGCCCGAGGCCACGGTTTCGCTCAGCCCGTCCCACAGCGCACTGGCGCTAAGCACGGTGCGCCCTGCGGGCTTGGCCAGCGCCCAGTCGATCCGGCAGGGCACCGTCTCGGGCGCGCCGCCCGCAAGCGCGATGCGCCGAAGCTTGCCATTGCTGAGATAGAGCAGCGTCTGACCGTCCCCGCTCCAGCTCGGCGCGTCGGTGACTTCGCTGTTCAACTGGCGCGGCGCGCCGGTGAAGCCGCCTTGCGGATCGACCGGGACGACCCACAAGGTGCTCGCAAAGACGCAGGCCATGTGCGCGCCGTCGGGCGACCAGACCGGCCCGTCGAGCCCGCGCACGCCCAGCGACTTGCCCTCCATCAGCGGTGTGTAGGTGCCCTTGCCGGTCCGCGTGTCGACCGTCAGGATCTCGCTCAGGCCTTCGCGAAAGCGCGGCGTGACCGGCTTGAACGCGGCGTAGGCGATGGTCTCACCGTCCGGCCCGAAGCTCGGGCGACCCGGCTCCCACAACCCTTCATAGACCGGCTGGATGGTGCCATCGGCCAGCGTCACGCGCAGCAAGGTGCCGTTCTGGTCGAGACAGGCGACACTCTTGCCATCGGGCGCAAAGGCCCCGCTGACCAGCCCCTTGTCGGGCGCGTTGGTGATCTGGCGGTCCTTGCCACTGGCCAGATCGCGCAGCCAGAGCTGGAGCGTGCCGCCCCGGTCGCTGGCGTAGAGCACGCTTTTCCCATCGGGCGACCAGGCTGGATCGCACTTGAAATCGGGCCCGGCGACAAGCCGCTGCGGGCGCGCGCCAATCGTCATGCGCCAGATGTCGCCCAGCGCGGTGAACACCACCTCGCGCCCGTCGGGCGAAAGTTGCGGCCCGACAATGCCCAGCACCGGGCGCGGCGCCGTGCTGTCGAAATCGCGCCGGTGCTTGGCGTAGACCGGCGTCGTTACCGGCACCCTGGCCGAAAAGGGCAGCGCCGTTTCGGCCCCCGCCGCGCTGCGCGCGACGATCTTGCCATCCGCCGCGAAGACGAAGCCGCCATCATCGCGAAACGCGGGACGGAACGGATAGAGATCGCGCCCCGCCACCGCCTCCACGCCGCCCACGACCAGCGTCACCGCGCCATCGGCGATGCGCGTGTAGGCGAGCGTCCCGTCGGGCGCGATCGCGGGGGCGTGCAGCTGGGCCGGATGGAAGAAATCGGCCGAAGGCGTGATCTCGGCCAGCACCTTGGCCGCCCCGCCAGCGACCGGAACCGCGACGATCCGGGTGCCGTCGGCGACGTAGACCACCGCCGTGCCGTCCGGCGTCCAGGTCGGTTCGCTGTCCTGCGAGGAACCGGTCGAAAGCGCGCGCACCGCCCCACTTGCCACGTCGAGCAGGTGGATGGTGTAGCGCCCGCCCACGCGGTCGCTCGAAAAGGCGATGGTCTTGCCGTCGGGCGACCAGCACGGCTCACGATCGTCGAACAGGCCATCGGTCAGCTGTTCGAGCGCGCCGCCACCCGCGGGCACGGCCCAGATATGGAAATTGCCGCTGCGGTAGCTCTGGAAGGCGATCCGAGCCCCGTCGGGCGACCAGTCGGGCAGCGCGAGATCGTCGAAATCGCCGGTCAGCCGGGTCAGCGGACCGCCTTGCGCGGGCATCGTCCACAAGATGCCGAGCAAATCGAGCGCAACGCGCGTCCCATCGGGCGACAGCGCGAGCGCGACGTTGGTCGCCTCGGTCACGTCCACCGTGGTCTCGCGCCCGGACACCGCCGTGCCGCCGCTCAACGCAGTGCCCGATGCAGCGCCCATCGAGGCCCCCGGCTTGAGCAGGGCAAGGCTCGTCGCCAGTCCGCCCGCGCCCAGTGCCTGCCTGCGGTTGATCGACCAGCGGGTGCTACGGTTCGTCATGTCTGCGCGTTTCCCTTCAAAAAAGATCCGGCCGGCTTGCCTTGCAGGGCATCAACCGGCCGGCAGTCCACGTCCCTGGGGGGGCGATCAGAAGTCGAAGCTGAGGCGGGCGTAGTAAAACCCACCGCTCACGCCGTAGGGCGAATAGGCGTTGTATTTGGAGAACCCGTAGTATTGCAGGTTGGTCGGCAGTTCGTTCGGGTAGGTGTTGAACAGGTTGTTCGCCCCCACCGCGACCTTGATCTGGTCGGTCAAGGCATAGCTGACGTCGAGATCGAACAGCACCTTGGGATCGATCACCGCATCGTAGGCCGCGCTCGAGCTGTTGACCGCGGTCACCTTGCCGTAGCGCGTGGCGCGCAGGTTCACCGCCGCCGGGCCCTTCTCCCACAGCACGCTGGCAATGAACTTGTCGCGCGGGGTGCCCTTCGTATAGTCCCCCTGGCGATCACGCCCGATCAGCACCAGCCCCGCCGCGGTCAGCTCGGCGGGCGCCTCGTCGACGTGGGTGAACACGGTCTTGTTGAAGTTGGCCGAAAGATTGAACGTCGCGGTGCCCAGCCCGCCCAGTTCCTGGCGGTAGGTCGCCACCACGTCGAGCCCGCGGGTGCGCGTGTCGGCGGCGTTGGAGAAGTAGAACCCGCCGGCCGAATTGGTGATCCCCGCCTCGGCCAGCACGGCCATGACAGTGGTCCCGGTCAGCGTGCTCGACAGCAGGATGCGGTCCTTGATCGTGATCTGGTAGGCGTCTGCGGTCAGGCTGAAACCAGGCAAGGCGGTGAACACGAAACCGGCGGAGAAGTTGGTCGATTTTTCCGGCTTGAGCGGCGAAGCGCCAAGCGCGATCGCGGCCTCGGAATCGACCGGCAACGCCTGGACCGGCAGAAGCTGGCTTACCCCGTCGACCGTCACGCTGATCGTACTGGCCGAGGAATAGTGTTCCTGCTGGAGCGTGGGTGCGCGAAACCCGGTGCTCGCCGTGCCGCGCAGCGCGAAGCCGTGCACCGGCTCTATGCGCAGTGAGGCCTTGCCGGTGTTGGTGGTGCCAAAGTCGGAATAGTCCTCGTGCCGCCCGGCCAGCGCCACGTCGACGCCCGGCGCCAGCGTCTGTTCGAGATCGAGGTAGGCGCTCCACGCGTTGCGGTGCCAGTCACCGGCGGAATCGGTGGGAAAGCCGGTCACCCCCTGCGAGCCCGCCGTGCGCAAGGTGCCCGCCTGCGCGCCGGTGGTGGAAACATAGCCCCCATCGATGTACGAGGCTTCCTCGCCCGCTTCGATGCCGAAACCATCGCGCCGGTATTCCGCGCCCGCCGCGATCTGCAGAGGCTCGGCCAGCCCCAGCGAGACTTCCTTGGAAAGGTCGAGGTTGGACGTCCACTGCGAGTTCTTGAGCGTGCCGATATAGATGTCGGTCGGGCTGTCGGGCCCCATCGAGACGTTGAGCGTGGTGGTCTCGCGAAAGCGTACCCGGTCGGCCGCGTAGGAACTGCTCAGGTCATAGTGGATGCCCGCTGGCCCGTCGCCGCGAAACCCGGCGGTGACCTGATAGTCGGTGTCGTAGATGTGCAAGTGCGGCGTATAGCCGTTGGGAAAAATGTCGCTCAGGTTATTGGAGGCATCGGGAAAACGGTAGGTCAGCCAGCCGTTGGCGTGCCGTTTGGAGCCGGTCGCAAAGCTGTAGAACTCGCCCGATCCGGTTGGCACGACGAGATTGTAGCTGACATTGCCGCCCACCGCACCCGGCTGTCCGGCGCGGTTTACGTCCCTGTTGACGGTCGCCTCGCGCGGGTCCGCCGTGCCGCTCGTCGCCGAATAGAGCTCACCCTCGTAGGCGTAGAAGCGCCCGGTGTTGAGGTTGGAGCGACGCGTGTTGTTCTGCACGTAGCCCTCGGCGGTCAGGTGGATGATCGCGCCATCGCCAAAGGTGAAGCCCTTGTCGATCTGGGTGCGCATCTGCTCGCCCCCGCCGTCCCAGGTCAGCCCCCCGGTGGTCGTCATCGAGCCCGAAGTATCGTCCTTGAGGATCACGTTGATGACCCCGGCGATCGCGTCCGAGCCATACTGCGCCGAAGCCCCGTCGCGCAGCACCTCGATGTGCGCCACCGCGTTGCCGGGAATAAGATCGAGGTCAGGCGGCGACTGGCCGTTCTGGGTCGACCCGTTGATGAAGATATTGGCGCTGTTGTGGCGGCGCTTGCCGTTGACGAGCACCAGCAGCTGGTCACCGGACAGGCCGCGCAGGGACAGCGTCTTGACCGCAAAGCTCGCGCCCGCGCCGCCGTTCGAAACGTTGATCGAGGGGACCAGAGTTCCCAGCAGATCGCGCACCGATTGCTTGCCGCTGGCCTTGAGATCCTGCGAACTGAGCACGTCGATCGGAGCCAGACTGTCGGCAACGGTGCGGTTGGTCGATCGCGTGCCGGTGACGATGATCGGGCTGCTCTGCTCGCTCGCTCCCGCGCGGGGGGAGGACGCCTCGGCATCGGCCAGCGTATCGGCCGCCCCGGCCGCGCCATAGGCCATCGCGGGAACCGCCGCGTTGGTCAGGCTCGCCTGCGTGACGAGCGAGAGCGCAATCCCCCCGGTGCGCGTGCGGGTGGCCTTGAGCCCGGTTCCGGCAAGCAGCTGGTGCAGCGCCTGCTCGGGGGTCATCAGGCCGAACGCGGGGCGCGTGCGCATGCCGCGCACCCGGTCGAACGGGTAGACCACCTCGATCCCGGTCTGCTGCGCGAAAGCGTCCATCGCCGAACGTACCGATTGCGCGGGAATGGCGAAATTGACGCGGCTCTCGGAACGGATCTGCGCCATCGCCGGCCCCGCATACGCGCAATAAATGGCCGTAAAAGCAATGCCCAGCCCAATAGCATTCTGCATTCTTCGCATTTCGATAGACCCCCGTCTGCTTTTTCAGCGTTTCACCGGGCAAGACGGACGGTTTCGGATTTTATGCTACAGCCTTCGATAAAATAGTTGCAAAACTTCATGGCTTGCGAAAACATCGGGTCAAGCGCAGGCAAATGCGCGCCGCCGTTCCAAACACGACCAAAGCAATCGGGCTGTGCCGTTCGGGCGCAGACAACCGCTTGCGCCAAGGGAGAAGGACGCCGTCAAACGGGGGAACCGCGCCGTGCATCCTGCTAGAGCCAAACTGGACTGGTTCAAGTCCACCATATTGCCGCATGAAACCGCGCTGCGCGCGCGGCTTCGCCGTATTCTCGCCAACACCTGCGACATCGACGACATGGTCTCCGAAGCCATGACCCGCGCCTATGCGGCGCGCAATTTCAGCACGATCACGAACGGCAAGGGCTACCTGTTCTCGATCGCGCGCAACATGGTGATCGACAACGCGCGGCGCGCCCGCGTCGTCTCGTTCGACGCGCTGGGCGATGCCGAGCTGATCGCCGCCGAGGCCAGCGCGGAAGCGCTGTTGCAGGCGCGCGACGAATTGCGCCGGCTCGAGGAAATCGTCGCCGCGCTCCCCGCGCAGTGCCGCAAAGTGTTTGTCTTGCGCCGTGTCCACGGTAAAACGGTCGGCGAGATAGCACAGGAGATGGGCTTGTCCGTCTCTACTATCAACACGCATCTGGCCCGTGCCACGCTCAAGGTTACCCAGGCCATCGGCCAATACGAGGACTTCGGTTTTGCAGCAGGATGCACCGACATCGCTCCATCGCAGCGAAATCGAGGCTGAGGCTGCGCGTCTTTACCTGGCCGCCCAGACCAGCGGCGACTGGACGCAGGCTTTTGCCTGGATCGAACGCGATCCCGCGCACGGCTACGCCTTCGCCAAAGTCGAGGCGAGCTGGGACCTGTCCGGAAGGCTGGAGGAATTGGCGCTCGACCCGCTGATCGCGGACACCGCCCCCCGTGCGCCCGGCGATGCTCTTGCGCAGGCACGCCCCCATGGCGAAGCGCCGGAACCCGCGAACGACCGGTCCGATCCGGCGCGCCGCGGGATCAGCCGGCGCACGCTGGCCGCCGCAGCGGCCTCGGGCGTGTTTGCCGTCACCGGTGCGCTGGGGCTGCGGCACTGGATGGGCCGCACGATCTATGAAACCGCGATCGGCGAAACCCGCCAGATCGATCTGGCCGACGGCAGCCACATTCACCTCAACACCCACAGCCGCGTCGCGGTGTCCTTCGGCGCGCGCTACCGCGCGGTCGATCTCCTCATGGGCGAGGCCCGCTTCGACATCGCGCACGACGCCAGACGGCCCTTCGTGGTCGATGCCGGGGCCTGCTCGTTCCGCGTGCTGGGCACCGTGTTCAACATCCGCTTCGGGCACGAGTTGACCGAGCTGACCGTGCTTTCGGGCCGCGTCGCGGTGCACGGCGCGGGGATCGCCCCGATCGCGGTGAGCGCGAGGCAGTACGCCGCGATCAGCGACAGCCGCGTGGGGGTGACCACGCTGGGCGAACCCGAACTCGCCCAGCGCACCGCGTGGGAGCACGGGATCATCTCGTTCGATGGCGAAACGCTCGAACAGGCGGTTTCCGAACTCAACCGCTACCGCGCCAAGCCGCTGGTGATCGGTGCGCCGCAGATCGCCGCGCTGCGTATCGGCGGAACGGTGCGCGCGGCGGATTCGCAGACCTTCGTCGAAACGCTCCAGACCAGCTTCGGCATCCGCGCGCTCGACGGGGCCAAGAGCGTACTGCTGATGCCCGGCCCCGATTTCACGGCGGACGGCACACCCAGCCCAAGCGCGCGCCCGGTCACGGCGCCCGCCTCGCCAGGCCTTTCCTCCCCATCCCTCACCCCGCACTGACCGAGCGAAAGGGCCGAGTAGCCCACGCTGAGCGGCCTTGGCCAGCCTGTTGCCGGTGGCCGGCGCACGCCTTTTCTGGAGCCTCCAGGCCCGCAGCACCGAGCGCGCCCGCATCCTGCGAGGCGATCGCGAAATCCTGCTCGGCAGCACCGAACTGGCGCGCCACGCGCGGACGGACGGAGCGCCGGTCCTCGCGCAGCGCGGCGCGATCTTCACGGCGGCCGCGAGGATCGCAGGACCACGACGCGCGCGCCGAGCGTGCCCGACCTGATCGATCCGGTCTGGCTCTACGGCCGTGGCGGCGGTCCGGACATCGTCAATTCGATCGCCAACGCACACGCCGGCATCTGCCCCGGCTTTACCCGCAGCCTAGGGCCAATCCAGCGACAGAACGCGAGAGGAATACCCCGATAGAGCCTTTTGCGAAGGCCCTGCGGGCCTCCCGCGCCGCGCTTACGCTCGCCACCCGCTCGCGCCCGCCAGCGTGCTGGCCCAGAACGCGCCAGCGACCGCGGGTGCGACCAGTTCCGCCGGGATTGCGGCGCGTGCCCAGGGCCCAGCCTGGACGCGCCGCAGAGCAAATCGCTCACGCTGACGGTCGATGCCCCACGCACGTGCGCATGACCGTGGAATAGGGCCTGATCGAGGCCAAGGGAACCGGCAGCATCGTCATCATCGACGACGCCGTGCTGATCCCCGCCAACGGCGAAACGCCAAGCGAGGCCAGCTTCCGCCTGATCGGCGATGTCGCCAACACCTTCGGCCCGCCCGAGGGGCCATTCGGCACCGGCGTCACGCTCGATCTGGGCAGCACCTGGATGGTCACCGGCACGTCCTATCTCACCAAGCTGACGATCCTTCCCGGCGCAAGGCTCATCGGCAAGAACGGCGGGGCAGTGACCATCACTGTCGATGGCAAGACGATGAACGCCGAAAAGCCCGGCTCCTACGTCGGTGCGATTATCGTCACCCCGGCCTGAGCGCCGCGACAAATTCACGCAAACGGGCTGTGGCACCGGCCTGGCGCCACAGCCCGTCCGTGTTTCAGCGATCGCGAGACGCCGGGATCGCAACCCCGGCGTCCCGGTCCGATTCAGCGTCCCGCAACCTTGAACAAGTTGTTCGCGCGGGTCGTGTCGGGAAGCGCGTGATCGGGGTCGATCTCGGCGCTGACGACGGTCTTGCCCGGCGCGATGGTGACCGAGCTGGTGGTGTTGCGGATCCAGCTTTCGGCGGGCATCTGGAAGTCCTCGTGGCTGCCGTCGGCAAAGCGGACGCGCAGCGTCGCGGGCAGGACCAGCTTGTCGTGGCTGCCCACGGTGACGAGCGTGCCCTTGGCCGGATCGCCATCGACCGGAGCGATCGAGTCCACCGCCAGGTCCAGCGTCCAGTTGTGCGCGTACCAGCCGTTCCAGAAGTACGACAGGTCCTCACCGCCTTCGCTCTCCATCGCGCGGAAGAAGTCCGAGGGCTTGGGATGCTTGAACGCCCAGGCCTTGATGAAGCGGCGGAAGGCCGGATCGAAACGATCGGGCCCCAAGATCTGTTCACGCAGCAGGCGCAGGCCCAGCGCCGACTTGAAGTAGCTCATCGCGTGGCGGTACTTCTCGATCACCGTGTCCGAGCGCGACAGCAGGATCGGCGCTTGCGGGTCCTGGAGGATCGGCAGGATCTCATCGACCGGGTTGCCGCCGCCTTCGGCGTATTCGCTGTCGCGCTTGGGCCCGTATTCGCCGTGGTTGAAGTCATCCGATTCGTAGGTATCGATGAAGGTGTTGAACCCCTCGTCCATCCACGCGTCGCGGCGTTCGTCGAAGCCCACGATCATCGGGAACCAGCCGTGCCCGATCTCATGCGCGGTGATCCAGAACAGCTCCTTGCCCTTGTCGTTGATGCCATCGAACACGATGCCAGGGTATTCCATGCCACTGGCCGGCCCCGCCACGTTGATCGCCACCGGCCAGGGGTAGGCGAACCAGCGCTTGGAGAAATTCTCGACCGCGTTCTTGAGGTATTCGGTCGAACGGCCCCAGGCTTCCTTGCCCTGGCTTTCGACCGGGTAGACCGACATCGCCAGCGAGGTCTTGCCTTCGGGCAGATTGATCCGCGCCGCGTCCCAGGCGAACACCGAAGACGCCGTGAAGGCGACGTCGCGCGTGTCGTTCATGTGGTAGTGCCAGGTCAGCGTGCCGCCCTTCTTGGGCCGGGTCGCGGGATCGGACACTTCCTCGGGGCTGCGGATCATCACCGTCGCATCGCTCGTGCGCGCCTTGGCCAGCCGCTCCTGCTGGCGCTTGGTGAGCACCTCCTGCGGGTTCACCAGATCGCCCGAGCCGAACACCATCATCGACGACGGCACGGTGACGTAATAGTCGAAGTTGCCGTATTCGAGGTAGAATTCCTGCGCCAGATAGGGCGCCGTGTCCCAGCCACGCACGTCGTCGTAGACCGCCATGCGCGGATACCACTGCGCGAGATCGTAGATCGGGCCCTTCTTCGACTGGCCCCAGGCCATGCGCCCGCCCCACTTGCCGGGGATCGCGAAATGCCACGCCACACGCAGCTTGAGCGCGCCGCCCTTGCCCTTGAGCTGCTCGGGCAGCGTCACGCGCATGCGGGTATCGCTGACGAGGAAAGGCGCGGCGACGAAGTGCCCGTCCCCCATGTCCACCTCGACCTTGTCGAGCACGAAGCCGTCGGTCGAGACCGGACGCGAGCGGCCACCCGCGAAGGTCGAGCGGCTGTTCGCCTTGTACATGTTCTGGTCGAGCTGGAGCCACAGCACGTCGAGCCGATCGGGGCTGTTGTTGGTGTAGGTGATGACTTCCGACCCGCTCAGCGACGGGCCCTTGGTCTCGGGATCGAGGCTGGCGTGGATTTCGTAGTCGGCCTCGTTCTGCCAGTAGGCCGGGCCGGGAACGCCGCTCGCCGAACGGTAGGCGTTGACGGGAGCAGGCATCGCGAACGGCGCGAAGCTTTCGCGCGGGTTGTAGTCGGCAAAGGCCGAAGACGATGCCACGCCCAGCGCCGCGCACGCCGATACGCACGCCGCGACCCGCAGCGAACGACGTGAAATCCTGTTGTACCTCATCTGTATTAGCGCCCCATGAGCTTGAGTTGCGTCGGGATGGCCCGGCATGGCCCACCCCCTTGTGGTGTTGCACCCATTTGGAAAAGCGGGCCTTCTGCGGACCCGTTGGAAAACGAAGTCGATCGCGCGTGGCGGATCAGGCGGCGGATCAGGCGCCGGATCAGGCGATGGCGAGCGCCACCTTGCCGCGCTCGACCGTGGCGCTTGCGCGCTGGCGGATCGCGCCATCGGGTACAGAGACCTTGTCAAGGACCATGAACCGCGTCGTCAGCGCCTCGGGCGAGACTTCGCACACGCCATAACCGCGCTGGTCGTTGAGGAACTTGACCTGCGGGTTGTTGGCCATGATCCGATCGCTGCCCTTGCGCCGGTCACTGCCATCGCCCCCGCTCGAAATCGAGGTCAGCACGTTCTCGACCGCGACCGGCCTATCCCCATCGAGCAAAAGCCCGGCAAAATTCTGGTGCTCGTCTCCGGTGAAGACCACCGCATTCTCAACCGTGCCCAGCCGCTTCATCAGCCGCTTGCGCGGCGCATCGTAGGCCGCCCAGCTGTCGAGGTTGAGCAGCTTCTCGGGCTCGTTCGCGATACGCCGGTCGATCGGCATCATCATCACCTGCTGGCCGATCACGTTCCAGGTCGCGTCCTTGCGGTGGAGGTTGGCGTCGAGCCAGGCCTCCTGCGCCGCGCCCAGCACTTCGGCCTTGGAATCGTAGACGCCGGGACACGCCGGGCTCCAGCCATCGTTGCACGGCTGGTCCGAACGGAACGAGCGCGTGTCGAGCAGGTTGAGCGCGGCCAGGTTGCCATACGTCAGCCGCCGGTTGGCGTGGATCAGTTCGCCGCGGGGAAACAGCGCCTTGCGCACCGGCATGTGTTCGTACCACACCTGCATCGCGGCCTGGCGGCGCAGGGCGAAGACCTCGGGCGGGACGCTGGGGTCCTTGTCATGGTCACCGACCCAGTTGTCCTCGATCTCGTGGTCGTCGAACGTCGCCAGGAAGGCGTGGCGCATGCGCGCGGACTGCAGGTCGAGATCCTGCAGGTACTGCGCGTAATGGGCGCGGAAGTCCTCCACCGAATAGAGCGCGCGCAGCCGGTGCTGGCGCACTTTCTGGACCGGCAGGCCGTCTTGCGCGAAGCGGTGATCGTACTGGTATTCGTAGATGAAATCGCCGTAGTGGAAGACAAAGGCGAGGTCCTCGGCGGCGAGATGGCGGTAGGCGGCGTAAAAGCCCGCCTCGAAATGCTGGCACCCGCAGATCCCGAAACGCAGCGCCGAAACCGCAGCGCCCACCGGCGGCAGCGTGCGCGCCTGCCCGGTCAGCGACCGGTCCGAGCCGCTCGTGAAGCGGTACCAGTAAGGCCGGTCGGGCTGCAGCCCGGCCACTTCGACATGGACCGAATGGCCAAGCTCGGGACGGGCAATCGCGGTGCCCTTCGCGGCGATCGTCCTGAAGCGTTCATCGCTCGCCACTTCCCACTCCACCGGCAGCGCGGAGAGCGGCATCCCGCCGTGCGGCGCGTAAGGATCGGGCGCAAGGCGCGTCCAGATTACGAAACCGTCGCTCGCCGGATCGCCCGAGGCGACCCCCAGGGTGAAGGGATAGGCGGTGAACCAGCTCTGCGCGCGAACGATGGCCGGAGCCGCCACGGCACCCGCCGCCAACCCGGCCGCGGAATGGATGAGGGAGCGGCGGGAGATCATGGCGTCGTCAATTCCATCGGCTCGAAGGCGGGGTACGCCTCGCCGTCAACACCGTGCGCAGCTTTTCCAGTACTCCGGAAAAACCGCACGCGAACCTACCGCGAAACGCTTGCGGGGCCATGAGATAACGTCTCCCCGCGAAAAGGCAATCGCTGCATTGCAGCACTTTTTCGACGCACTTGGCGAGCGCTACCATCCGCGCGGAGCAGGACACGCGAAAACCGCCCGCCCCGCAGCGCGGGACGGGCGGTCGGCAGCGCTCACGCGCCACCTCGATCCGCGATCAGCTGCCCGACGAGGCCGAAACCGAGCCCGAGGTCGAACCGTCCGCGCTCGCACTCGCCCCCAGGCTCACGCCGCGCGACGAAGCCGATCCATTGGCCGAACCGGTCCCCGAACCGCTGCTTGAACCCAGCGGCGTGTCGGCCGAGCCGCTGCCCGATCCCGAACCACTGCCCGAGGCGCTGGCTTCGTCAAGCGTATCGGTAAGCTTGCCCCTGGCCCCGCTCGCCGCGTTCGAGGCGGTCGAACGGGCCGAACCCAGCGCGCTGGTAGCCTTGTCCTTCACTCCCGACGCCGCGCCCGTGGCGGTGCTGCGCGCCTGCGAAACGCCCGAACCCACCGTGCCCAGCGGCGCGGTCAACGAAGAGGACGTACCGCTCGCCGACGAACCGCTGCCCGACCCGGTCAGCCCCAGGCCCTGCTGCGAAGCCGAAGCCGAACCATTCGCCGCACCGTTCGCCGTGCTGCTCGCGGCGCTGCTCGCGCTGCCCTGCGCGGACTGAAGCGTATCGGTCAGCGCGCCGGTCTGGTTGCCCGCCGCCGAACGCGCCGAACCTGCCAGGTTGCTCGCCTTGCTCGACGCGCCCGAGACCGCACCGGTCGCCGTGCCCGCCACCGAAGAGGTGTCCGGCAGCGCAACCGACGGGGTCGTGGTCGCCGCTTCGCTGCTGCCCGAAGCGGTCTTGCTCACCTTGGAGCGGACCGTGTTGGCGCTGCGCGTCACGCTCATGTCGCCCGCCGCGCTGCCCATCCCGCCGAGCGAACTGCCAACGCCGCCGAGCGTACCACTCATCGAACCACCAAGGCCGCCGCCCAGGCCACCCCCAAGGCCGCCCCCACCCAGAAGCTGCGCATGGGCAGCGCCCGGAACGGCGGCCAGCGCCAGAGCAAGAGCGGCGGTGCTGAGAATGTTCTTGGTCATGAGACTTCTCCTTTGCGATGTCGTTTTCTGCCCCCGAAAGACCTCAGGGGTGTCTGCACAAAGGAACGGATGGCCCGGCGCACTTCATCCGCACGGTCGGCAAATTTTTCCGAAAAAGGCGCCAAGAAATATTCAACTAGCTGTTTTATATGATTATTATTAGAGAAATCGATTCAAGGGGTTAATACCCCTTGACCCCCTACTGTCCACCTCACCGCGTTCAGCCAACGCTTGATGAGAACGGTGAGGTCGACAGTTTGGGGAGCCCGAGGGCAATGGCCCTCGGAACACATCCCTTCTCACCTTCCCGCGTTCCGGCGTAAAAAAGGGGGCCGTGCCCCCTCCTCTTTCCCGCCCTTTTGTCCGCCTCAGGTCCCCGAACGGCACATCCCGCACACGATACCGTGGCCGGTCCGCTTCCCCGGATCGCGCGCCTCGCCATCGACAAGCTTGAGCGCGGCGCGTGCGCCCGCCCCATGCGCCCGGCGC
>NZ_JALHLF010000284.1 GCF_022832435.1 Novosphingobium organovorum | reverse complement strand
TCCAGCAGGCAGGACAATTGCGCGTTGGTCAGCGAGACGATCCCGTCCTTCGCCGAGGGCCACACGAAGCGTCCCTTCTCGAGCCGCTTGGAATAGAGAGACATGCCGATACCATCGTGCCAGATGATCTTGATCAGCGAGCCTGTCCGTCCGCGAAACACGAACAGGTCGCCTCCGTGCGGGTCGCGCTTCAGGCCCTGCTGGACCTGCAAGGCCAGTCCTTGCATCCCCTTGCGCATGTCCGTGTGCCCCATGGCGATCCACACCCGCGCGCCAGCTGGGATCACCGCAGCGCCTTCAAGGTCGC
>NZ_JALHLF010000283.1 GCF_022832435.1 Novosphingobium organovorum | reverse complement strand
GCCTGTTCGCGCGCGGTGTCGAGCCGGCGCTGCGCGGCCACCGCCCCGACGTAGAGCCGGGTTATCTCGAGGCGGATGTCGGCCCGCGCGATCGCCGCGAGCAGCGCGGCGCGGCCAATCTGCGCATCGGCCAGCGCGATGCGCGCCGACCGTTTGCCGCCCCGTTCGATCGGCAGGGCAAGGCTGAGCGTCATCTCGGCGCTGTCGAACCCACGATAGGCCCCCGATCCGGCCAGATTCTCGACTTGCGTTTCAAGTGTGGGATTGGGCCGTAGACCGGCCACCGTGCGCGCCGCCCGCGCGGCGGCG
>NZ_JALHLF010000282.1 GCF_022832435.1 Novosphingobium organovorum | reverse complement strand
TCCGGCGTTGCAGCCCCGAGGTCAAATCCCAGGAAGCGAAGCCAACTCAGACGATCGCGGATCAGCCATTCCATGCGCGCGTCGGCCACGTTGTTCTGCGCTGCCAGCACCAGGATCTTGAGCATCACGACCGGATCGTAGGGCGGGCGGCCGCCCTTCGCACCATCGGAATAGGCCAGCGCCGCCGTCAAGGTCGGCCGAAATGCCTCGAAGTCCACGACACGAGCCAGAACCTCCAACGGATCGCCGTCCGCCGAAAGGCGCTTCATGTGCTCCGATAAACCGAAAAGCCCTGCCTGCCGCATCGATC
>NZ_JALHLF010000281.1 GCF_022832435.1 Novosphingobium organovorum | reverse complement strand
TAGGGTACAGCCTTGATCAGCACCTTGAGGAATGCGGATGCTGCCAACTTGGTGGCTCTACGATAGATGCGGGCAAAGACCAGTTTCGAGGTGCGATCCACCGCGACGAACAGGAAGCCTTTGCCGCCCTCATAGCGCAGTTCGGCAATGTCGATATGGAAGTAGCCGATCTTGTAGCTTTTGAATTTCTTTGGTTTCTCGCGATCAGCTTTGGGCAGGCGTGAAACGCCGTGTCGCTGCAGGCAGCGATGCAAGGACGAGCGTGTTAGCTGCGGAATGACATCCTTCAGCGTGACGAAGACGTCATCCAGCGGTA
>NZ_JALHLF010000280.1 GCF_022832435.1 Novosphingobium organovorum | reverse complement strand
AGCCGAAAACCGGCTCGCCGAACTCGAAGCCCGCCTGCCCCCCTTACGCGCGGCCGTGGCCCAGGCCGAGGCACGCCAGAGCGAAGCGCAAGCCGCGCTGATCGCCGCGCAGAACCAGGCCGTGGCCGCCGAACGCGCGATCGCGGAGGCCGCCAACACCGAACGCACGGCGCTGCGTGGGGTCGATCAGGCCGAGGACGCGCGCCAACGCCAGCGCGCGCGCGCCGCCGAGATCGACAGCAGCGCCCACGATCTGGCCCAGCGCCAGAGCGCCGCGCAAACCGAACACGCCGAGGCCGAGGCCCGCCGCGCCGCCTT
>NZ_JALHLF010000028.1 GCF_022832435.1 Novosphingobium organovorum | reverse complement strand
GTCGAGGAAGCAGCTTGACCCACGAGGCCCCAATCAGAGAAGGGCTCTTAGGAGCATTTTCCAGTCAGGTGGATTCACCTGGCGATTCAGGAAATGCGTCAAAACAAAGGTCTAGAGCGGTCGATCCGATGCAATCTGATCGAAAACCGCTCTAGTGGTTCGATTCTGACATTTGCAGGCCCATCCCATCCGCCAGGGGATGCAAATGTCAAAATCAATCCACTAGTGACCTTTTAAGATGTTCGCCTGCTGGAACTCTCTGGTCAAAACGCCATCCTGAACGCCTGATACCAACCTGCAGTAATCCTGACTTATGAGGACGGTTCCTGGTGGTCCTCGAACGGCGTCGCGTCCTCGTGACAATGAACCACATCGCCTCGTCGGACGCTTCTGGTCGAGAACCACCAGGAACCGCCCGAAGGATAGCCTTTGACGTTGGATGGTACCAAGGCGTAACGCGCCAGCCTCTCGGCGCTTGAGTATAGCGAACAGGCCATCCAATTATGGCCGTTTCTACTTACCGCGCAGCAATCCCCACAGGACGATCATCCCCACAAAGTCAAGCGCCGCCAGACCAACGAAAAGCGGGCTGTATCCGTATGTATCTGCGCTTTGTCCGATCAACAACGTGAAGAGCATTCCCCCTACCCACGCGAAGGTCCCCGCCATACCGCTCGCCGTGCCCACCATGCGGCTGTCGAAAACATCCGCACACAGGGTAATCAGTGCCCCGTTGAGCATCTGGTGCGCAAAGCCTCCCACGCAGAACAGCGCGATCGCCATGCCTGGCGAACCGGCCAGGCCGATACACGCCGGGCCGATCATCGCCAGCGCCCCGCAGGACATCGTGATCTTGCGCGAGGCCAGCACCTTCACGCCGCGCCGCATCAACACGCTGGGCAGGATTCCCGCGGCGAGCGAGCCCAGGTCGGCCGCGACGAAGGGCATCCACGCCCACAGCGCGACCCCCGCCAGATCCAGCTTCCAAACATTCACCAGATACAAAGGAATAAAGAAGCTGAAGGTCTGCCAGGCTGGTTCGGCAAAGAAGCGCGGCAGGGCGATCGCATAGAATTCACGCGAGCCAAGAACCGCCCTGCGCGTCGCCGGGCGCGTTTCCCCGGATGCCATGGCCTGTCCCTCAGCGATAAGGGCTTGTTCCCCCGCCCCGATCCAGCGATGCCGATCAGGCGTGTCGTAAGTCCGCCACCAGAGAAACGCCCAGACCAGGCTCAGCCCGCCGGTAATCAGGAACGCGGACTGCCAGTTCCACGTAAGGATGCAGAAGACGACCAGTGGCGGCGCCACAATTGCCCCCACGCTCGTCCCCATCTGGAACGCGCTCGTGGCAAGAGGGCGTTCTTTGGCGGGAAACCACTCCGCGACGGACTTTGCCCCCGCCGGGATCGCCGCGGCTTCCGTCGCCCCCAGAAAGCCGCGAAAGATCGCCAGCCCCTGCCAGTTGGCCGCCAGCCCATGGGCCATGTTCGCCAGGGCCCAACCTGCGGCAAACAGGAAGAAGCCCAGCCGCGTGCCCAGCAGGTCAAGTACCGAGCCAGCGACAGTCTGCATGATCGTGTAGGCAAACTGGAAGGTCATGATGACGTAGCTGTACTGCTCTGTGGACATGCCCAGCTCGGCCTTGAGCGTCGGCGCCGCGACCGACAGCGTCGAGCGCGCCAGATAGTTCAGGACCGTCCCGCAAGTGACCAGCCCGATGATCCACCAGCGCAAGTTGCGCACCGTCTTCGATTTGCGACCAAGTGTCATCGAACTCTCCCAGTCGAAAGCGCGGAAATAACCCCACGCACCTATATGTTTGCGCGCGCCGCCCTTCATTCAGGCCGAAATTCAAGCGCACGTTTCAAAGATTCTCACCTCGGACGATCTCTATTCATGATCGCCCATCGCAGGTGAATCAAATTCAACACTCTTTTCCGAATTTAACGCTCTGCAGACCATCCCAGTCCCAATGCCTTCTGTACCGAGATAAAACTGGCCGTAACGCGCGCCTGAGTTTCGACCACCGCAACGCTTGCCGTCAATTTCTGACGCTCCAGATCGATCAGGGCGAGGCGCGATACGGTTCCAGCGGCCTGCTTCTCCCGTTGCAGCGCCAACATCCGCCCCAAACTGTCATCCGACAGCATTGTATGGGCCAATTGTTCTCTTGCCTGTCCGAACCGGGCGAGACTTGCCTCGGCATCCTCAAGGGCGCCGAGAACCGTTTCTCGATAGTGCGCTGCAGCCACGTCCCGTCCGGCCTGCGCGGCCTCGACCCGCGCCTTGGTGCGGCCGAAATCGAGAAAAGACCAACTGATTTGCGGAGCCAGAAGCATCGATATTTGACCCGGGTCGATCAGATCCTTGGCGGATGAGCCACCCAGTCCGAGAATCCCGGCGAATTTCACCTGGGGGAAGCGCGCCGCCACCCGGGCGCCGACTTCCGCGGTTGCCGCGGCCAGTGCCCGCTCCGCCGCGCGCACATCGGGCCTGTGCCCAAGCATCGTACGCGGGTTCCCGACGAAGACGCTGGAGGGCGGCAAAGGTACTTTCGCAACCGGGCTGTTCAACTGCGAGTCGAGCGCCGTGGGGGCACGCCCGCAAAGGACCGACAAACGATCGGTATCGACCGCCACATTCCCACGCAACTCGGCCAGATCCGCAGCCACATGGCCGCGTTCCTGGCGCAATTGTTCAAGCTCGGCGCGCGTCGCCACCCCGGCCTCAAAGCGTTGTTCGACAAGCCTTGACGCCTCCTCTAGCAACGCCATGGATCTGGCGACCAGCCGCACCCTTTCCTGTCCCGAGCGCAAGGAGACATAGGTTTGCGCCACCTGCGCGGACAAACTCACCTGCGCATCGGCCAGCGCGGCGAATTGCTGGCCGACATTGGCCTGTGCGCGTTGAACACCGTCGTGCTTCCCTCCCCATAGGTCCGGTTCCCAGGAAGCGCTCATGCCCGAGCCATACAGCTCGGAATTCGACGACAGCCCCTCAGGCAGCCGCATGCGGGCGTATGCCGCACTCAGCCCCAGACTTGGAAACAGTGAGGCGCGCTCGGCACGAAGGTTGCCGCGCGCCTCGCGTATCCGCGCTTCGGCCATGGCGATCGTCGGGCTGTCCTGAAGCGCCTGTTCGATCAGGCTGCTCAGGAGAGGGTCATTCAGACCGCGCCACCACGGCTCGCGCGAGGAAGGCTCTGCTCTGGACAGTCCCTCTGCGCGCGCGAAAGACTGTTGCTCGCCGGGCCCGAGCGCCACATCGGGCGGACCGCTATAATTCGGCCCGGCAGCGCAACCGGACAACAGGATCAAGGTCCAGACGACGCACCGCCCACGGCAACGAGACGACCCGATCATCAGTGCATCACCGCAGCAACGCCCGACTTGGGCAGGGGCTTGAGAAAAAGGACTAGCGGCAAGGCCGCCAGAGTGCCGATCCCCATAATCCAGAAAAGATCATTGTACGTCATCACCAGCGCCTGCGCCTGAATTACCTGCGCGATGAGCTTGAAGGCCATGGCGGGATTGCCGGTCAGAGCGATCAGGCTTTCCAGATGGGACTGGACAGCCTGTCCGTTTGCCGGCAGCGCTTCTTCCAAACGCCGCGTATGGAACCACATGCGCTGATCCTGCACGATGGAAATTCCGGCCAAGGCCAGGCTCCCTCCCAAATTGCGAACGGCATTGAAAAGACCCGATGCGTCGCCGGCGTCCTCAACCGGGACCGCCCGCACGACCGCCTGGCTGAGAAAGAGCATGCCCAATATCTGGCCGACGCCGCGCAGCAGTTGCGAATCGGTAAAGTCCGCGCCCGATGAATGCGACGTCAGCCCCGCATCCATGAGCGCAGAAATCCCCATCACCAACAGGCCGGTTGCCACAGCGAGGCGAATGTCCAGAACACGCAACAAAAGCGGCACAATGGCCATCAGGATCAGACTGGGTATACCCGAAAGCAAAACAACCTTGCCCGACTGCAAAGCGTTATAATTGGCAATGGTCGCCAGAAACTGGGGGATGACGAAGGCCGTCCCGTAAAGAACCATGCCAAGAACGATCCCCATGAGCGCCACGGCGCCAAACTGACGGTCGCGAAGGAGCGAAAGCTTGATGATCGGCCGCTTGGCGGTGGCCTGCCCCCAAAAGAGCAACGCAAAACCAACCGCGCAAAGAGCCGTGACCCAGCAGATCATTTCGGACTCGAACCACTGCTCGCGCTGACCATCTTCGAGAACGACCGTCAGCCCCCCCAGACCGAGCGCCAGGCCCGCGATGCCGAACCAATCCGCCTCCCGCAAAAGGGCAGGCTTCACCGGTTCATGCGCCAGGCCCAGCAGCAGGAGCGCCACCAGGATGGCGCAGATGGGCAAATTCAGAAAGAACGCATAGTGCCAACTGAATGACTCGGTAAGCCAGCCTCCGATCAATGGGCCGATCACCGGCCCCATGATGGCCGTAACACCAAACAAGGCAATGCCGACGGGCTGCTGGCGAACAGGCAGGCGCTGCGCGATGATGGTTTGTGCCGTCGGGATCATGGCGCCACCGGTAAAGCCCTGCCCGACACGCCCCAGGATCATCATTTCCAGACTCGTCGCCAAACCGCAGATCGTCGAAAAGACGGTAAAAAGTCCGGCCGCGATCAAAAGGAAGGTGCGAAGCCCGAGCATTCTCTCGAGCCACGCGGCCATCGGAATGATCACGATCTCGGCGACAAGATAGGCCGTCGCGACCCAAGTTCCCTCCGTCCCGCTCGCACCGATCTCGCCCTGGATGGTCGGCAACGCGGAATTCACGATGGAAATGTCAAGCGTAGCCATTAACGCACCGAGCGTTCCGGCGATGACCGCCATCCACGCGGCCGCATCCGCTTTTTCTCCTTTGCCGGCACCAGCATCGCCACGGGCCTGGCTGATGGGCAATTGCGTCACTTTTTGCGCTCCTGATCCAAAGCGTGCGCGAGGTCGAAATGCCGGGCCTTGGCCTTGGCCACAGCTTGCCGGGTATCGACCGTGACGGTCACCGAAAGGCCGGGAACCAGCCGCTGACGAATTTGCGGTGACGGCTCGATGGCAATCCGCACCGGCACCCGTTGGGTGATCTTGGTGAAATTGCCCGTCGCGTTTTCCGCCGGAAGCAACGAAAACCGCGCGCCCGTGCCCGGAGCGATGCTTTGCACATGGCCGTCTACGGTAAGACCGTTCAGAGCATCGATACGGACATGCGCACTCTGACCGATGCGCATTGCGGCCATCTGCGTTTCCTTGAAGTTGGCGGTTACGTACAGCGCATCAAGTGGCACGATCGAAAGCAGTCGCGTCCCGGCCTGGACGTATTGCCCGACCGCGACACTCTTATCGCCGACACGGCCGGAAATCGGAGCACGCAATACGGTCGCCTGCGTATCGATCTGCGCGGCTTGAACGACGGCAAGAGATTGCGCCAACTGCGCTTCGGCTTGACTCAGCTGGGCCTCCAGGCCCGATTTATGCGCGACTTGAGCGGCTTGGGCAGCGGTGAGCGCCTTGACATCGTGACGCGATTGAGATTGCGCAAGTTTCAGCTGCGAAAGACGTTCGCCGGTGTCGGCGCCCGAAGCCGCCAGAGGGGCATATCGGCGCACCTGGGCTGAATCGTAATCCGCCTTGTCTCGCGCGGCCGACACGCGCGCCTGTGCCTGCACGATTGCTGCGGAATGCTCGCGCAAGGCTTCCTGCGCGGCGCGAACACCCGCTCGCGCGAGCGCGGCCTGAGCCTTCGCTTGTGCCAGTTGCGCAGCATAGCTGCCCCGTTCGATAAAGACCAAAGGCTGACCGGTGACCACATCGGAATTGTCAGCCACTACGACCCGATCGATGTACCCACTGATACGGGGAGACAAAGTAACCGAATCGGCGCCAATCTGAGCGTCATCCGTTTCTTCGATATATTTCCATCGGGTCTCATAATAAAAAAGCCATATGGAACAACATATGCAAATTGCCACGATCACCATCGAAAATATTACTTTTCGATCAACCGCAATATTATGCGAATAAGTGGCCTTGCCACCCCGGCCCATTCCGCCTTGGGCGACGCCATCCTTCTTCCCAATGGGCATGTTCATGACCCTATTTTTTCAAGGGCTGAGATTTCACCCTTTGCCCTTCGATTTCCGAGTCCGCTAACACCCTCCCTGAAATTAATCAACCGGTAGCGTTCAATTATCTCGGCGGCGTCGGCGGAAAGAGCCAGATTGACGGAAGAAATTGCCCGCGCAGCGTTCCCACTGGACATTAAATGAACGCCATCGTATCATTTTCTGAGAAATTACGGGAGTGGAAAATGGTTACCCAAAAAGCACCGGCACGCGGTGAGCGAGTCCTGCTCACCGGTGCATTTGGAGGCGTTGGCGAATGGGCGATCCAAGAGTTGCTACAGCTCGGTTACGAGGTCACTTGCTTTGACGTACCCACGTCCGCCAATCGGAAAAAGGCCAAAAAGCTCGGCCGCCGCCATGCGTTTTCATCCGTGTGGGGCGACTTGACCGATCCGCAATGCGTGCAATCGACCATGCAGAGCGTCCGCCCGAACGTCGTCGTCCACGGCGCTGCGATCATTCCCCCTTTGACGATTCAGCGCCCCGAACTGGCCTACAAAGTCAACGTCGAAGGTACGCGCAATCTGGTCGCGGCCGCGCAGGACCTGGGCAATCAGCAATCCGGCGCCCCACGTCGTTTTGTCCTTGTTTCCAGCTATTCGATACTCGGCCCCTCCAACCCGCATACAGACCCGGCCCCGTGGAACAGCGAGACCCCGGTAAACCCTCAAGATGATTATGGCCGCCAGAAACTCGAAGCCGAAACGATTGTCCAGCAATGCGGGCTCGAATGGACGATTGTTCGCCTGTGCGCCGTCTTCCCGCTGGCCTCGACAAGCGCATCCGCTGATACGTTCCGCTTCTCCTTTCTGTTGCCGTACGACCGCCGGGAACAAGCCATAGACGTACGCGATGCCGCGCTCGCGATTGCGAACGCCACGACGGCTGATCCGGCAGCATGCCGCACTTTTGTCGTTGGAGGAGGAGAAGGCTGGCAAGGCATCGGCGGGGATTTTGCCAATGCCATGATGCAAAACCTGGGCATCCCGCCGATTGACAGAAACGCCTATCGCCAAGCCGACCCGGCGATCGATACGAGTTGGTACTACGAAAACTGGGTCGACACGCGAGAAAGCGAGCGCGTGCTGACCTACCAGCGCAGCAGTTTCCCATCGTTTCTCGCCGACTGCCGCAAAGCCGCCGGTCCAGCCCGCTTCGCCCTACCCTTGCTCGGCCCCTTCATTCGATCCTGGATCTTGAAGAAATCACCGTTTGCCGGAACCGGGCCAACCGTGGATTCCCGCCCTTTCGCCGAAGCGGCCCGCGACCACATGACTCGGCCGAAGGGATAGCCGCCTCCAACATGGGCACGCTCCCCCGGCGCTATTGCGAGCGCCTGGGGAGCGCAATGTCACGAGTGCTTGATTAGCGCCAGTTCGGCATCGATCTTAGCCAAGATCTCGTCGCTGAGGAGGTCCCCGGCATAAGCCTGAAGGGCCTTCAAAGTCATTCCGTTGGCCATCGCAATTTGCTCGTTGTTGACGATGTCCGGGATTTCCTTTGCAAGAATTGCCTTGGCCTTGGGATCCGCCATGAGAGCGCCGAGCGGCGTCGTGTCCGTGGTATAGGGCGCATCCTGCGATGCCTGTGGCTCATGCGATGCCGGTGGTTCATCTTGGGCGAAAACGGCAAGCGGCGTTACCCCGACACTTAGAGCGGCAAGGGCAAGAATTGTTCTAATACGCATAGGGATATGCTCCTCTCCAACGAAGCATGCCAACGCGATGCCCCGGCGCTGCGCCAAAAATAACGAACGCCATCGTCCTATAATGCATCCCTCGCGGGGTTTACAAGATACCCCTGCCGCTCACCAAGCGGCCCTTCCGCCGACAAAGAGCGCGACCAGGCGCCCCACGTAGCGCGCATAGACACCGTCCCTGGCTTCATCTCCCCGCACCGCCTCTTCGCGCGCCCACCCCAGAAGCGCCGCCGTGAACGCTTCAGCAACGCCTTCCGGGTCGCGCACCGGCCACCCCTCGAATTCAGCGCTTTGAACAATTTGGCTAGCCAGGAATTTCACTTCGACCAACAGGCCCTGCTCGCGAAATTCGGCGGCCAATTCAGGGAAGCGGGCGGCCTCGAGACGGATCAATCGATCAAAGGCGGCCACCTCTGGTTCGTCGAGGGCCGCGAGGTAGGCAACCCCATATTCCATCAGATAGGCCCCGATGCCATCCGTCAGCACGGGCCGCCCGCGTTCGCGCTCCTTCCAGGCCGCATCGCCAGTCCATTGCTCTATGCGATCCGAAACGATCGCCCGAAACAAATCCGATTTGGCCGGATAGCGGGCATAAAGCGTCCCCTTGGAGACGCCCGCTTCCGCCGCAACGGCTTCCATCGACGTGCTTGCATAACCGAACTCAAGAAACTTTCCGCGCGCCACCGACAGGATCGTCTTCTCAATCGCAGCGGCTTGCGCCTTGGTCGGCCTCCCCCGCTTGGCGACAAAAATCGCCTCGCTCGGCGGCTGGCACTTGGTATCCTTGTCCGAAAGCTTCCGTCGCACTCCCATATTTTCTCACTCTTAAGCAAACCGTGGCACGACGCGGATCAGGATGCGACCGGCCATTAAAAGACGCAACCGTCACAATACGCGACCGAGCCGAGACGTCCAGTTCAAGCGCCACTTTGCCCACACCGCCGGACCGGAGCGACGCCCCACCGGTAGCGACATCAACGAAAACGTCAAAAATTAAATGTCCGGTCCCGTGCCTTTATTGACAGATGAACGGCAGCGTGCGAATTAGCAAACGATAAACGAACCCTGGGAGGGGATTAATCGATGGCCAACACATTGAGATTGCTTATTGGTGCAAGCACTTTGGGCGTCTTTTCGCTGCCTGTGCCCTTGCACGCACAAACTGAGGGCTCCACCGGACAAGATCAACCGCAAAGCGCCGATACGGCGAAGCCGATCGCGACCTTTACGCCAAGCGAAATCATCGTCACCGCACGGCGCCAGGCGGAAAACCTTCAAGACGTACCGGAAACCGTGACTGCGGTCAGCGGCGACGCGATCCAGAAGCTCAACCTCACCCAATCACAAGACCTTTCCTCGGTGGTGACCGGCCTCACGCTGAACCAGGGGTCCGTCACGTCCGGTCGATCGCCCGCTCCTGCCCTGCGCGGTGTCAGCTACGATGCCGGCGTCACACCCTCGCCCACGGTCGACATCTACGTCAACGAAGTGCCATCCGCGGCCGCCAGCGTGCTCAACGCCATCTACGACATCGGCAGTGTCCAGGTCCTGCGCGGCCCGCAAGGCACCGAACGCGGACGCACCGCCCCCTCGGGCGCGATTCTTTTTTCGACCCGCAAGGCGAGCCCGACCGACTGGAGCGGTTACGTCAGCATGCTGGGCAGTGAAAAAGGCTCGATCAACGCGCAGGCCGCGATCAACGTCCCACTCATCGACGGCATCCTGGGGATGCGCGTTGCCGGCCTCGTGGACGAAAACAAGTTCGACTTCGTGACGAGCGCGGCGAGCGGCGTGGACCCGTACCGCAAGACGAAGAGCGGACGCGTCAGCCTCGAATTCACGCCCACCGACACGCTCACCGCCGATATCGAGTACCAGTACCTCAAGTACGATTCGCGCCAGTGGACCCAGGTCGAAGGCTCGGGCTCGGCCGGCGGCGTCACCGCACTCGCGCCGGCCAACTACAACGGGCCGGTCATCAAGGGCAGCGACCGGCTCGCTGCGGCCGATTTTCCGCGCGACTATAACAGCCGCACCCACCAGATCACCGCCAGCGTCCATTGGGACGTGCTGGGCCAGGAACTGAGCTACGTTGGCGGCTACCTCAACGATGCCAACACGACGCATGGCGATCTGGACTACGGCAACCAGATCCTGGGCAACGGCTTCTATTCGAACCTCAAGGGCAGCTCCCGGCTGTGGAGCCACGAATTGCGCCTGTCCTCGCCCGACAACCGGCAGTTCTTCAACTACTCGGTCGGCTTCTTCCACTCCCTGTCGAACACGCTGACCGACGGGGAACAGCCCGCACAGGCGCTTACCGGCTCGTACGGCGACCCGACCTCGCCCGACCCCAGCCTGCTCATCGGCAAATACGTTCTGCCGACCTATATCTACGCGGGCGGAGAAAACGAGGAGAACTCGTTCTACGGCAACGTGCGGCTGCGCATTGGTAACCGTCTCGAGCTGTCGGGCGGTCTGCGCTACATCATGAACCGGATAGACCAGGTCACGCAGGTCACCGTCGGCGCGGGAACGATCGCTGTTCCGCTTTCGATCCCGTGCAGCTACGCCGGGCTCGAATCGAGCGGCTACGATGGCTACTGCGACTATCCGATCGCGGCGGCCACCACGCCCGCACTCTACGCCACGCGCGAAGGCACCGACCATCCGCTGGTTTACAAGGCCTCGGCCTCCTACCGGGTGACCGACGATATCCTGACCTACGTCTCGACCGGCACGTCATGGCGGCGCGGTGGCATCAACACCGGGATCGTCAATTCGGACAACGACCCTCTGCTGGCTTCGTTTGCGTTCACGCCAAACGAAACCTCGACCTCGTATGAAGCGGGTATCAAGACGACGTTCCTGGACGGCCGGATGCGCTTCAATTTCGCGGCGTTCTACCAGAAGTACAAGAACTTCGTCTTCCAGGTCCTGTCGATTCCGTATGTCTCGACCGATGGCACCGAAGCGACCGTGGTGAGCAACGGCATCGTCGTCGGCGCCGACGCGATCGTGAAAGGCTTCGATGCCGACTTCAATTTCCAGGTCACGCCGAGCTGGAGCCTGGGAGCCGCGATGAGCTACGCCGACGGAAAGGTCGACAACGACCTCGTCCCGTGCCGCGACTCCAACTTCGACGGCGTTCCCGATTCGGGCAGCCCGACCCTGGCTCAATTCCAGGCCGCAGGCGTTTATGTCGCCGAATGCCGGACCAACCAGTCGGTCTCGACCGACCCGAAATGGAACGCGAACATCCAGTCGGAGTACCATACCAGCCTGGGCAAGAGCGTGGAGGGGTATGTGCGCGTCTTGATGAACTACTACCCCAAGAACCCACGCGCGAACGTGGGCTACACCGCCCCCAACTACGCGCTCGTCAACCTTTACACGGGAATTCGCGATCAGGACGGGCGCTGGGACATCGGCCTGTTCGCCCGCAACCTCACAAACGCGACCATCCGTCTTTCACGCGATCCCTCGTTGATCACCAGCTCGTTCGACAAAGTGTTCGGATCGTCGGGCTACCGCTTCGTTCGCTACACCATGCCGCGCGAGGTCGGACTGACCGTGCGCTACCGTTTCGGCGATCGCTAAGGTCCCGGATTCACACCGGTCACGCACTGACCGAGAGGCCGGGGAGAAGCGCCCCGGCCCCAACCACAACGAAAAAGGCATAACGATGCAAAAGCGCCTTGAAGGTAAATCCATTCTCGTCGCCGGTGCAGGCGGTATCGGCAGCGCCCTTGCCCAGCGCTACGCGCTCGAAGGTGCGAGCGTCGTGCTGGGCGATATCGACCTGCCTTCCGCGCGCGCGACGGTCGATGCGATCGTGCAGGCCGGAGGGGAAGCCTGCGCCGTCGAACTCGACGGGGCGCAGGAGGAATCGATCCGCGCGGCCGTCGCCACCGCCTGCGATCGCTACGGCGGCCTCGATGGGCTGCACGCAAATTTCGCGACACTGATCGACTGCGATCCGCAGGCCGGGGTGCTCGAGCTGCCGATGGAGGTCTACGACGAGACCATGCGCGTCAACGCGCGCGGCTTCTTCCTGTGCACCCGCGCGGTCCTGCCCGCGCTGATCGAACGCGGCGGGGGATCGATCGTCTACACCAGTTCGGCAGCCGGCAATGGCGGCCCCATCACCCAGTCCGCCTACGCCATGAGCAAATCGGCCGGTCATGCCTTGATGCGCCATGTCGCCGCGCGCTACGGCGCGATGGACGTGCGCGCGAACACCATCGCCCCGGCGATGACCCTGCACCCGCGCCTCGAGGCGCAGATCCCCGCCACATTCATCGAATGGGCCAAGTCCGCCGCCAAGATCAAGTCGCGCGTCGGCCGCCCCGACGACATCGCCGCGATGGGAGCCTTGCTCCTGTCGGACGAAGGCTCCTACATCACGGGGCAGGTCATCAGCATCGACGGCGGCACGACGATGCGTCCGTGACAAGCGCGGCGGCCCTGCGCCGCCCGCCGCCCCGGACGCCCATGCAGTTTCTTGAAAGTGAGGATCACCCATGACCTATGGCATGACCCGTCGCACACTGATGATCGCCGCCAGCGCCGCGGCCATGCTCGCCGCGATGCCCGGATGCACCACCGCCCTGGCTGAGGCAACCCCGGCTACCGGCGCCACCGGCGCGCAGGTCGCGATCGATTTCTCCGCTCCCGGTCAGGTCCTTCGCCGCACCGAGCGATTCAACAACCTGACCGATTACGACCTCTACGTGCGCGAACGGCCCGAGGACATGCGCTTCTATAACGAGCAGGGCCTGCACGGTTCGATCTACCGGGTCTGGCTCGCCAACTCGCTCTACGACCCGCACTCGCAAACCTACGATATCGCCGCGCTGCGCCCCTATCTCAAGGATGCCAGCACGGTCTCGGATGCGGTCATGCTCAACGTCATGCCCAGCAACCTCATCACGCAGGGCCTCACCCCCGCGCAGATCAAGCCGATCCTCAAGACGCTCATCCTCGCCTTGAAGCGCGAATTCCCCCAGCTCGACTACATCGAGGCCTTCAACGAGCCCGACCATTCGCTTTCCAAGGAGCTCAAGCCCGAGGATCTCTACGCCTATTACGTGCCGTTCTACGAGGCCGTGAACGAGGTCAACGCGCAGCTCAAGCCAACCCACCCCGTCCGCCTGGGCGGACCGGCCTTGTTCATGTTCAACATGCCCTGGATCGACGCCTTCCTCGATGGCTACAAAGCCGATCCGAACCCGGCCAAGAAGCTCGATTTCCTGTCCTACCACGCGTACGGCTATTTCGACCTCAAGCCGGGCACCACGCAGTTGATGAAACCGCCCGTCTTCTTCAAGGACGATCCCAGCGAAGTGGCCAGGCACCGCCCGCAGATTGAAGCGGCGCTGCGCGAACGTGGGCTGAACGCGCATCTGCCCAGCTACATCACCGAAATGGGTCTCTATCCCGGCCCTTCGTTCGATGACTTCAAGGACCCGCACGCGGACTATATCCGCCAGGCCGCAGGCGCCGCCTCACTGCTCTACTGGATGCTGGAAAGCCCGGATAACGTGCCATTCAACTGGGTCATGCGGCACCAGACCGAGGAGCGCAAGGACCAGCTCATCACCCGCGCGGGCAAGGACAAGGCAATCCCCACCCGCACCTTTTCGCCCTACGGCAACGCCATGGTCATGTTCTCGAAGCTGAAGGCACTGCGCGTGCCCGCACAGTTCACCGCGCCGCCATCGGGCAAGGGACTCTATACCCTGGCCACGAAGGACAAGACCGGCCTTGCGGTGCTGGCGTGGAACTATCAGCACACCGGGACACAGACAGTATCGGCGACGATCGACTTCAACGCTCTGCCCAAGTCGCTGCGCGGCAAGCCGGCACGTGTGAAAATCTACCGCATCGACGCAACAACCAGCAATTACTGGTCGGACCCCGAACACGCCAACCTGCAGGAGACGAGCGACACGGCGGTACGGCTCACGACCCGTTACGCGCAGAGCGTTTCGCTCACCCCGAACGCGCTCGAGCTCATCGTGGTCGAACCCGCCGGCTGATCGCCGCGCATCGTCCGGACTTGCAGGATTACCTCTGAAATGACGCTCAAGATCCTATCGCGCACATCACTCGCCCTGCTGCTGGGCAGCGCCATGAACACACTGTCCGCGTCGGCGCCGCCCGTTGCGCCGCCGACGTCGGCGGCGCCCGAAGCGGATTCTCCGCCGCCGGAGGCTACGACCAGCGCCAGCGAGCGGGCCGAAGCCGCCGTCGCGCAAATGACGCAGGACGAGAAACTGACCCTGCTTCAGACCATGCTGCTGGCCCGCGTCCCCTCGAGCAAGCGTCCGGCCGGGGTCGGCACCGGAGTTGGCTACACGCCGGGCGTCCCGCGGCTTGGCATTCCCTTTCTTTCCGAGAGCGATGCAAGCCTGGGCGTTGCCAACATGGGCGGCTTCATCCGGCCCAAGGACGGCGCCACCGCGCTGCCTTCGGCGATGGCCATGGCCTCGACATGGAATCCGGTTCTCGTTGGCGCCGGGGGGGCCATGATGGGCGCGGAAACCCGCGCCAAAGGCTTCAACGTGCTCCTGGCCGGGGGCGTCAACCTTGTGCGCGAACCGCGCAACGGGCGCAACTTCGAATATTTCAGCGAAGATCCCTTGCTCACAGGGGTCCTGGGTGGCGCCTCCATCCGTGGCATTCAGTCGAACCACATCGTCTCGACGATCAAGCACTACGTGCTCAACGCGCAGGAAACCGGCCGCTCGTTCCTCAACGTCAAGATTGACGAGGCGGCCATGCGCGAAAGCGACCTGCTCGCCTTCCAGATCGCTGACGAAATCGGCAAGCCCGGCGCGGTCATGTGTTCCTACAACAAGGTCAACGCCACCTTCTCGTGCGAGAACGACTTCCTGCTCAACACGGTTCTGCGCCACGACTGGGGGTTCGACGGGTGGGTGCTGTCCGACTGGGGCGGCGTGCACAGCGTGTCGATCGGCAAGGGGCTCGATCAGGAATCGGGCGTGCGGGCTTTCGGCGAATCGTATTTCGGCCAGCAACTGCGCGATGCTCTCGCCCAGGGAAGCGTAACCCAGGCTGAAATCGACCGCTCGGTGACGCGCATCGTGCGCACCATGTTCCGCCTTGGCCTAGCCGATGCGCCGGTCGCGCCGGGTGGGCCGATCGATTTCGACAAGGATGCCAGGATCGCCCAGTCCCTCGCCGAACAAGGCACCGTTCTGCTCAAGAACGACGGCAACCTTCTCCCGCTGACGGCCACCGCCCGCCATATCGCGGTGATCGGCGCCCATGCCGATGTCGGCGTGCCTTCCGGTGGCGGGTCGTCGCAGGTCTGGCCCGAAGGCGGCGCCGCGCTGTCCTTGCCGATCCCGGGCGATGCGATTTACCACCGGCGACTGTGGATGCCTTCCTCGCCGCTCGAGGCGTTGCGCGGACAATTCCCGCAGGCCACCATCACCTACGACGACGGCACCGATCCCACACGCGCCGCCTCGATCGCGAAGTCGGCCGACATCGCCATCGTCTTTGCCGACCAGTTCATGGCTGAAGGGCACGATTCGCTCGACCTTCGCCTGCCTGATGGCCAGGACGGCCTGATCGAAGCCGTGGCGGCGGCCAATCCCAAGACAGTGGTCGTGCTCGAAACCGGCGGCCCCATCCTGATGCCGTGGATCGATCGCGTTCCCGCGGTGGTCGAAGCGTGGTATGCGGGCCAGCGCGGTGGCACGGCCATCGCGCGCGTGCTGTCCGGTGCGGTCAATCCTTCGGGCCGCCTGCCCGTGACGTTTCCCGCCAGCCTGGAGCAGTTGCCCAATCCGGTCCTGCCCGGCAGCGGACGCATCACGCTCAAGCCCGGTTCCGATCTTTACGATATGCCCGAAGAAACCGAGCCGCTCGAAGTTACCTATCCTGAAGGCTCGGATGTAGGCTACCGCTGGTACGCCAAGACCGGCAAGACCCCGCTCTTCGCGTTCGGCCATGGCCTGAGCTACACCCACTTCGCCACCTCGAAATTGCGCGTGTCGGGGCTCAAGGTCACCTTTAGGGTCAAAAACATCGGACCGCGCAAGGGGGCCAATGTTGCGCAGGTTTATCTGGTCGCGCGCAACGGCGCGCCTTTGCGGCGGCTGGTCGGCTTCGGGCGCACGGATCTGGCGCCGGGCGCGCAGCAGACGGTGTCCCTGACCATCGACCCGCGCTTGCTGGCGGACTGGAAGGACGGCGGCTGGTCCATGCCGGCAGGCTCCTATCAATTCGCCCTGGGCGATAGTGCTACGGTTATGGGCACCCCGGTCACGGTTCGCTTGACCGCGCGAACCTGGAAAGATGCACCGGTCAAGTCGGGAACAGTCTCTCCTCCCTGAGACCATGACACGGGCAGGTGCATCGCGCGGCCTCGGGCAACATACCCGGGGCCGCGCTTTTTCGTATCGGTCTCGCAGCGCGGGCGCGCGTCGGACTAAGGCGTAAACTCATAAAATAGCTTGAGGTTTTAGCGGTCTGCTGATTCAGAGCCCGACGAATTGGAGGGGATGGATGGCACGGCGAGGCTACGAACGCACGGATCGAGAGTGGGCAATCATAGAGCCCTTGCTTCCCAACAAGCCACGCGGGGTTGCGCGAGTGGACGATCGCCGGGTTCTCAATGGAATCATGTGGCGGTTCCGGTCTGGCGCCGCCTGGGCCGAAGTACCTGAACGCTGTGGCCCCTCGACGACGTGCTACAACAGGTTCGTACGCTGGCGCAAAGCCGGTGTCTGGGATCGGCTTTTGTCAGCGGTCTCAGCCGAGTACGAGGGCGATCTGGTCGAACGCTTCTTCAACCGGATCAAGCAATTCCGGGACATCGCGACGCGATACGACAAGTGTCCCGAAAATGCCTCGCGGCTATCACGCTCGTCTGCATCCGCCTCTGGTGTGCCCATTAATGAGTCTGCACCCTAGTCGGGAGGTCGGGTGGGGCGTGGGCCGGTGCCGAATTTTTGGATCGGGCGCCGAGGGACGCCTGTCTTATGATTCACGCGCTGGTACGGCCCCCCGGCGCATGACGCACCAGGCCGCCAGCGCATTGCCCGACACGGCCGAAGAACGGGGCGTGCCCCCATTCAGTCGCTGGGCAAGATAGCCCGCATTGAAGGCATCCCCCGCGCCGCTCGTATCGACCGGAACCAGGACTTGCGCTGGTGGGATGACCGACAAGTCGGGCAGGAGGCAGCCATCGGCTCCCAGTTTGACAACGACTTCACCACAGCCCCGGTCCTGCCACTTTTGCACAACCTCCTGCGGACTGCCCGCACGCTCGAGTGTGCTCTCGTCCTCGAAGGTGGGAAATCCGAAATCGGCAAGCGCAATGCAGCGATCGCGAAAGGCGATCGCCTCATCCTGCGAGGACCACAGTTGCGGCCGGTAGTTGCTGTCGAACGCGACCCGCCCCCCCTTTCGGCGCACACCAGCGGCGAGATCGAGCAAACCTTGCCGGCCCGCATCGGACAGGATCGCCACCGAGATCAACGAAAAGTAGAACAGATCGCAATCCTGCGCCCGCTCGACGATCGGCGCGATGCCCGGCGTCTCGAACAGCCGCGTCGCCGCGCTGCGCTCACGCCAATAGGTAAAACTTCGCTCGCCTCGCTCGTCGGTCGAGATTGCATAGAGCCCCGGCGAGGCCGCCGGGTTTTCCAGCACCAACGTGGAATTGACGCCCTCGCGCTCCCACCCCTCTCGCAATCGTGCACTGAATGCGCACGCGCCCACGGCCGTCATATACGACACCCGATGCCCGGCACGACTCAGATGTACGGCAGTGTTTACCGTGTCTCCACCGATGCCCATGCGCCAGCTTTCGCCTGCGCCGGACAACTCGAGCATCGCTTCGCCAAGACAGACGATGTTTACCATGCGCTCGCTCCCTTCACGTGCGGGGCTCACCAGCTCCACATCGTGCCATCCTCGAGGCGCGCGACGGGAAGGCAGGCTTGCTTGTAGGGATAGCGCGCGGCCAGGGCTTCATCGATGTCCACGCCATGACCCGGCGTTTCCCCCACGATCAGGTGGCCGTCCTCGAACCGGTAGTCGTGCGGGAAAACCGCATCGGTCTCCTCGGAGTGGCGCATATATTCCTGAATGCCAAAATTGGGCACCCAGGTGTCGAAATGCAGCGCACAACCCATGGTCACCGGGGACAAGTCAGTCGCCCCATGGCACCCCGTACGGACCTGGTACAGGCTGGCGAGGTCGGCAATTCGCCTGAGATGCGTCAGTCCACCGGCGCCCACAACCGTGGTGCGAATGTAATCGATCAGCTGGTTTTCGATCAGGTCCTTGGCATCCCAGATCGTGTTGAAGATCTCCCCCACCGCGAGCGGCGTCACGGTGTGCTGTCGCACCAGCCGGAACGCCTCCTGATTTTCTGCCGGCGTGCAATCCTCCAGCCAGAACAGCTGATACGGCTCAAGCCTCTTGCCCAGATTCGCGGCTTCCTGCGGGGTGTAGCGATGATGGCCATCATGCAGGAGATGGTGATCGAAGCCGTAAGTCGCGCGCAGCTTCTCGAACAGCTGCGGCACATAATTGAGTGCCTTGCGTGTGTCCCAGCCGGTCACCGACGGGAGCGTGGCATCGGCAGGCTCGTAGTAGAGTTGGCCACGTCCCACGCCATAGGCATCCTTGATGCCCGGCACACCGGTTTGTGCCCGGATCGCCTTGTACCCCATGTCGATATAGCGGCCAACGGCCTCCACGGTGCTGTCGATGTCCGAACCATTGGCATGGCCATAGACCATGACCCGCTCTCGGCTCTTTCCGCCCAGGAGGTCATAAAGTGGCATACCAGCCATCTTGGCCTTGATGTCCCACAAGGCCATGTCCACCGCTGCGATCGCACGCATGGTTACCGGACCACGCCGCCAGTATGCGCCCTTGTAAAGGTATTGCCAGACATCCTCGATCCGCCGGGGGTCCATACCCACGATGCACGGTACGACGTGGTCCTCAAGATAGGAAACCACTGCCTTTTCTCGGCCATTCAAGGTGCCGTCGCCGATCCCGTAAACCCCCTGATCGGTCCATATTTTTAGGGTGACGAAATTTCGTCCGGGGCTAGAAACGATGACTTTGGCGGCTTCAATTTTCATATCGGGGCCCTCAACACGCTCTTAAAATTGGTCCAGCAATTAACTTACCAGTTGCAAAAAATTGGTTGGACCGCAATAGAAAGGTTATGGCGATGGCAAGCAAGAAGAAGGGCACGGACGCCGATCTCACCGAAATCCTCTCGCTCGAGGATGACGGCACCCGCCTGTACAAGCGCGTTGCCCGGCGCCTCGTCGAGGAATTGCAGTCGGGACGCTATCAAGTCGGCGACAGAATGCCCGCTGAACGCGACCTTGCTGCGGAGCTGTCGGTCAGCCGCACGGTCGTGCGCGAAGCCATGCTGGCGCTCGAAGTGCTCGGACTGATCGAAGTGCGCATGGGGGCGGGCACATTCGTGCAGCGCCTTCCGGCCTGCGACGAAGACAGCGCCTCGCAACCCGGTTTCGACATCAGCCCATTCGAACTGCTCGAAGCGCGCATGGCGATCGAAGGCGAAGCCGCCGCACTGGCCGCCGTCCAGATCTCCCCCGAAGAGATCGTGCGGCTCGAGACCCTCATCGCGGCGATCGGACAGCAGAACAAGCACCATTCCGCCGAAGAGAACGCGGACATGGCCTTCCACACCACGATCGCCCGCGCCACGCGCAACAGCGCCATCGAAAAAGCCGTAGAGGAACTTTGGCGGCAGCGCTGGGCCTCTCCTTCCTGCAAGCTACTCCTGCAAAAGGCGCGCACCGCAAACGTCCTGCCCATGGTCGACGAACACACCGCAATCGTCGATGCGCTCAAGCACCGCGATCCGAACGCTGCGCGCACCGCCATGCGCACCCATCTGGCTGCTGTAATCCAGCATCTGCTTTTTGCCGTGGAAGAGCAGGCACTCGAAGAGGCCCGCAAGGCCGCGGCATCGACGCGCCAGCGCTATGGCAACTTCACTTAGCCGAACTGGAAAAGACCGTGACGCCCCACGCCCTGACCCTGGCACCTGACCGCCTGTTCCCCAGCGACGCCACGCAACGCGCCATTGCCCGCAACCTGTACGACCATGTTCGCGACCTCCCCATCATCAGCCCCCATGGGCACACCGATCCGCAGTGGTTTGCACAGGACACTGCCTTCGCGAATGCGGCACAACTGCTCTTGCAGCCCGATCACTACGTCCTGCGCATGCTCTATTCTCAAGGGGTCTCGTTTGAAGCGCTTGGCATTGGCGAACCGGGCCAGGACACCCCGGCTCGGGAGGCCTGGCGGCAGTTCGGACAGCGCTACCACCTTTTTCGCGGCACCCCTTCGCAGTTGTGGCTCGATTGGGTGTTCCGCGAGAGCTTTGGTATCGAGGTGCGCCTGTGCGCGCAGACCTGCGACCTGTATTTCGACACGATCACCGATGCCCTCACCCGGCCCGAATTTCGCCCCAGGGCGCTGTTCGACCGCTACCGCATCGAAGTTCTGACCACCACCGAGAGTCCTCTCGACCCGCTGGTCCACCACCAGGCGATCCGGCTTGAAAACGAGCGGCCGGGAGGCTGGCAGGGACGCGTACTGACCGCCTACCGTCCCGATCCGGTCGTCGATCCGGAGTTCGAGGGCTTCCAGACGAACCTCGATCGGCTGTCTGAGTGCACGGGCCAAGACTGCCGGACCTGGGCCGGCTATCTCGCCGCACACCGCGACAGACGGCGCTTTTTCGCCGCCATGGGCGCGACCTCGACCGATCACGGCCACCCCACCGCGTTGACGGCGGACCTTGACCGCAGCGATTGCGAAACTCTGTTCGCGCGCGTGTGCTCGAATCGCTTCACCCCAGCCGACGCCGAACTCTTTCGTGCCCAGATGCTGACGGAGATGGCCGCCATGAGCCTGGAAGATGGCCTCGTCATGCAGTTGCATCCAGGCTCGCTGCGCAACCACAACACGACACTGTTCCGCGCCTTCGGGCGCGACAAGGGCGCCGACATTCCCGTGGCCACCGAATATGTGCGCGCGCTTCGCCCACTGCTCGAACGCTTTGGCAACGCCCCCGATTTCCGCCTGATCGTGTTCACCCTTGACGAAACCACCTATGCCCGCGAACTGGCGCCATTGGCCGGCCATTATCCCTGCCTGAGGCTCGGTCCGGCCTGGTGGTTTCACGACAGCCCGGAGGGCATGCGCCGCTTCCGCGAACAGACGACCGAAACCGCCGGTTTCTACAACACGGTCGGCTTCAACGACGACACGCGGGCCTTCCTGTCGATTCCCGCCCGCCACGATGTTGCCCGCCGCATCGACAGCGCATTCCTGGCCCGCCTTGTCGCCGAGCACCGCCTGCTTGAGGACGAGGCGGCCGAAGTGCTCTTGGACCTGACCTACACTCTGCCTAAACGGGCGTACAAACTGTGACCCGACCCACCCCAAGATTGAGCGCAGCCACCTGCCGGACACTGCCGGACACGCTCGCGCGCTTTACCTACGCACGTCCGGATGCGGCGCTCTCCAACTTTGGCATCGTCCATTTCGGTATCGGCGCGTTCCACCGGGCGCATCAGGCCTGGTACACCGATCAGGCGATGAGCGCGGCGGCGGCGCAAGGGCAAGACGCCCAAGGCGCCCCAGGCGGAATGGATAGCTGGGCCATACTCGGTGTCTCGATGCGCTCGCCTGACGTCGCCCTGCAGCTCAATCCGCAGGATGGCCTGTTCACCGTGACCGAATGTTGCGGCACCCGGTCGACCACCCGCCTCGTGGGATCAGTCCGCCACGTTGCCATAGCACCGCGCGAGCCTGAAGCGGTCATCGCCGCCCTCGCAGCCCCGACCTGCCGCCTGGCCACCTTCACGGTCACCGAAAAGGGCTATTGCCGCGAACCCGATGGCGGGCTCGATGTCGAACTGGCAGACAAGGGCAGCTTCTATCCCCTTCTCGCGGCGGCTTTCGAACGGCGCCGCAAAGCGGGCCTCGAAGGCATCACGCTTTTGAGCTGCGACAATCTGCCTCACAACGGCCGCCAACTGGCGCGACTGATCGGCGAGTACCTCGCGCGAAGGGCCCCCGAACTGGCCGCCTGGTTTGAAGCCCGCTGCCGGTGCCCCTCGAGCATGGTCGACCGCATCGTTCCAGCTCCCACAGAGGCGGACCGCGCTGCGGTTCGCACACGCCTGGGCCTGGAGGATGCCGCGGCGGTCGTTACCGAACCTTTCAGCCAATGGGTGATCGAAGACGACTTTGCGCAAGACCGGCCACGCTGGGAGGTCGCCGGAGCCCAGTTCGTACGCGACGTCACGCCATACGAAACCGCCAAGCTGCGCATGCTCAACGGCGCCCATTCCGCGCTCGCCTACCTCGGGCTGGACCGGGGCCACACTTTCGTGCACCAGGCGATCGGCGATCCGGCTCTGCGCCCGCTTGTCGCCACGCTCATGCGCGACGAAGCGGCATCGACAATCACCGCCGCGCCGGAACAGGATCTCCCAGCCTACGCCGGCTCGCTGCTGGAACGCTTCGACAACGAGGCCTTGAACCACCGGTTGCGCCAAATCGCCATGGACGGCAGCCAGAAAATCCCGCAGCGCTGGCTTGAGACACTTGCCATCCGTCAGGCACGAGGCTTGCCGGGCACCGCTCTCTGGGCCGCACTCGCTGCCTGGCTTCGACACGTGCGCGGCGATCACGGTCCGGTCGATGACCCGTTTGCGACCGAGTTGGCGGCAGCCTGGAACCAGGCCGGTCGCTTCGGGATCGTCGATTCTCTGTTCGGCGAAGGCGGAATCCTTGGCGGAATCTGGACGCCCGACGAGGTTGCGCGCGCCTACATCAACGCCCGGCTGTAACCATCCCGCAGCTATAGCCAACTGCTTACGCGACGTCAGACAGCGCTTTGCCAAAGCCTTCGCAGAGTCATTTGGACCGTCCATTCCTGCGCGCATCCCCAACGATTGGACTGACACAATATCGCGAATGTTCCGGCCATCGTGGCGCCGACCGACGACACTTCCGACGACGGTTTGCGCGGCGTTTTGCGCGGCGTTTTGCGCGGCGTTTTGCCCCCACGCCCACCAAGGGCTCAGACAGTCGAAACAACTCTCCCGGAAGATGTTTCACAGCTGTCAGCCACCAAAAATCCCCATCCCTGAAATTTTCCTGCCCCACCTGAACAGATACAATTATATTTTTAATTTAAGCACTTAGAATTCACTTTCTATCGATCAACTAAAATCACAGACAATCATATTCAATCAGAATCATATTGACTGCAACTCCATGCAGAGTTAGCCCCGCATCGGCAAAAGGCTCAAAAAGAGCATCTAATGGGAGGCGATACATGGGAGAGTTCACGCTTGGAAACCCGATCCGGACCGGGGTCAAAACGACAACCGCGCTGGCACCGATCGCATTTCTGGTCATGGCAGGACCTGCATTTGCCCAGCCAATTTCAAGCCCTGAAAGCACGCAGAACGATAATCGGTCCAGCCAATCAGACACCGACGATAGCGAAGGTGGATCGAGCAAGCAGGACGTCACGAACGACGATATCGTCGTTACCGGCACGCGCATTCGCGGTCTTGCAGCTCCGACGGGCAGCAATCTGGTCTCGGTCTCGAGCGAGCAAATTCAGGCAACCGGGGCCAGCGATGCCACGCAATTGCTCAACCAGACGATTTCGCAATTGCCCACCTTCAACACGCTGGCCGTCGGCGCTGGCGGCGAGGTGAACACGGTCCCGCGCCTGGGCCTTCGCGGCTTCGGCAATTCGGCTGGCAACGCTTCGGGGGGAACGGCCACACTCATCCTGTTCAACGGGCACCGCGTAGTTTTCACCGGATACGGTTCGTCCGACGTCGATCCCAATTCGATCCCCTCCGACATCATCCAGTCGGTCCAGGTCATGCCCGACGGCGGTTCGGCGGCCTATGGCTCGGATGCCGTGGGTGGCGTCATCAATTTCGTAACCAAGAAGCAGTTCGATGGGGTGGAAGGGCATGTCCAGACCGGGCAGGCAGACCACTATCACTCCAACGTCGCGACGCTCACCGCGGGGAAAAGTTGGGACTCGGGCAACATCTTGTTCAGCGTCAACTTTTCCAACAATAACGCGCTGCTCAACAAGTATCGCTCCTACACCAGCGTGGACTACACCCGGCACGGTGGCGGCGACTACCGCCAGACATTCTGCCCCTATGGCTCGTTCACGGTCAATGGCACCGCCTACGCCGCGCCCGATTTCGCCGCGCTCGACGAGCAACCCAAGTGCGAACCAAACGCCAATTCCAGCATGGCCCCGCAGCAGCGACGCGTGAACGTGTTCAGCTATGCCGAGCAGGCCATCACGCCGGATCTCAAATTCAACGTCGATGCGTTCTATTCGCGCCGGGAATCGAAATACTACACCGACGTGAATTCGCTCGGATCGCAAGTGACGATCGATGCGTCCAACCCCTATTTCCATGCGGTCGACGGCGAAACCTCGCAAACCGTTTCCTTCAGTTATGCCAACGCGCTCGGGCCCTATCGCATAAGCCCGCAGGACCTCACGAGTTGGCAGGTTTCGCCCGGCCTCACCTGGCATGTGGATGGCAACTGGACCGCGAGCGCCAACTTCATCTGGGGTTACAGCAAGGCCAACATCCATTCACGATCGGCGATCTCGACGGCGCTCATCACCGCTGCCAACGTCAACCCCTATGACACCTCGCAAATGTCCTCTGAACTGATCGGTTCGCTGGCCAACTACGAGAACCACTATGTCGGCGTGAACCGGCTCAAACAGGCACAGTTTTCGCTGGACGGGTCGCTGTTCGCGTTGCCGGGAGGGGACGTGAAGCTCGCGGTTGGCTCCGAGCTGCTCAAGCAGAAGCTGGAAACCGAAACCGCGCGCGGACCGATCGGGACAACTACCCCCTCCTACCTCGACAGCGCGCGCACGGTCGAGGCCGTCTACGGTGAATTGTATATCCCAATCTTCGGGCCTGATAACGCCGTGCCAGCCGTTCAGGCGCTGGATATCGCCATCGCAGCCCGCTACGATCACTACAGCGACTTCGGCAGCACCTTCAATCCGCGCTTCGGTATCAACTACCGCCCTATCGATGACCTGCTTATCCGTGGCAACTATCAGACCACTTTTACCGCCGCCAGCCTCGCCGACAGCGGCCTGAACGCCAATATCCTCCAAGTCCTCTCGGTCGCCCCTGGCGTGTACAAGCTCTATGTCGCGGGAACAGGCCTCAACCTCAAGCCGACCGAAGGCAAGACCTTCTCCGTTGGATTCGACTGGACTCCCAAGGCTGTGGAAGGCCTGCGCGTGAGCACCACCTACTGGAACACCCGGCTCAGCAACATCATCAGCCAGGCTCTCGCCGCATACGGCGGCAGCGCCTTTGCCTCTTCGACCGCCTATGCGCTTTGCGGGGTGGGCTATGCCCAGTATTCCGCCTCGCCCAATGGTGCGTGCACGCAGCAACAAGTCCAGACGATCCAGGACACGCTCGGCGCGGGGCAATTCCAAGGGGCCGCCGGCATCACCCAGGTCTCCGACCTGTTCCAGAACGGCAATACGATCGCCACGCTCATTGATGCCCGGCGCGGCAATTTCGGGCGCGAAAAGATCAGTGGCCTCGACTTTGAGGTCGCCTACAACACCGATACCTCCTTCGGCACGGCGTTTGCCCAGATCGGCGGCACCTATATACTGCAAAAGATGATCGCCCCCACCGCGACCGCGCCCTACGTCGATTATCTGAGCGGAGAAACCGTCAACCCGCAGGGGTCGCGCTTCGGCTTCACCGCGACGACCGGGATAACCTCGGGACCGGCCTCGGTACGCGTTAACGTGACCTACACCGGAGGGTACGATATCCCGCCTGGCACCGTGGGACAGACCAGCATCGGCTCGTTCACGCTGACCAACCTGTCGGGTTCGCTGGACCTGGGCGAACTGGGGGGTATGCAGAGCAATATCCTGGAATTCGGGATCGACAATCTCTTCGACGTGTCGCCGCCCTGGAATTCGGCTCAGGGAACCAGCGGATATCCTGCAGCCGGAACGCTTGGCCGCCTGTTCCGTATCGGGCTGCGAACCAATTTCTAAAATAGAATCAAACCACTAGAGCATTTTTCAAGCAGGTGGAATCACCTGACGGTTCAGAAAATGCGTCAAAACAAAAGGCTAGAGCGGTCGATCCGATGCAATCTAATCGAAAGCCGCTCTAGTATTTTGATTTTGACATTTGCATCCCCTGGATGCCTGGGATGAGTCTGCAAAATATCAAAATCATAAAATCCACTAGAATCAAATGAATGCTAGTGGATTGCAACTCCATCCGGGAGACTTCGAAAGCCCGAACAACAACTATCCATCGGATTCGGGCAAGAACGTGTACGATGGGAGGACAAGCATGGCGACACTGTTCCAAGCAAGCAAGGGAACGATCAGGAGGAGGCCTGTGAAATAGCTTCCCGTTGCATCGAAACAGATGTTGAGCGCCACCGTCGCCAAGGCAGACACCAACAGGGCCAATGCGAACATTACTCCCGATATCGCACCAAGAGCGTGACGCCCGAAATAGCGCGACAGAAGAAACGCAAGGGCACTGAATTCGGCGCCCAGCCCAAGTCCCAGCAAGACACCGCTCAGCATCAGCGCCCAGAATGCCTTGGCGAAAACGAGCAACAGCAAACCGGTCACACCCGATGCGTAGCATGGCGCAAGCAGACGTGGTCGCCATGTACGATCGAGCAGCAGGCCGACCGTCGGCTCCCAGATCGCGCAGGTCAGCGCAAACACGGATAGGACGGAAGTCGCGGCATCCAGCGACAGGCCGCGATCGACGAGAGAAGGCTCGATCGTCGCAAACAGGGCCTGCAAGCAGCCACCGCCGATCGGCAGAGATGTCGCCAGAAGCCAGAAGATCGGACTGCGCAGCGCCTCGCGCAATCCGGGACCTTCCGCCGTGGCGCCTTCCTGCTCGGCCCGTTCCAGCGGCGGCGTCTTGATGAAAGCATATAGGATCGGAAACCCGACCAGAAATGTTACGAGCGCCAGCCCGCCATAGGCCACGCGCCAAGTGTACGCGCCAAGAAGCAGAGCCGCCAGGATCGGCAAGAGCGCCGAGCCCAGGCCGTTGCCGATACCGCCAGCAACGCCGATGAGAAGGCCGCGTCGATCGTCGAACGAGTCCGCAAGAAGCTTGGCGATCACCATGTTGCTCGCCAGCGCCCCGATCACGCCGACAACCGCGAATTGCAGATAGAACAGCACGGGATTGGGAAACACGAGCGCCAGCCCCGCGATCGAGGCCGCAAGCAGGGTATTGCCCACGAGGATCACCCGCCTCGACCCGTACCGGTCGGCAAGCCGTCCGGCCGGCGCCGACCCGAAGGCATTGCCCAGCAAGGCAACGGCCAGCGCCCCGCTCACCAGCGATCGCGGCCAGCCGAACTCGGTCGCGATCGGCACCAGGAACAGGCCGAAGGTGGCGATCACGCTGGGCGTGACACTGAGCATGTTGCCGATCAGACCGGCAAAGACCAGCCCCGCCGCCGAGCCACGCGCCCCCGCTGCGAGCCCCTGCGGGAGCCCCTCCGAAAGCCTCGCTGCGGAGCTCTCCACCCGAACGCTGCTGCGAACCTCCCCCATCAGAACGCGCTACCCAGCGTAACCCCGTAGGTGCGCGGCGCGGCGTACTGGATGTAGTCGCCGTTGGTCTGCGACGCCAAGGTCGCGGCGTAGTTCTTGTTCAGCAGATTCCTGCCCCAGAACTTGACGCTCAGCGCATCGTCGATCTGGGCGAGCTTGAACGAAGCGTTGATGAGACTGTACGCGCCTTGCCGAAGCGGGTTGTCTGCTTCGGCGTACCAACCGTCGTTGTAGCTGTAGGTCGCATTGGCTTCGACCTTGAACGCCTCGAACGCGTGCGCGTATGTGAGCGCCGCGTAAGCGGTCAGTTCGGGCGCTTTTGCCAGCTGGTTGCCTTTCGCCCCATCCGCTTGCGTCGTATAGGTCGTACCGCCATCCGGCAGGCCGACGGGAACCGAGATTGGCGCATCGGGGAAACTGTCGTAGCGGCTGTGCAACGCTTCGAGCCCGCTGGTCAGGTGGACATCACCGGTCACCGCCCATTCCATGTCCGCATCCAATCCAAACAGCGTCGCTTTCCCGCCGTTGATGATCACGAGACTGCCATCGGGATAGGTCGTGGTCTGCATGTTCGTGTACTTGTACAAGAATCCGCTCAGGTTGACCCGCACGGCCTCGTCGAAAAACACACCTTTTTCTCCGATTTCAAAGGCATCAAGCCGTTCGGGTTTGATCAGGAGCGGATAGAGGCTGGGATCGGCGTTGTTGAACGTGCCGCTCTTGTACCCGCGATTGTAGGAAGCGAAGGCCAGGATCGAGGGCGAGAGGCGCTGAGACACGGCCAGGCGCCACGACAAGTTGCGGAAGGTCTTGCTCGCCCGCACGTCGACATCGTCGATCCCGTAATCCGGCAGGGTTTCGACGAAGTGCATCTTGCGTCGCTCGATTGAATAGCGCAGCCCCGCGGTCAACGACAGCCCCGAACCCGTCTCGTAGGTCCCCTGTCCGAACAGGGCGCCGGAAAGCGTGCGCCGGTCGGGCGACTGCACGATACCCGAAGGCAGGCCATAAAGCGCGAAGGAATCCCCGGCGATCGTGGTGGGTTCCATATACCCTGCCCGTTCCCAGAAATAATAGGCGCCCACCACCCAGTCGAGCGGCGATCCCCGGGTCGAGGCGAACTGCAGTTCCTCGGAGAACTGCCGGTGGGGCTCCTTGCCCGTCAGGTAGAAAGTCGTGCCCGGTTCGGCGGTCAGGGTGCTGTCGAACAGCGAGTCATAGGCCGTCTTGCGAAAGGCGCTGATGCTTTTCAGCGTAATCGCCCCCAGGTCCTGCGTGACGGTGGCGGCGAGGCCCCATTGCGAGGTGTGCAAATAGGGCTGGGGGTCGCCATAGACATTGCGCGGATTGCTCGCCACGGGAGGATCGAATTCCGGTATCGTCCCGGGGGCCGGTGCGAGCGTGGGAATGGCGTTGGTCTTTTCGTAGTCGGCGACCACCAGGACGTCCGTACCCGCGCCGGGCTGCCAACGCATCTTGCCACGCACGGCCAGGTTTTCGGTCCGGTCCACGTCCTTGCCATTGGCCAGGTTCGTGGCGTAGCCATCGCCCTGATGCGAATAGCCCACGGCGAGATTGGCGGCCAGGTTCGAGGTCACCCCGCCCGTGATGTAGTACTGCGCCGTCAGCGTGTCATAGTTGCCATAGCCCAGCGCGGCCTTGCCGCTCAGCGCATATTCGGGATCCAGGGTCCGGATCTGGATCGCGCCCCCGGTCGCGTTGCGCCCGAACAACGTGCCCTGCGGCCCCTTGTCGACCTCGATCGAGGCGATATTGTCGAGCGTCATCAGCCCTCCGGCCTGCGCAGCGTAGTAGACGCCGTCCACATAGGTCGCGACCGGGTTTTCGAAGCCGGGTCCGGTTGCGTTGGTGCCCACCCCGCGGATATAGGGTTGGGCGTAACCCACGACGTTGGAGAAGACCAGGCCGGGAACCACGGTTCCCAGGTCCGCGATCGCATCCACTCCCGAACGTTCCAGCGCGCTCTTGCTCAGGGCACTGATCGTGATCGGTACATCCTGCAGGTTCTGTTCGCGCCGTTGCGCCGTGACGACAATTGCGTTCAATCTGGTGTCCGCCGCTTTGGCCGGTTTCACCGTGTCCGCTTGCTGCGCCCAGGCGGCAGAAGCCGAAAGGGCGACCCCCGACACGAGCGCCACACGCAGCGACGCCGTGACCACCCGAAGGCCTGCGCGCCTATCTTCCCTGCGAATTGATCGATTGATTGGCATGACCATCCCCTACCTAAGACGCGAAATGCCCCTCCCTGTTCTTATTTTTTGTTTTTTTCTTCTACACTTTCGATAACCATCTTCTGGAATTCATGGACCGCCACTTCCCAATAGGGCGAAAAGCGCGTGCGAATTCCGGCCGCATCGCGCGCACGGAGCGTCGCCTGGGTGCCTTCCACGAACGGGAAGTCCTGCGGAACGACACTCAGCCACATGTCCCGGACCTGCGCGCGCGCGCTCTCGAGTTGCGGCGCGGTGGCGACCTCGCCTTCGTAGTAGAGATGCAGTTCCAGCCGCGTTCGCGAAGCCCCCTCGGGCATCAGCAAGCCCAGCATCAGGTGATCGGGCGAAATGAGCACGGTCCCCGTCGGAAAAACGTTGAAGACGAGCATTTCGGTCATCGGCAGGCCGTCGTGCCGGCCAAGGTCGGGCAAGCGCCCCGCGCCAGCATCGGCCGGTGTCTCGCCGCTCTGCGGCCCACCGCTCATATCGACGATGCCCCCGGCATAAGTCCCGGCATGAACGAAAGGCGTCGAATTGCGGAAGTCCTGCGCGCCGAGCTGGGGGTGCCCGAACGGTAAATGGTAATCCTCGATCCCCCCTTCGGTGGCGAGCTTCCAATTACCCTCGTAATATTTGTCGACCCGGCCAGCATGGCGCAGGTCCTCGAACCGGAAACGCGCCAGAGCGGTCTCGAGAGGTGCGATAAAACGCTCGAACGGATCGGCCAGGCCATCCAGATTGATGAACACATAGTCCAGCCAGCGCCCCACCGGGATCGGCTTCAAACCCAGCTGCGCCTTCTCGAAGGCATCGACGCGGTTCGTCCTTTCACCGCCAAGTTCGGGCGTCGCCAGCAAGTTGCCATCAAGATCGTAGGCCCAGCTGTGCCAGGGGCAGCGCAAGCGCTTTGCAGCCTTGCAGGGTTTGCCAACCAGTTGAATCGCCCGATGCCGGCAGATGTTGTGGAAGGCCTTGATCTCCCCGTCCTTGCCGCGCACGAGAAGGATCGGATTGCCGACGAAATCTATCGGCAAAAGGTCGCCCGGATCGGGAATGGCCGCCCCGACCGCCACGATACTCCAACTGCGCGCGAAAACGGTCTGACGTTCGAGTTCGAAGAAGGCCTCGCCGTAGAAGGCTCCCGGCAAACCTTCGGCCACTTCGATGGGCCGGAACAGCGCCTCGCGCGCGGCGTGGATCGCCTCTGGTTCGATGGCTTGCGGCCAGGCCCCATACGGCATCAATATCTTCCTTCCATTTCAACAGCCATGAGCTTTCCCTTTTCGCAAGACCGGGGACTGGCGTCACGCATCCGAGCTTCCTTTCAGGGAAAAATCGCCGTCACCTGGCCGTGTTGGCCGCATGCGATCCGCCTGCGGGGGCCAAGCCTTCGCTCCCACGCCCGGATCGGCGAAAGAAAAAGCCGACTGGAGATTGCCCAGAGTCGGCGCGTTGTAGATTCGCGTGCCAGCGCTCCCTTCCCCGGCCCCAGCCATGACGAGCAACGGAAGAAAATGTTCGGGCGTTGGATGACACACGCTGGCAAAGGGCGCGCTTTGCCATTGGGCCAGCGCACGCTCGCGTTCTTCCGGGTCGGACATGGTCAGAACGCTGCCGAGCCAGGCATCGAAGGCGGCGGCCGGTTCCGCCTGATTGGGAATGCGCCCGAGAATACCCGCCACGTTGTGGTACGTCATCCCGCTTCCAACGAGCAGCACGTCCTCGCGGCGCAGCGGTGCCAGCGCCCGGCCCAGGGCGATGAGTTCGCTCGCCTGCGCCCCTCGTGGCAGCGAGAGCTGCAAAATGGGCACGTCGGCATCGGGATAGATCAGCAAGAAGGGCACGAAGACCCCATGATCGAGCCCGCGTTCACGCTCAATGTCGCACGCGAAACCCGCCGAAACGAGACACGAGCGCACCCGTTCGGCGACTTGCGGCGATCCGGCCGCCGGATACTCGAGTTCGTACGTGTGCCGAGGAAAGCCCGCATAATCGAACAGCAGCGTGTTGCGCTCGACCGACTGGACGGTCGGCCTGGCCGTTTCCCAATGCCCCGAGACGACCAGCACAGCTTTGGGAATACGCCCTAATCCGGCGCTCACCGAGCGCAGGAAGACGGCCATGGACTCCCACATATCGTCGGGATAGTGAGGACCCCAATCCATGAAAAAGCATGGCCCACCGCCATGGGGTATGAACAACGCCGGCAGACTCTCGGTCAATTCCTTATCCCCGTGCAGAGGCAATCGTCGTGCTGCCTCGATTTCCTGTACCGAAAGAGTGATGGGTGCTCGGCGTCGCGCATAGAGGCAGATTATCGATGGGTAACATAGGCAAGAGTTATGAGATCCGGCGGGCTGCAGCGCCATGACCCCTCTCGACCGCTTCGCCCGAAACCTCGACTGGAACCTGCTCAAGTACTTTACCCAGATCGCCCGGCACGGGGGGATCGGAGCGGCCGCGACAAGCCTCAACCTCAGCCAGCCAAGCGTGAGCGCGGCCCTGCGCAAGCTGGAAGACCATGTCGGCGCCCAGCTGGTGATCCGCTCACCGCGCGGCGTTCGGTTGACCCTGGTCGGCGAAGCCTTCAGCCGCGAGTGCGAGCAAATCCTGTCGCGCATCGAAGCCATGCCCTCGGCCGTGCGCGAACTGACCGGGACCATTGGCGGTTCGGTCCTGGTGAAGACCATTTCGCACGTGGCCTCGGCCGCACTCGACGCTGGCCTGCTCGATTTTCGCGAACGCCACCCCGATGTCGAGCTCATGCTGGAAACGGCCCCGTGGGAGGATATCGCGCAGGCCCTGCTGGAGGGGCAGCTGGCCGTGGGCGTCGGCTTCGACGATGCGCAGCATCCTGCGCTTCAACGCGCGGTGCTCACCTACGAAAACATCCAGATCTACTGCGCCAAGTCGCACCCGCTGGCCAGCCGCACCATCGACACCCCTAGCGACCTTGCCAACGAGCCGTTCATCGCGTTCAGCGCCGGCGAACCGGCCGCGCTCAAGGCCTTTCGCGAACGGCATGGCCTGGGCGAACGCATCGTGGGCTTTGCCAACACGGTGCATGACGCGGCCTGGCTGGTCAGTCTGGGCGTGGGCATCGGAATGCTGCCCGAACCGGCCGCCAGCACGCTGGGCGACGAAATAGTGCCGATCCTCGCGCGGGCCGCCATGCCCCGGCTCGCGATCAACCTGTTCTGGCGTTCGGACCTGCAGGACCGCGCGAGCGAGCTGCTGGTCGAGGCGATACTGGCGCAGATCGACGCCCGGATCGCGCAATAGCCGCCGACTATGACGGGTATATCGATGTAGCGTCTACACGCTTGGGTGATGGATTCGTTAGCTCCCTTCCACCAGCAGGGAGGCTTTGGAACCATGACAGGAACACCACCACACGGCGCGGGGGACCACCGACTCGACGACCAGGCGCTTGCCGCCGCCCGCCGGGTGATCGACGCGTCCTCCAAAGTCGGCGAGCCCTACGCCACCGCCGAAATCTTTCCGGCCGAAGCCTATACCGGGGAGGCTTTCTGGCGGTTCGAGCGATGGGCCCTGTTCGAACGGCAGTGGCTTTGCGTTGGCCATGTCAACCAGATCCGCGAGCCCGGCTCGTATTTTCCGATAACGCTCGTCGATGAGCCCATGATCGTCACACGCGACGAAGATGGTGACATTCACGTTCTCTCGGCCATCTGCCAGCATCGCGGACACCCGCTGCGCGACGGCCTGGATCCGGCCGACGACACGGGACGCTGTTCCAAGGGCAAGCTGCTCATCTGCCCCTACCACGCCTGGAGCTACAAGCTCGACGGCAGTCTGTTTGCGGCCCCCGGCATGGCCAGGACCGCCCCGATCGCGGATCTGCGCCAGCGCCTGCGCCTGCCCCGGATCCGCCACGCGATCTTCCACGGTCTCATTTTCGTGAATTTCGACGAGGACGCCCCCGCGCTGGAGGAGCAGCTCTCCACGATGGATGAACTGATCGCGAACTATGGCATCGCGGATCTGGTGCCGACCCCCACGCTCGTGACCGACGAAATCGGGTCGAACTGGAAGATCTATCAGGAAAACTCGCTCGAGCCCTACCATACCGATGTCGTGCACCGAAATTCGCACAACCCGGCGCCCGCGAACCTGTCCAGGTTCTACGACTGTCCAGCGCAGGGCGGGGCGATCTACACGACCACCGACTTTGCCAAGGACGCCGAGCTGTTCACCGCCGACGGCGCCGACGAACTGGCGAAAATCGAAGGCCTGACCCACGAGGAGCAGGGACGTATCCTCTTCATCTCCGTACTGCCCATGCTGTTCATCCTGTGCGAACCCGCATCGGTGCTCGTCACGATGGCGCTCCCCGGTTCGGCGGAAACGATGAAATTGCTGACCTTCTCGCTCTATCCCGAGGCCGCGACCCGGCACCCGCGGTTCGATGAAATCAGCCAGGCACAGGCCGCCGCGCTCGCTGGTATCGTCCAGGAAGACCTGGTCACCCAGGAGGCTCTGCAACGCGGACATCGATCGCGCTACACGCCCAAGGGCGTGCTGTCCTGGCTGGAAACCACGATCCCGCAGATGAACGGCTGGCTGCTCGAACGCTACCGCTCCGCGCTCGACGCGGCAGAGCGCCGGGACCGGGCCTGACCGACCACAACAGGAGCAAACGATGAAACGCCCGAACTTTCTCGCCTATGTCGATTTCGCGAGCACCGACGTATCGGCCACCGGCGACTTCTACGAGGCCGTCCTGGGCTGGCAGCACGACCGGCAAATGGAGGGCCTCTACCACCGCATGCTGCCCGGCGGCTTTTTCACCGGCAGCGATGGCCAGGACAGCGAGATCCGGCATCTCCACATGGGCATTTTCGACGTCGCCAACGCGCGGCCGCATCCCGACCCCGAAGGTGTGGAGCCGCGCGCGCCGGCCAACGATGGACGCCGTGCCCGGATCTGGGTCGAGGTGAGCCCCGACGACACCCACGATCGCATCATGGCGCAAGCCGAGACGCACGGAGCCACGATCTTGTGGCGCAATCACATCTTCACCTGCTTCGGCGGCCTGACCGATGCCTTCCGCGACCCATGGGGCAACGAAGTCGTGATCTGGACCGAACGGGCGGATCGCCCGGATCTTCCCGCGCACATCACCCGCGAATGAGCCGGCACCGCGCCTCCCCGCGAGCGCGCGCCAGTCCGGTATATCCTCAGGCCCGCGCCGAATTCGGCCCACCTGGATGACCGCGCCATAACCCGATTTCGGCACGAACCGACCAACCCTGACCGCCCAATGATTGGGCCCGACCCCAATTGGCCCCGTTACGTGCCTTTCGGGCCAGGCCGCTTAGGACCTGTGGGGATTGAGCCCATTCGAGCCTCAAACGGTTTTCGATCAAATCGCATCAGATCGACCGCTCAAGGCTTGTGTCTTGACGCATTCCCTGAACCGTCACGTGAGTCCGCCTGAGGAAAAAAGGCTTAGACGTCGATATAGTGGTCCTTCGTGAAGTCACTCCCGCGGTAGGCCTTCATCATCGTCCAGGCCTCGGGCGCGCAAGTCCAGAAGCTGTCCTGCGAGGCAAGTCCCAGGGCAAGCAGGCTTTCGCTCGTGATATACATGCTCCCGGCGTTGGAATAGACATCGCCGAGCGAGGGTTGGTGGCGTGCGAAACCAATGGTCAGAAAACCATCCGCATTGAAATTGCTCGGGTCTTCGAAAATGCGGCGCTGTGTGGCCAGGCACGCGGCCCGGACCTGCCCTTCGGGCAGCTTTTCGGGAAGCTCCTTGCGCCAGGCCAGATAGGCCAGCGGCTGGTGCACGGCGGTCCGGTACGTCAGCGAGCGCCCGACGGGCGGGAACGCCCCGTCCGGCCCGATCATGCGCTCGAGCGCGACGCAAAAGCGCTGCATCCGCTCACGCTCGAGCCTGGCGCGTCCCGGCACGTCGAGCGCGTTGAACCTGGCCCCGGTCTGCACGAGGACGTCCAGGATCTGGCTCAGCATGGGATGGATCACATAGCTGTTGTACATGTCGAAATGAAACGCATCCCCATCGCCGTACCAGCCATCGCCCACATACCATTCGCCGAACTTGCGCAAGGCCAGATCCAGGCGAACCGGGTCCCACTCTTCGCCGACCAGCAAAAGAAAGGCCTCGTTCATGGCCGCGAAGAGCAGCCAGTTGGTGTAGGGCGGCGCAACACGGCGCAAGCCCTTTATCACACCGACGATACGCTGCTTGGTGCGCGCATCGAGCGGCTCCCACAAGGCCTTGGGCGCGCGAATCAGAGCGCTGGTGAAATAGGCGGAATCGACCAGAGCCTGCCCTTCGCCTTCCCACAGGACACGGTCCGGGCTGTCCGGGTCGACGCTGTGCGCATAGCTTGCCAAGGCCCAGTCACGGATGCGCGCGCGCAGGCGCCCTTCGGGCGAAGCGTCCTCGCTCAGAGCCAGCCAGGGTGCCAGACCATCGATGAGGCGGCCAAACGCCTCGAGATAGGCCACTTTGGCGTTGCGGCCGTCCCAACTCGGGCTCAGTTCCGGAGTCCATGTGCGCTGCAACTGCCCCTCGGCCATACGCGAGAGGACCGGTGTGGCCATCTTCTCCAACAGCGCGAGCATATAGGCCCGGTCGCGGGCGCCTGGATACAAGCCACCCGGCTCCCCCACTCCCGCTTGTGGCTCGGCGCCGCCTTGCGCGATCGCCGGACGGGAGACCAGCGCCACGCCAGCGGCACCGGTAGCGGCCTGCTTCATGAGCGCGCGGCGATCGATGGTCATGCGCCCTCCTTCGGGGGATGGAAATCAAGCGGTTCGCCCCGGACGTACGCATCCCAGGCTGAACGGGTGGTAAAATGGTCCTGTCCCTCACTCCAGGCGCTCGCCGAGTAGTAGACGAAGGGCATGCCGGGCGTGACGTTGAGCAAGATGAGGTAGTTAGAGGCATCCTCTCGAATCTGCGCGAGCTGCTTGGGATCGACGCGGATCGCAATGGCCATCCGGCCATGATCGCCATCCTGCGGTCCCCACCAGCTGATCATTCCCCTTTCGCGATCGATCGTCAGTTCACCGTGACCGCCCCCGGTGGTGTGCTTGCCTATGCCGATGCCGACCACGAGCGGCGCGGAGCTGTCGGAGCGGAGCGTCGAGACCATCCTGGTGAAGTGAGTTCCCAACGGCAGGGTGAAACGGCGCGTCTCCCAGACCCGTCGCGCGACATCGACCGGCCAGGGCGCGTAGTCGACCTCGAAATCGGCGACTTGGCCACCTGTCTGCAGAATCCGCGAGCGCACGTAGTTGCGCGAGGTCCAGAGCTTGTTGTCGTACCAGATCCCCAGCCCTCCGGCACCACGGCTGGTGCCCACGTTGTAGAAATCGAGCCCTTCGCCATGGGTCCTGTGCTGATCGCCGGTCCGCAGCTGACGATCCGCGAAGGGCCGGGCGACATTCTTGCCCCACGAATCGATCCCCGAACCCGACGGTGGCTCCGCAGCCTCGAGCGGGCGGGCGTAGATGCGATGGGCGGTACGGTCGTTCTCCCAGAGCAGATCGTCGTAGCGATAGGCGGCGACTTGGGCGACCGCACGGGGCGTGTCCTGATCACCGGCCTGCGCCGAGGGGCCGGCCGCCACCTGGCGAGGAGCCGGCGCCGCGCCCACAGCGGTTATGCCCACCACGACCAGAGCCAGCACGACCCCGGCTCGCGATGCCCGTCTTTGATTGCGCATGATCATACCCTCTCCCTCATTAGTATGACAAATCTATCGTGTGCGTAACTCCCATCACGCGTCAAGTACCGCATGGCATCGCACGATGACGCGAATCATCTCTTGATTTTCGTCCCTTTCGCACTCGCTCATAGGCATTTGCCGGCGATAGGCGAAGATTTTTCAAGTCCGACAATTGACGCAAGAGCCACGAACATCGAAACTTTGCTCGCAACGGCTGGCGAATCACGCCACCAGGGAGAGGCAATGTTCCGGGGAATTCTACTCGTTTTGTGCGCTGGGCTTTTCCTGTCCGCACCGGCCAACGCGGCACCGGCCGCTCCGCCCCCGCTCAAGGCTGCGCTTGCGCTTGCCGACTGGCAGCTCGCCCACCTCGAGGATGTCTCGCATATCCGCGAGGCCAGCGAGGGAACCCGCCTGACTCGCGGATGGGAGCAGGCCGTGTTCTGGATCGGGATGACCGACCTCGCCGCGTCCGGTGCGCCTGCGCGTATCCGCCAGGCCATCCTCGACATGGGCGCGCGCAACCGCTGGCGCCCCGGCGATTCCACGTATTTCGCCGATGACCAGGCGATCTCCCAAGCCTATGTCTGGGCAGCCTCGCACGGCGCAGGCCCAGCCGCGCTCGCGCCCACCCGCGCCACATTCGGCACCGTCGTCACCAAGCCGGCCATCACGACACTGGCTTTCGTCATTCCGCCGCAGGGCTATGGCGCCACCGAATGCCTCAAGCGCTGGTGCTGGTGCGATGCCCTGTTCATGGCCCCACCCGCCTTCGTCGCGCTGTCCGACCAGACCCGAGACCCCCGTTATCGCCAGTTCGCGCTGAAGGAATTCTGGGCGACGACCGACTTCCTGTACGATCCCGCCGAACATCTCTATTACCGCGACAGCCGCTTCTTCGACCGGCGCGATTCCCACGGGCGAAAGGTGTTCTGGAGCCGAGGGAACGGCTGGGTCATGGGCGGCATGGCGCGGATCATCCCACGCCTGGCAAAAGACAGTCCCGATCGCCGGCGCATGGAAGCCCTGTTTCGCGAGATGGCCGCCCGCGTCGCGACCCTGCAACGCCCCGACGGTTATTGGCCGCCGTCGCTTCTCGCCCCGGAAAACGCGCCTCCCGAAACCAGCGGCACGGCGTTCTATACCTATGCCCTGGCGTGGGGGATCGAGGCGGGGGTGCTTTCGCGCAGCGACTACGAACCCACCGTGCGCAAGGGCTGGGCTGCCCTGCTGCGCGCGATCCAGCCCGACGGCCGGTTGGGCTGGGTTCAGCAGGTTGGCGACCAGCCCGACAGCGTATCGGCGCAGGATACCCAGTTCTATGGGGTGGGCGCGTTTCTCCTGGCCGCGACGGCCGTGGCGAAGCTCGACCGCCCCTCGTGAGCGCGGCTGCGGTTCCCACGCCTTTTCACGGCCGCTGGCCCGCCAGCCCCCCCCCCCCCACGAATGCAAAGACAAGCCCTGGCCATGCGAGCCCGGAACGCAGAGAGGAATGAAGTATGGCGCGCAATCGTAACCGCCTGATGGCGGCCGGTATCGGCACACTGGCCTTGGCCATGGCGAACGCGGCGCAGGCAGAGCCCCCCCGGGTGGAGCCCGTCCAGGTCGATCCCTCGCGGCCCGATTGGGAAAACCCCGAGGTCTTCGCGATCAACACGCTGCCCGCAAGGGCGAGCGGCTTTCCCTATGAGAGCCGCGCCATCGCGCTGAGTGGCGAGATGGCGCGTTCACGACGTTTCCAGTCGCTAGACGGGACATGGAAATTCGCGCTGTCGCCCAATGCCGACATCCTGCCCGAGGGGTTCGAAAAGCCAGGCTTCGACGTCTCGAACTGGGCCTCGATCAAGGTCCCGGCGGACTGGCAGGCCGAAGGGTTCGACCAGCCGCGCTACAACAACGTCACCTATCCGTTTCCAGCCGATCGCCCGCTGATCCGGCACAGCACCAACCCGGTCGGCTCCTACCGCCGCGACTTCGACATCCCCTCGGACTGGAACGGCCAGGACATCATCCTGCACATCGGCGCGGCCGGATCGGCCTACTACGTCTGGCTCAACGGCAAGAAAGTCGGCTACTCGCAGGACAGCAAGCTGCCGTCCGAATTCGACCTCACACCCTTCGCTCACCCGGGCCGCAACACGATCGCCATCCAGATCTTTCGCTGGTCCGACGGCTCCTATCTCGAAGACCAGGACTTCTGGCGCGTTTCGGGCATCGAGCGCGATGTCTATGTCATGGCGGCACCGAAACTGCGGATACGCGATTCGTTCGTCCATGCCCACCTCGACGCCGCGTACCGCAACGGGGAACTGGCCGTCGACCTGGCCGTCACGCCCGGCGCGGCCAGCCGCGCGCGCATCACCCTGCTCGACGGCGACCGATCGATCCTGACGCAAACCGCAGCGGTCCCCGCCGGGCGCACCGAACGCACGCTGACGCTTCGCGGCGAAGTGCCCGCGGTCAAACCCTGGAGCGCGGAGACACCCAACCTCTATACGCTGCTCGTCGAACTCGAGGACGCGGCCGGGCACCTCATGCAGTCCACCCCGGTCAAGGTCGGTTTTCGCACCATCGAGATCCGCAACGGCCTTGTCACCGTCAACGGCAAGCCGATCACGATCCGCGGCGTCAACCGCCACGAACATGACCCGGAAACCTTCCACGTCGTCTCGCGCGCCCTCATGGAGAAGGACGTGCGCCTGATGAAGCAGAACAACGTCAACGCGCTGCGCACGTCGCACTATCCCAACGACCCCTACATCTATGAGCTTGCCGATCGCTACGGCCTCTACATCATGGACGAGGCCGACATCGAGAGCCATGCCTACATGGCCTATGGCAACGACGTTCATCCCGACGAACGCGCGCGCTACCAGATCGGGTTCGACCCGGCGTGGAAGGCCGCCCACGTGAGCCGGGTCGCCAACATGATCGAGCGTGACAAGAACCACCCCTCGGTGATCTTCTGGTCGCTCGGCAACGAAGCGGGAATCGGCCCCAATTTCGAAGCCGCGGCCAAAGCGGCCAAAACGCGCGACCCCTCCCGCCTCGTCAGCTATCTGGGTTGGGGCGAAATTCCGAATGGCGAGCATCGACCGAACTGGTACGCGGACATTTATGCGCCGATGTACGACAGTGCGGCCAAGATGATCGACTACGCCACGAACTGGACTTTCAAGCAGCCCATGATCCAGTGCGAATACGCGCACATGATGGGCAATTCAGGGGGCGACCTGAAGGAATACTGGGACACCATCCACGCCCATCCCGATCGCCTCCAGGGTGGCTTCGTGTGGGACTGGGTGGACCAATCGATGTATCGCCATACCAAGGACGGTACGCGCTACTGGGGCGATGGCAGCGAGTACGGCCCCAACCCTGGCGGCGACATCGAGTTCGGCGATGGGCTGCTCCAGTCCGACCGCACCCCCAACCCCGCGCTGTACGAACTGCGCAAGGTCTACAGCCCGGTCGAATTCGATGATTTCGATCCCGCAGCCGGCCGCCTGAACGTGCACAACCGCCAGGATTTTCTGGATCTATCCGGCTACACCTTCGACTGGGAACTGGAGGAGAACGGCGTCCCCATCGCCAAGGGCGCGCTGGCGCGGCCCGATGTTCCCGCGCACGGGACCGCCAGCCTGCAACTGCCCGTCGCCGCGTTCCCCCACAAGGACGGGGCAGAATACTTCGTCACCATCCAGGCCCGCGCAAAGGCCGGAACGATACCGCTCGTCGAGCCCGGAAGCGTAGTGGGCTGGGAACAGTTCGCTCTGGCCTCCGATACCCCGTCGCTGACCCCGCCGCCAGCGGGGCCCGTCTTGGTCCGTGAAGAGGGGCGCAGCGTCAGCCTCATGGCCGCAGGCAGCACGCTGACGCTCGATCGCGACAGCGGGCTCGTGCGCGCCTACGCGCATGGCGGCACGGTGCTCGCCGAGGGCGGATCGCCCAATTTCTGGCGCGCGGTCACCGACAACGACATCGGCATCGGCACCCAACGGCAACTCGCCCCCTGGAAGGCGATGAGCGAAATGCGCAAGGTGACGGGCTTTCGCATCGAGCACATGCCTGATGGCGCGCAGGAAGCGCGTGTCGATTACGATCTGGGCAATGGCAAAGCGCGCTTCCACACGCTCTTCCACATGGCGAGCGATGGTTCGGTCACGATCACGGGCACGCTCGACCCCTTGGGGCCTGACGTGCCGGCGCCGTTCCGCGTGGGCCTTTCCTTCGCCCTACCCACAACGCTCGACACGGTGGAATGGTACGGGCGCGGCCCGCACGAAAGCTATGTCGATCGCAAGACTTCGGCCCCCATCGGCCTGTGGCGCGGCGCGCTGGCAGACCAGGACCACGACTATATCCGCCCTCAGGAGACCGGCAACAAGGTGGACGTGCGCTGGATGGACATCACCGGAGCGGGCAACGGGCTTCACGTCGAAGGGGCGCGGCCGCTCATGATGAATGCCCTCGCCTTTCCCTATTCCGACCTCTACCGGCGCACACCAGGCACGTGGAAATCCAGTGACATCCGCCCCCACGACCATGGCACGCTGCTCGTCGATGGGGCCCAGTGGGGCGTAGGCGGAGACACCCAGTGGAGCGAGCGTGGCCAGCCTCTGGCGCAATACCGGACCGGCAAAGGCGCTGTAAGCTTTACCCTGCGCCTCTCCCCCTCCAACCTCGACACACTTGCCGCGCCCGGCCCGGCCAGACCCGGTGGCGACAACTGAGAGAATACCGATCCATGACCAAGCTGTTTGCCCTGACGCTGGCTGGCGCTGCTCTTGCCGGTAGCGCCGTGCCCGCCCTTTGCGACACGGGCTCCGTGAGCGCTGCCGTCCACCGGCCCGCCGCCGCGCCGGACGGCAGTGCCGCGCCCGTGCCCGCCTATCATCTTTCCGCCGTCGATCAGGTGTGGTCGAGCCACAAGGTCGATTTCGCGATGGCCTCGGACCAGCACCGCATCTTCATTGCCTATTACGATGCGAACCGGCAACTGACGGTCGCCTCCCGCTCACGCGGCGGCAAGGACTGGGTCTACGACAAACTCGACAGCTGGACAGGGTGGGACAGCCACAACTACATCGCCATGGCGCTCGACAGCCAGGGACAGGTGCACGTCATCGCCAACATGCACGGCGATCCGCTGGTCTATTACCGCACGCAGGACCCAGGCGATGTGCGCACGCTTCACCGGGTCCCCGTACTGGTCGATCGCGCGGTCGAGCAGCATATGACCTATCCCGTGTTCCTCAAGAACGCGTCGGGCGAGCTGATCTTCAAGTACCGCGACGGGATCAGCGGCAATGGCAATGAGATCTACGACGGCTACGATGCCGCAACGCAGCGCTGGGCGCATCTTCAAAGCCAGCCCCTGGTCGATGGCCAGGGCAAGCGCAGTGCCTACTTCATGGGCCCCACGCGCGGCCCCGACGGCTATTTCCATCTCGCCTGGGTCTGGCGCGACACGCCGGCCGCCGAGACCAACCATGACCTGAGCTACGCGCGCAGCCGCGATCTGGTGCACTGGGAGCGTTCAGACGGCACCGCACTCACCCTGCCCATCACGCTGTCGACGGCGGAGATCGTCGACCCTGTCCCCGTGCGGGGCGGGATGATCAACAACAACACGGTCGTAGGCTTCGACGATCAGGGGCGC
>NZ_JALHLF010000279.1 GCF_022832435.1 Novosphingobium organovorum | reverse complement strand
GGATCGGGAACATTTGAAGCTTCGCCCGCATCAATCGACAGGCCCTCGCACTGGTCCAAATTGAAGACCGTGAACCTCTTAAGGAACGCCACGGTGCGCGCGTCACGCTCCTCGCTTTGCGCCTTCTGCGCCTCGTCCTTGGGCGTGAAACGATCCGCGTAACAAATGACCGTTCCCTTCTCTCCGCGCTTGACGTTGCCGCCTGCCTTCTCGGCCTGCTTGTAGGTAAGCCAGCGCTGCGAGGAATAGCCGCCCCCGATCCCGGCTGCCCACAGGATCAACACGTTTATGCCGCTGTAGATGCGCCCGGTTACTCCGTTGTTCGG
>NZ_JALHLF010000278.1 GCF_022832435.1 Novosphingobium organovorum | reverse complement strand
CTCCGGCCCGTCCGGCCGCGCGCCCCGCACCGGTCGCCAAGAAGAAGCCCGCGCCCAGCCCGCTGCGCAAGGGCCCTCCGGGCGAGACGCCGCAGGAGCGTGTCGCGCGCCTTCAGCGCGAGGCCGAGGAAGATCGCCTGCGCATGGGCGAGGAAAACCGCCGTCGCGAGGAGGAGGAAAAGCTCCAGGCGATCGAGGAAGAAAAGCGCCGCGCCGAGGATAACCGCCGCGCCGAGGAAGAGGCCGCGGTGCGCGCCGAAGCCGAAGCCAAGGCCAAGGCGGCGGCCGATGCCGAGGCCAAGACCCGCGCTGCCGAGCAGGCCGCTGCGGCTCCGGCGCAAGACGCCGCCGT
>NZ_JALHLF010000277.1 GCF_022832435.1 Novosphingobium organovorum | reverse complement strand
GGGCAGGCGCGAAGCGAGCGTGGCCGCGAGTGTGTGGCGCGGCTGTTCCGCGACGAGGGCAAGCGTCTTGGCGTCGATCAGAAGATCGATCGGCGCGCCGTCGCGAACGACCGAGACCCGCAGCAAGTCGTTTCCGGCTGGTTGGGGGCCTTTCACGAAGAGCCGGCTGTCGAGCGAACCATAGCCATGAAAGTCCCAGCGAAAGCCTTTCCAGTGCGTGACCTGGGCGGTGACCCAGCCTTTCCGCTCGCGCCGCGCCACGAAGATTTGCGTGTCCCCCCGGGCATCGTACTTGTGATAAGTGATCATCACGCGCCCCTGATCGTCGAAGCCTACGACCGTGTTGTTGTTGATCAT
>NZ_JALHLF010000276.1 GCF_022832435.1 Novosphingobium organovorum | reverse complement strand
GCGGCATGGGTGCCGCCCGACCCGGCCTTTCTCGCACGGATCGAGCGCGCGCTGGGCGAGGTCGCGCTGCTGGGCCTGAACCTTGCCCCCCTGCCGCTCGAAGAGGCGCTGTTCGCGCTTTCGGTCTCGACCCGCGCCGATCATCTGCCACGCCTCGCCGCGCTGCTGCGCGCGATTGCCGCGCAGATGCACCAGCGCCGCAGCCGCGCGCTCGATTTCGATCCCGACGCGATGCTCGAGCGCGCCGCCACCGCCTATGCTCTCGTGCGCGCGCTGGCCCGGCCCGAAAGCCTTGCCGATGAGGCGGCGCGCGCGGCGCTGTGCGGCACCGTCCGACGCGCCTTTGCGCCGCAAGACCCGCTCGAACTGATCGGTTACGGCGGCGAGCGCT
>NZ_JALHLF010000275.1 GCF_022832435.1 Novosphingobium organovorum | reverse complement strand
GCACGGCGCGCACCGGGGCGGGGACGCCCGGCCCCGGCGCTCCGGCGGGGGCGCGAAGGTACGCGGCGAGCGCGGTGAGCACGCGGCCGGTATGGGCCATGCCATCGTCGGCATCGCCGCCCGGCAGGTCCATGCCGTAGAGGTGGATCGGATCGCCGCGATGGGCCGCGTTGTAGGCGCGCAGATCGCGGATCAGCGCGCGGTTCTGCGCCAGCGCGCCAAAGCCCCAGGTGAACCCGCTGGCGAGCACGGCGTCGCGACGGGCCGCGCTGTCCTCACCTTCGCCCAGGACATAGCGATCGAGGCGGCGGGCCTCGGTAAAGCCGGTCTCGAGCACGATCGCGCGCGTGCCGCAGCGCCGGGCGAGCGCGAAAAGCAACCGGTTGCGCAGGGCGAGCGGTTCGCGCGCGCCGTGCCCCGGTTCGCCCAG
>NZ_JALHLF010000274.1 GCF_022832435.1 Novosphingobium organovorum | reverse complement strand
GCCACGCTCGCGCGCGCCGCGCCGCTCCCCGCGCCGCCACCCGGTTCTCCCGCCCGGCTCGGGCTCACCCTGCCGATCGATTTCGCGATCACGTCTTGACACCGCCCCCTCGATCCGCCCCTCTTCCCTGCACAGCCTTGTGAAAGTTGCCCGCCATGTCCCAGACCCAGACCCTCGAAGCCCAGCCCCAGGAAGCCTCGCGCGCGCGCCGCCTGCGCGACGCAACCCACGACCTGCATCAGACGCTCGACACCTCGATCATCGATCGCGGCAGTTTCACCAGCCTCGAAGGCTACGGGCACTTCCTGCGCATGCAGCAGGCCTTCCACCGCGACATCGCCGCGCTCTACGCCGACCCGGCGCTGGGCGCGCTCATTCCTGGCCTGGCGCGCCGCGGCCGCCTGGCGCGCACCAGCGCGGACCTCGCCGATCTCGGGCTC
>NZ_JALHLF010000273.1 GCF_022832435.1 Novosphingobium organovorum | reverse complement strand
GTGGTGCTCGGCTCCACCCCGGCGGGCGGCGCGCGCTTCGTTCAGCCGGTGCTCGACGACGGGCGCAAGCTCGACGATCGGGTCGGCGGCGGCTGGCGGCTGTTCGTGCGCAGCGCGGCGTTGGCCTGCCCGGTCGCGGATGGCCGTTGCACGGTCGTTGCCGACCTGCCCGACGGCGGCGCGCTCACCGCCTGGCTCGATGCGCACGGCGTCGATGCGGTGCTGGTGCGCCCCGACCACTACGTCTTTGGTACCGCGAGCGGTTCGGCCGCACCGCTGCTTGCCGCGCGCGATGCCTGGCTGTTCAACCCGATGGAGATCGCATGACCCTCACCCCGCCCCTCACCCTGGCCATGGCTCAGGCGATCGTCGCGGGCGCGCTGGCGCAGGCGCGCGCGGCCTCGATGCGGCCGCTGGCGGTGGTCGTGCTCGACGCGGGCGCGCA
>NZ_JALHLF010000272.1 GCF_022832435.1 Novosphingobium organovorum | reverse complement strand
GCATGCGGATAGAAGCGATCATAGCCCAGGCGGTTGAAGAGGCGACGGTCGCTTCCCAGTCCTTTGCGAGGCGGCGACAGCGTCCCAGCCAGGCGAAGGTGCGCTCGACGACCCAGCGGTGCGGGAGGACTTCGAAGCCCTTGGCCTTGTCGGAACGCTTGATGATCTCGATGACCCAGTTTCCGGCTTTGGCGAGTGCCGTTCTGAGCTTGTCACCGGCGTAGCCACCATCGGCGAAGATATGGCGCAGCCAGGGGAAGCGCTGGCAAATCCTTTTGAGCACGTCGACGGCGCCATCCCGGTCCTGAATATCGGCAGTGTGCACGAGGATGGAGATCAGAAAGCCGGAGGTGTCGGTCAGGATATGACGCTTGCGGCCTTTGACCTTCTTGCCCGCGTCATATCCACTCGGACCGCCGCTCTCGGTCGTTTTCACGCTCTGGCTATCG
>NZ_JALHLF010000271.1 GCF_022832435.1 Novosphingobium organovorum | reverse complement strand
CTGCGTGGTGCGCGCCGGGCGGGTCGGTCTGCTCGAACAGGACTGGGACGGCCGCCGCGCGCTGGGCGATGTGCTGGGCGTGGCGCCGGGGCTCGCCCGGCTTGCGCGGATCGTTGCGGGGGAGGGGGACGAGGCGGACTTCGCCGAGGCCGACTGGACGCTCGAAGCGCGGATCGCGGAAGCGCTGGTCGAGGTGGGCCTGGCGGGCCTCGCGCTCGATCGGCGCGTGGCGAGCCTGTCGGGTGGGGAGCGCACCCGTGTCGCGCTGGCGCGGCTGCTGATCGAGCGGCCCGACCTGCTGCTGCTCGACGAGCCGACCAACAATCTCGATGCGGCGGGGCGGGCGCTGGTCCTGCGGGTGCTCGAGGGTTGGCACGGCGGGGTGCTGGTCGCCAGCCACGACCGCGCGCTGCTCGCGGGGATGGACCGGATCGTCGCGCTGTCGGGGACCGCGACACGTGTGGTGACGGGGGGATGGTCGGCCTTCGTTGCCGT
>NZ_JALHLF010000270.1 GCF_022832435.1 Novosphingobium organovorum | reverse complement strand
GGGCGCCAACATCGCGGGACCGCCGGAAGCGCTCGGGCTGATCCACGGTCGCACGGAACGCCAGTGCCGTCAGCGGCCCGACGCCGGGTACCGTCATCAGCTGTCGGCAGATTGGTTCGACGCGAACCGATTCCAACGCGCGCCGCGTCAGGCGCTCGAGTTCGCGATACATGCTTGCGATAATCGCCAACAAAGGTTCGGTTATGTCGGTCAATGTGGGGTCAGTTTCGGCCAGTTCGCGGACCCTGGCAGCGAACTGCTTGCGTCGCGGCGAGCCCACTTTAAGCCCGCTTTCCCGCAAGACTGCCCGCACTGCGTTCTCCATGTCGCGCAACTTGCACAGTACCGTCCGGCGCGCCACCAGCAGTGAGCGCGCCATTCTCGATGGAACGCTTTTGACGTGAACCTGGCGATACCACCCGGTCCGGATGATTTGTGCCAGGCCTCGGGCATCATTGCGGTCGGTCTTGTTCGGCATTGCTCCCATTGCGGCTTTCGCCT